>JBGPIK010000021.1:0-32952 GCA_041484845.1 Binatia bacterium | reverse complement strand
GAAGGTTGTAGTCCCTAGAATGGTTGTCGATCTGAGAGCGCTGATCGTTCCGTCGGCGTTGAGCCGAAACCAGACCTGCGTCGTGCCGGCGTCACGGATGCGGCAAATATTATTAGAGGTGGCCTCTGCGGTGCTGACCCCGAGTCTAGCCAAAGTGGTTGTCGCGAACGAAAATCCTATGATTGCCGTGCCGTCCCCAGGAGCGAGAGTGATCGCCAAAGATTGACTCTTGCTGGCACTACCGCTGGAGGCAACAGCGAGTGAGACGCCGTTGCCGCCTCTGCGACCGGCCGTTGAATTGATGGTCGGCGCTAACCCGCCGCCGCCGCCCACGAGCGCTTGCGTCCATTTTTGCAAAATATCCGCAGTCGCCAAGTGATCGAAACTGTCAGCAAATAAAAAAGCCATCTCTAACTCCTTATGCCCGCTAGACCGAAGCCAATGTCCGAGAGTGTCGCGTCCGGTGAGGCGGGCGCCACGACCGTTAGCACGTCGCCCGCCTGAAAAGTGACATCGTCCGCCGCCGCGAAGATCGCCGTGAGCGCGGCCGCGCTGAAAACCAGGGTTGCGAACTCACTGCCATTTTTCTTGAGGCTGAGCGTCGTGTCTGCCGTTCCGGCCACTCCAACGACCCCGCGGCTCAGCGGCAGCCCGGCCGTGAACGTGACGGCGCGCGGGAATGGATAGCGCAGAATCACGCCGCTGGCTTCCGGCTTGCCCATCAGCGTGCAGCCTATGTCATAAGGACCGCCAAACGGATCGGTCGGCACCTCGGTTGGAGCGTCGAAAACGCTGATCGTCGCCGCGCCGACGTAACCTCTGCCGACGACGGAGCTGATCTGGTAGACGCGAATTTTCAGACTGCCCGGCACTGACCCGAAATCGTCGATCTGCTGCGCACGCGAATAGACGGCCGACTCGGACGTGGAACTAAGAGTCCGAAGGACAGCCGTGCCGCCGGCATTTAAAATCTCGATCTCATAGCGCTCGGAACTCTCGCCAAGATCCGGATCCTCAGTCCCATCGCGGCCGGCGAGACCGTCGATCCGCGATCGACGCCACCAGCGCAAAATTTTATTATCTTCGCTATCCTGCTCTCCGCGGAGGTAAACGGGAGCGAGGGGCTTGGAGCTGACGCCCGTGTTGCTAAATTTCTGATCTCTAGCGTCGTCAAATTCTCCGCCGATAGATACGGCGCGAAACGTGCGCTCCACGTTTAAAACGCTCGCCGCATCGGTGATCCGGACGAGCGATTTGTCGAGCAGAACAAACGCGTCGGCGGATGTGTGACTGCCAATCGCCCACTCTGTTCCCTTGAGCCCACGGAGAAAACGGGAGAGCCGATACTTTTTCGGCGCGAGCTGCTCGGCAGTCGCAAACGTCAGAATCTCCCAGCGCCCGGACGCGCCAATGGCGCAGGCATTGAGACCGGCCTGCATATCCGCATCGCTGACGCTAACGAGTTCGCTGATATCCTCGGAGAGAGTCACGTCCACTGTGTTTATCTCGTCAACAACAAACGTCCGCCCGCCACCATCAAAAGTGGTCACGGCCCCGGAATAGAGTTTGGTCTTGGTGACGCCGATCGCGGACCGATCGCCGGAGCTGGCGTCGTCTTTGTATTCCGATCCGACTTTCTCGTAGAGTATGGCGCCGCGCCAGCCCGCGGACGATCCGCTCAATGCCGCGTAGAATCCCGGAGATCCATCTATGGAAACGAGCGCTGGAATGTCCAGGAGCGTGCCGCGCGTGGATCCCGGTACGTGCGACGCAGCAGTGTCGCTATGCGGAGGAGTTGAGGGACTGCCACCGACCACGTCCGTCGATAGGTGCGTGCTCTCGATGACGTTGTCGTAGATCGAGATATCTTCGCGCACGAGATCATATTCGAGCACGCCGCCGGCACCGATCCGAATCTCTTTGATCCGGAGCATATAGCGTTTCGGGTTTTCCGCATGCTGGGCCAGTTCCGCGCCGCCGCCCGCCGTGACCTTCGCCGCGGTCGACGACAGACCGGCGCCCTCGGCCGCCCGCAGACCGCCGACCGCTTCCGCTCGTGCGGCCGTGGACGATAGGCCGGCGCCCCACGTGCTCGCGATCGCCCCGACGCCCTCCACTCTTGCGGCAGTCGAGGAAAGGCCGGCGCCGTCGGTATAGAGCAAAGCCCCGCTGGATTCGCTGATGCCGTGTACTTGGGCGGCAGTCGAGGAAAGGCCCGCGCCCGCATCAGCCATTGGCCTCTCCCGTTTCGGTAATCTCAACCTCGACGTTGTCGGCGGCGTCAAGCTGCAGCCACTTGCGCGAAGTTTTCAGACTGAATGCGTCTCGTTCGAGCCACGCAAGCGCGAGCAGAGCGTCGGCCACCCGGCGCGCCTTGGCGGAAGTGATCGCGATAGAAATCTCAATAGTGATTGGGCTTTGCGCCTCGGTGATCTGCCGCGGCGCGTACTCGTGACCGTCCTGATAATCCGCTTCCCAATTGTTGAAAACGATATGGACACGCAACGGGAGCTCGCTCTCGCGTTTGCGTGTCAGCGCAAGGCGATCCTGGATTTCGTCCGTGAGCGCGGCGCGGACGGCCAGATCGTCACCTGAAAGCAAGGCGACCGGAGTTTTCCCGCGCTTTGGATACCGGAGCTTTCCGCCGCTCACCCGTGCGTCAAAAAAATACGTTTGCTGCAATTGAATCAGAGACTCGCGCGCTGTCAGCGACCGCGTGAGCGCATAGCCGTGGACCCGGTCAGTCAGTTCGCTCACGTCGATATCGCCGGTCGTTGGCGGGGTATCACCCACCGGAGAATCGAGTCCGGCCATAACGTTTATATCGCGCACGATCCTCCAGAGCGCTACCTCGTCGCTCGCTGGAGTTTGCGAGAACAGGTCGATGAGAGGCTGAAAGCCGCCGAGACACCCGGCAAAATCGACGATGAGGACGTCGTTGTGGAGATGAAGTCCCCAGAACGGAAAGGCCCGGACTGAGATATAGGAGCTACCGACAGCGGACGCTTCGAGCACAGGCGGCTGCTCGCTGACGACCCGGTAAAATTCCGTGCCACTATCGCTGGGAGAGAACACGTAGATGTCCGCATCGCTCTTGATGTCGAATGCCACCGGATTAGGGACCGTGTCGAGCGAGATTCTGCTCTTGATCTCAAGCGTTTCCGGATCGATCTTTGCCAAGCCCCTAAAACTCGGCCCGCGCACGAGCGCCCATAAAAAAGTATCTGAGCATTTCAGGTCCCAAACCAGACCGCCCGCGCCTGCGAGTTCGTAGAGCGCGCGCGTCTCGCCGATCTTGGCGCCGGCTGAGTTAAAGGACATCAAGTGCAACGAGTCCGCGCCAAAATATAGCCAGTTGCCGGAAACCAGGAAGAAAGAATTTCCCTTTTTGGCGATGAAGGCGACGTATTGATGATCCGATCCGAGCTCGGCGTCCGTCGTGATCCAAGCCGGCCCGGGAGACGTGTCGTTAAAATAAGCGAGGACTAAGTGATGCGTGCGAGCCTCGAGGCTATAATTGCCCGATGACCAGATCGCATACGAGGGCTCATCCGAATTCACGCGCGCGGCGCCTGCTTGTGGAATGCCCTGACTCCAGGTGATTGTTTTCGCAGGCTCAACGATTGGATCGGCTGGAGCATCCGGAGTCCAGTGAAAAATCCGATTATTGGTGCCGGCCCAATAACGATCCGCTTGGGGAAAGAAAAACGAATAGATCTCGCCGTAGGCGTCCACATAGGGCACACCTCCGGACAGCCAGTACGAGACGGGGGCTGCGGGGTAGGTGTAAGAGCCTATCGCCTCGAAAACCGGGTCCTCGCCGTCGGTATAAACCTCGGCGCGAAAGTTCGGAATGCGCCGGCCGAAGTCGTCGAGCTGAAAATTTTCCGCCTCCATGCAAAAGAGCCCGCGGTGCGCTGAGACTTGACCAGCGCCGTGGTAGCTCTCTTCGAGCGCTGAGGGGAGTTGACTTTCATCGCCTGCGCGCCTGACAAACCGCGCGCCTTCCTTGGCCATCTTCTTTTCAAGCGTTGCGCCGGTCGCGTCGTAAATCAATTTCGTGTCCGCCCAGATTCGCGCGACGCCCTTCGCCTGGCGGCCGAAGGCCAGCATGATATCGACCGAGTACGTGTAGGTTACCGACGTCTGACCGCCGCCCATGCCTTTACCGCCCACGCTTGTAGTGTGCTTCTTTTCTTTGATCTCGCTGGAAAAAATCACTTCGGCCGCGAGTCGATCGGAGCCCCATAATTTTGTGACGTGGGCGCCGAAGGATGCTGACTGAACGGTTCGGTCTTGGAGCCGCGGACCGTAAACGGTTGGGAGCTTCGGACCGAAAAACATATTGCCGATCATCGATCCGATCGACCAGCCGATGGACGCGGCCTGAAATAGGGCCATGCCCGTCAAGCCCATCGCCATTCCGGCGCCGCCGCCGAGCAGCGCGCCGCCCAGGCCGATCGCCAGCGCGACCGCATGGGCTACTTCAGGGATTGCCAGAAAAAAAAGAAAAGCCGCGAGCGCGGTAATGACAATCATAAATCCTCGTCTACCCCGCGGTATCGCCAAACCCCGACGATCGATTTCGTCCAGACCTCATCGAGCCGGTGCTCGGCCACGCCGCGGGTCTTGTCGATTGCATGGATCATTGTGCCGTCGAACGTGAGAATCGCCAGGTGCTGCGGTAGCCGGTAAGGTTTCAACAACAGCACGTCGCCGCCGAGCCTCTCGCTGGTGTTTATCCGCTCCATGTAGAGATTCAATCGGCGAATCAGTTCCGGCGGATCCGGATACCGCGAGTAGCCGTTGACTTCGAGATCCGCCGGCAGCAGGCCGAGAACGATGCCCACCTGTACGGCGAGCCCCACGCAGTCGCAGCCGACGTGCTTCAGCCGGCCTTGATGCTTATAAGGGGTTGATTTCCAGTCTCTGGCTTCCGCGATAATTTTTTCACGCGCGTTCATTTGGCGTCCGGGTAGAGCAAGATCGCATCCATGCCGGGAATGTTATCCTCGGCCCTTCTGTTGTTGACGTTGTCGAATCGCCCCACGCACATCGCGAGGGATTTGTCGCAGCCGGCTTGGACCTCGTAAAGATCGCCGAGCATGATGTCGAACGGCGCCGCCTCGAACAGTTCAAAATAACCCGGTCCTCCGTAGCCGCCGCCCGCCGGAGTCACGGCGAAACTCTTCACCTCACGTGAGATGCCGATATTTTTACCGCTCGTGAACGTCACTTTGCCAAAGGTGAAAAAACCGACGAGCGCCGGCAGCCGGCCGACGATCTTGCCGCCGGCCACACTTCCGGGAATCGATTGGCTAACGACGATCAACGTATTGCCGCCGCTCTGAGAGACCGAGACCACTGTGTACTGTCCGTCATTGCCGGCGGACCCGACGACGTCGAATCGCGCATCCGCGGGAAAGTTTGCCGCCAGCGATCCCGCGATCGTGAATCGCTTGGCGCCCTGGTTGACCGCGGTGATGGGAAAGAGCGCGGATGTGCCGGCGCCGCCTGTGATCGGTGCCTCGTTACGCGAGTCGTCGATAAAACGCCTGCGATCGATCGCCTGGTATACAACGCCGGTCTTGGTGAGACCCTCTTCGGTGATCCATGTGACGCTGCCATCGACGTTCGTCGCGCCGAGCGTCGTATCCCACGCCGGTTCGATATCTCCAGAAGTCCCGGCCACACTGCAACGGAATTGCCGCCCAGCCGCCCAGGTCGGCTTGACCACCGCGCCCAGGCCAGCATCGCCCGCTGGCCGCACGGAGTAATCCGTCAGGCCTTTCCAGACCGGCGGATCGAGCTTCACCTTGCAGCCGAACCCGGTCCGCAGCTGGTGATAAGCCTCGCTGCCGTCCAGATCGTCGCCCAGATCCGCGCGGCACTCGCGCGTGTAGATCTCCTGGAGCTGTTCTTGCAAGGGCGCGGTCATACCGGACAGTTCCGCCTGATAGATGCCCCGGTGAAGCGTGGTTTCGCCGAGCCGACCGCCCAGGGGCATGACGAGCTTGCCCATGCTGAGATCTTCATGGTTGACGATAAAAATCTCGACCTGGCAGTTATCGTAGCGCCCGGCGGCCAGATCCTCATCGCTGATGCCATCGGCGGTGATGACGGCCTCAAGCTCGTCCTTGGCCGCGTTTCTGAGCACGCCCTGATGCTCGATAGAGTCGACGGAGAGATCGGACCCTTGCTTCAGCGACTTTACGCTGTAGGCGAGCGTCGAATTGTAGACGACGTTCTCGACGGTCAGATCGCGCGAGAATTCGGTGAACCCGACAACCTTGCGGACCTCGCCTTTGCTCGTGTACTCGCCGAACCCGGTCGCGTCCACAGCGATCGAGAAGTTGAGCCGGTCGATGTACGTAACGACGTATTCCTGGTCGTTCAATTCGGTCATGCCGCGGATGTTATAAAACTTGACCACCGTGCCGGTCGGATAATGATGTGGCCAGCGAGTCGTTACGATGCACGGACTCGTGTTAGTGATTGCCGCGATCCGCGGTTGATACTTGGTGAGCGTCAGCTTTACGCAGGCTATGACGCTCGTCACTTCGCCTTGGAGATGAGCTGCAAGAGCGACTGAGCATTCCTTCATCTCCTCAGACTCCCCTTAGAGAAATCACGGGGACATCCACTTCGCCTGCTTCCCAAGCGACGAAAGAATGCGAGAGCTTGTCCACGTCGAATCGCGCCTTGCGGTAGAACTCTCCACCCCACGTGATTTTCTCGCCGCCGGAGAGCGCCGAGTCGCGCGTGATAATGCCGGTCGTCTCATCGATCGTCCACCCGCTCGTGGCGGCGGTGCCGTCTTCGCCGATAAGGATCGAGGCACCGCGCGGCTTGATGATATCGACCGTCGTGGAGTAGGGCGATTTCGCATAGACCTTTTTTAATTGAAACTGAGTCTGACCGTTCACCGCATCGCCGAGCGATTGGTCATCGAACGCCGGCACAGCGTCGATGTCGCAGCTCTTGTAGTCGAGCCAGTCCTTGAAGCGAAACGGGCGCGCGCGTCCCTTGCACGAATGAAAGAACTCAAGCATCGCGTAGATCTTGTCCATCTCGCGCACGCCGTAGCCGACATCCCAAGAATAGCGCGGCTCTTGCCAATAGATGTTTCGTTGCTCGTGTCCGCTTTCCAGGATCGCGACGTCGGTGTTGTATTCCGGCCCCCCGGGGCGGCCAAAGCCGAGATCCGTCGGAAAGATCGGGAGGGAGTCTTGTGTGATACTGAGCGCCATGGTTACAGGTGCTTCTTTCCCTTTTCGACGGCGCGCGTCAGATCGGCGAGGAGTTGGGGCCGGGAGCGCCGAAAGGAGTCGATGTTCTCCACTCCTTGGAAACTGAAGTTATAGACGTCCCCTCCGGACCCACCGCCGGCATGTCTGCCTGCGGGAGTGATTTTTTCGCCGACGTGAGCAATGATCGGAACTTCGTTGGGCAAGAGAAAGTTCGTTCCCCTTGCATAGCGTCGCGCATTGGCGAACATGGACATATCGCCAAAATGCATCGGATGACCGCTCTCGCCAACGACGCCGCCGGCATGGAAATCCGGGAAGGCGCTTAGAAACGTCGCGCTGGTTGCGCCGGCAAATCCTCCGGGCGCTGCCCCGCCAAACATCTGGCTAAGCCACCCCAAACCTTGACCGAGCAAGCCGCCGACACCGGACCCTCCGGAAGGCCCTCCCGTTGTCGATCCAAATAACGCGGTTTTCAATTGCATGCCGAGCCATTCCGACACTATCGAGTCGATTACTTTTTTTACTGCCGTCCCCAGCTCTTGCCATCCCTTGATATTACCCGAGAGAAAATCGCTGAAGATCCCCGACAACGCATCCTGCATTTTTTGGAAGGCGCGAATCTCGAACTGGGTCGTCTCATCGTTCATGTTTCTGAGCGCGGCGTTCCGTGCGGCGTCGGCGGCAGTGAGGAGATTGTTTTTATCTTGCTCCAGCTGAATCGTAGTCGAGACGCGCAGCTCCTCGGACGTTGTCGCGTTGACGTTCGCATCGAGCGCGGACGTGAACCATTTTTGAATCGCCAGAACGCGCTGATCGTACTCTTGCTTGACGGCGTCGATGCGGCGCTGGCGCTCGGCGGCGTCCGGGTTGAACGGGTCCGTGATGATTGACTGGGTGGCGAGCTGTTGAATCATCTGAATGTATTCTTGCGCCGCGGATTTTTGCTGGTCGATCTCCTGGAGTGAAAACACGTTGGTAACTCCGCGCGGACTTGGCACGGATGTCTCGCCCGACATCTCCGCAAGCGTTTCCATCAACCGGTCAAAATCAAATTTTGCTTTGATTGCAGCGTCATCGGCCGCGAGGATCGCCGGCTTGATCTTATTTTGGAATTCCGCCTCGAAAGCGCTGAAGCCCGGCGGCAGCGGTTCGTTCGCCTCGCGAAACGATTGTTTAAATTTCTTTACCATCAGATCGAGCTGGGTTGCCTTTTCTTCGAGCGGGCCGCCAAAGACTCCAGCCGCCTTCGCCTGCGCTTGCAGCAGCATCTGATTCAGCTCGTCGCGAAATTTCTGGAGCTTCTCGACAGACTTGTCGCTCACCGGGTCGATCGGCTTGTACGGCTTATTGAGCGCATCAACGACGCCCTGGATCGCGTCGCGCTGTTTAACCAGCGGGTCCAGCTGGGCCTGAATCGCATCTGAACGCGTGGCCATGTCCGCATCGAACTGTTTGACCCGCGGATCATCAGGCGGCAGTAGATCGAGACCCATTGGACGTTTTTGACTGACCAATTTCGCCTGGGTGTTCATCAGCGCATTGATTTGCACGTTCAGATTCTTGAGCGTGTCCTCGTTCGAGGGCGCGCCGGTGATGGACCGGAAAAACTTTGCGAGTTCGGCCAGCGGCAGCGCGGCGATGTTGATCAGCGAGTTCTTGATCGAAACCATGGAGTCATCGAACTGTTTGAGCGAGCGAATCGTCGAGTCGTCCATCCCCTGCAATTTGATCTTGTCGAAGCCGCCCAGTTCGCGCGCGGACTCCGCCAGCCTGAGCAGCGTCGGAATTAGATTGGCGCCCGAACGGCCCATGACATCGAAGGCGACGGAAGCCCGCTTTGCCGGGTTGTCGATCGCCGCGAGTTTGTCGGCGATCGCGGCGACAAATTTTTCCGGCTCGGCGGTGAACTGCGACATTTGCTGAGCGCTGATGCCGAGATCCGATAGGGTCTTTCGCGCCTTGTCGCCCGCAGCGCCCGTGTCCGCCAGATTACGCAGAGCCCGGGTGAGACCATTGGCAAAATCTTCGATCGAGGAACCCGACATTTCGGCGATTGGCTTCAAAGCCGACAGAGCTTGACCGGACATCCCCGTTTTCTGGCTCAGATCCTCCAGCATGGCCGCGGTATGGATCACTTCTTTGCCGAACTGCACAAGCTCGACGATGCCAAGGCCAATGCCCAGGGCTCCAAACGTCGCCGCCGCCGCACCCTTGATCGACTCAAACGTGCCCCTGAAGTTTCCCTCCAGCGTCTTTAATTGACCCTGGATTTGTGTCAGCGAGGCTTCGATAAAGACGGTCTGTTTGATATCGTTGGCCACCGTTAACTCGCCTTCTTTTGCTTCTCGAAATTTCTCTTGATGCCGTGAAACATCAGGTCCAGCTCTGTCACCGTCGCTTCGCGCGGTATTTCCGGGCGTTTCTTAATGAATGGGAAAATATCTTCCGGCGTGAGAGCGCGCGCGCCTTTCGCCCGGTTGACGTTGTAGGTTGCCGCCACGATCGCGCCAGACTGCGTCAATTCTCGCCTGATTTTCTCGTCGTGTCTTTCCACTAGAGTCCAAAAGTCGGCCAACGTGCCGTTCCAGAACTCGTCGTCGTGGCGCCCCAGCTCGACTACTGCGATACTCCAGAGTTCGCGCCAGGGCGTCGGGCCAAAGACTCGGAATCCTCAACTTCATCGATCGGCGGACTCTCTTTTTTTTGCTTCAGCGTCACCTCGTTATAGTGATTCCAAATCTTCGTGACGATGGCGCCACGGGTCAGCGGCGAGGCGTCCATCATCCCCAGGACGCTGTCAAAAGTAATGGCCGGGTCCGGGTCCATGTTAGACAAACCGGCCCAAAGAAGCGTGACCATCAGGTCGAGACCGATTGAGTCGGTTCCCGCGACTTGGCCGGCCGCCGATTTCCACACGAGAAAATCGATCGACGTGTGTTGTGCCGCCGGTATTCCGCGGCGGCGATTGATGTCCTGCTCGGCGCGCATGAGCGCTTTCATCGAGAGAAAAAATTTTCGCGGCTTGTCGAGCTCGATCTCGATCGGTTCTATGAGCATCGCGCTTTCCTTCTAATTGCTGAGGGCCTTCGCAGGCCGATCGGCCTGCGCGGTTCCCATTGTTGTTTTTTTCGCCGGCACTGGATACCGACGGCGGTTTTGCCTGCGCTTAGCTCGACAATTCAATTTGCTGCGGCATGCCCGTCACTTTCAGCGATCCGTTGAGAAACGCCACGGCGGAATAATCCAGTGGCATCTCAAAAGCCGACACGCGCGCCTCATATTCCCACCCATTGATCCCATCCGGGAAGACGGTCCGCCATTTGAGTTTAGGTTGATCAATAAAATCGTCGTACAGTTGCTTGTGCAGCGATTTGTTAGGCGAGTACACCAGCACGAACGGCAGATCGCCGCCGGTCTTGATCGTCGGCACGTTCTCTTCGAACCCTCCTTCCGAGTCGTGGTTGGTGCCGTCCGCGTACTGCTGCGTCGCGGCTGGAACCGGGATGATCCGCATTTGAGGGACCGCCTCAAACATCTTGCTGATTGGATCTTCGCGGTAGAGTTTCGAACCCTTGGCAAAAACTATCTCGCTTGCACCCATGATTTAACCCTCCCTTTTTTCAACCGAGATTGGAGACGGTAGGATTTTTTTCCTCCGTCGCGTAAGTAATCAACAAATTAAGATCCGCGCCCGCGCGCGGGTAGTGCTCGTCTAAAAACAGCCACTTGACTCCGACCTTCACTGTATCGGCGGCGAGTCCGCCGCGCTTTGGATCGTCGAGGAGCGCCACATGCGCCGCAGTGATTGCATCGTCGAGTTCCTCGCCTGCGCGTTGATTGTCCTCGTCGACGACGATCCGTATCGAGACGCGCAGCGCCTCGACGTAGGTTTCGTCCGGTTGGTTCTCGGTCGTCTCTTCGTCCGGAATGATGCCGGCCGCCGGGCGCTCGACTTTATAGAGCTCGAACGTCCCGACCACCACGGTTTTGAATGTCGATTCGCGGTCGAGCGTGTCCTCTATGTTCTGAAAAATTCTTTTTCGGATCGAGTCCATGATTATCCCGTCATAAAACGAAACGCCCGCTCGATCTCGCGCGGAACGGTCTCCTGGAGAAACGCCGAGAGCTTCGCCTGAATTTTTCTGTGCGCGAATACCAGCGCGACCGAGGGACCCTTCAGCTCAACGATAGGATTGCGCGCCTGACTGATGCGCTTGAACACTCCCACGTGACCCGAAGGCATGCGCGCCACAAACGACCCTGGAATGAGGGTCTGATTGGGACCGTAGCGCACCCCGCCTTGCGGCCGGCGCTTGGTCACCGCCCGCGGTCTCGGCCTCATCTCGAAAATCGGGATGCGATCCTGCTTCGACGAGAAGGCTATCAGCTTAGCTTCGGGTTTGTCCGCGGTCGCGTGCCACACGGACAGATTCTTTCGAATCGTTTTTTGCGACGACGTGCCGATATCGGCCTGCAATGCGCGCACGCTGAAGGTATAGGCGCGGTCCGCTGCTCGATTGATGCCGGCGGCCGCTGCACGCGGATAGCGCTTGACGCTCGCCTGGAGTTTGCGCGAGAGGGCATTATAGTCCGTGCGGACGGTAATCAGCTGGGCCATTACTCCACTTTCTCCCACTCGAAGCGCAGTGGGTTTTTCGGAGTGTACGGCGGCGCCCGGTGCTTGGCCACGAGCACCGGATTATTCGTCCAATCATATTTGGACTTGCGCCGGCCCCATTCGCGCGTCGACGCATCGGCGATATCATCGCGCCCGAAATGAGTCAGGTAGACGTTGGGTATGCTAACGGTCGCCGCGATCGTCGCGAGCTTCTTGCGAAAGACGTTCTCACCAGCGCCCCACCACCCCGACCAATCTTCGTCGCAACCGCCGACCCTCCAATAAATCGCGCGTTGCATAACGTAACTGTTCGGGTGTTGATGAAGCGGACGGCCATCGGCCCATCGACGCGACGGCACGTAAACCTTTGTCGGATCTAGGCGGGGTAAGAGCGCATCGAGGATATCGGCGTCATCGGCCTTCAGCAGATGGTCGATATCGGTCAGCAAACACCAGCCATCCGGAGCGACGTGCATCGCCAGGTTGCGCGCGCCTGCAACGTTCCAGATAATATTTTGTTTGATCCGATAGAATTTCACGGCTGGTCCGGCGCCGGCTCGGTGGTTTGCCGCCGGATCTTTGGGACTGCCGTCGTCGACAATCACCGCGCCGAAATTTTCCGCAATGTCCAGGCGGTACGAGGCCCACTCGGTCAAATGCCGCTCCAGCATGCCGCCGTTCTCATAGTAGGACAGGCAAATCGTAATCATCCAAGATACCTAAAAAGTGCTGTCGTGGTAGCGCCCATACGCTCGGCGATCAGTTCAAACTTGGAGGCGTTCGCCGCGATATAGCGTTTTTGCGCGGCGTATTTAGGTCCTGCGCTCTCGTCAAAATGATAGTCCATCAAAAAGAGATGAGTTTTCCCTGGTATAAAAAACGGTAGAAACGCTTTCATGGCCGGAAGCCAGCGATCGTCTGTTTTCGTCAGGTCGTCGACGTAGAGCCCGATCCGTTGTTTGACCCAGGGAAATTCGCTCCGGTATGTTCCTTTGCAGTAGTGAATCGCAGTCGGAAAAGGCTTCAGCATCCCGCGCACGTACGGGAGCGTGTCTTGGCCGATTTTAAACTGCAGGCCGAATTTCTCGGCTTTCCCCCGCTCCTCTTCGTTGATGCACACGAATCGATCATAGGTGTAAATCGGCGCGCCGCTTTTCATCGCGCCCAGAGCGAGATGCGCCGTACCAGCTCCGAGCCAGCAGCCAAGTTCAACAATCGCCTCGCCCGCCTCCACTTCCCCAGCGTAGCGTTCGAGCCACGGTCCAATGTCCACGCCGCCCTGCTGCGCGAAACATTTCGCATGCTCTTTCAGTTGGTCAAGCATAATTACTCGCGATCCAGCCCATGTCCCAGGGCTTGTGTCGGCCATTAAAAATAACCATTTTTGCATCCGCGGGTAGCTTTACGTTCGCGCGGATAATCCAGGAAAACATATAGATGCCGTCCTTCATCGCCCAGCCTTTTTCTTTCGTTCCGAGTTTGTAGCACATCCACCCCTGGTCGGTCTGTAGGAAATGCTCCAGCTTCGGCTTGCCATAGAACGGTTTCAGGCTCGCCTCGCCCCGGAAATCCTCCCAGACGCGCGGTCTGCAGCCGGTGTCCATCATCCACAGCGAACAATTGTACGGCTGGACCTTGTCGTGCTGGTATTGGACGGGATGGCGGTACATCAAAAACTCCTCGCGCCGTCCGAGGATCTTGTCGAGGTTGCCGGTGACGACGCAGTCCAGATCGATCGACACGAAGCGCGGCCCGAGGATCGCGCAAAGTTCCGGGTCTCGTGAAAAAAGTTTCAGCCTAGCGTAGCATTGTGGAAAATCGGGACGCCAGTGCGGGTTGCCGAGAAAAAGATAATCTTTCCAAATAAGGTGCGGTTCTATTAACGGGTCGTAGCCGGCGTCGGGTTGGTCGGTAAAAAGAACAAAACGATGCGGAATTGAAAGATGGCGATGGATCATCCGCGCCCATACGTTGGCTTGCTCGGCGGAATACCTGGAGTGATAGGTTTCGTTCTGCCAAAGACACCCGACGATCGTCAGCATTCGTTTTTCCTCATGATCCACTGAATGCCGGTCCCTTTGCCCTGCTCAATCGTTGCCGCCGGAAGTGTATCAATCACGGCCTCGGCGACCTCGCGCTTGTTGTAGTCGTCGCCAGCGAGAACCCCACCGACCTTTAATTTTGGCAGCCAGGCGCCAATATCCGCGGCCACGCTTTTATAGTCATGGGCAGCGTCGATAAAAACAAAATCGAGAGAGTCGTCGGCGTAGCCTAATGCGGCGTTGAGAGACGACTTGCGCACGACGCGCACGCGCGCACGAACGGGCGCGATGTTTCTGAGGAAGACCTCAAAGAGGCGCGCGCGTTGAACGTCTGGGTCCCCCCGATGCTTCGGCTCGTCCGACCCGAGCCAGGTGTCGACGCAGTCGAATTGGATTTGCTTTCCACTGTGCAAAATCTCGACCGCCATAAATGCCGCCGAACGACCTTTCCAGCAACCGACCTCGACGAAGTGCTGGCCATCGACGGCTTCCGCGACGACGCGCTTGTAGAGATACTCGAAGGAAAACCACCCCTCAATGTTCTTATAGAAGTGTTTGACGGTCATCGATATGCCTCTTCCACCCATCGAAACCCTTCCGCCTTTGGCGGCGGCGGCGGACGGCGCTGCCATTTGACCGCGTGACCGCTCGTCAAACTAAGCTTATAGTCGATATCGAGCCGGCGCTGTTCCACGTCGACGAGGTTCCATGGTTTGTCGCCGCCGTAGAAAAAGACGATGCGCGCTCCGTCTGGAGGCCGCCGCCGATAGGCGATCTGATTGCGAATCCGCGGCCAACCCCAAACGCCGTCCGCCAGATCCCATCCCTTCTCATTCGGACCGAGCCGACAGTTGATCCATGCTTGATCCGTGCCAATAAATTTTCGCGCAACCTCAATGCTCTCCGCTCCTTTGAAATCGTCAAAGACCTGAGCGCGCGCGCCGGCCGTCATCATCCACATGCTACCGTTATAAGGCGTCGTATGGTGGTCGCGCCTTATGATCAAAAAATCCTCTGCACGATTAAACACAGGATCGAGCGACTGCAGGACGACGCAATCTAAATCCATCGAAACGAAGCGCGGGCCGAAAATCTCTTCCGCCTTTTTGCTGAATGCGCGCAGTCGAACGTAGCACTGCGGCTTGGTGACACCCCAGCGTTCATTTCTTAAAGCGCGCCAGGTGTCCCAGAGTGGAACCGGCTGGATTAGCGGGTCGAAATTCGCTTCGGGCTGATCAGTCATCAGAACAAAGCGGTGCGGGATTGAAAGATGGCGATGGATCATCCGCGCCCACACGTTTGCATGGCGCGGACTGTAGCGAAGGAGATTGTCACTCCGCCACAGCCAGCCCACGACGGTCAACGTAGTTGGCGGGGCGTCGGCGCCCTTTGGATTTTCCAAGTTCAACGACGGCGCTCCTTCCAACGCGAGGATGGTTCAGTCGTTAGAGGATCGGGTCATCAAGACTCGGCTGTCATGTCGAGCTGAACAATGACGGACGGACGCGTGCAAAGAAGCAACGGATTGGTTTGCACTTCCATCTCAATGCCCTTGTTGAATTTTATGATCTCGGCCTTGGCATAGTACGGTAACGCCAGCGTGTTGACGGTCTCCATATAATCCGCCGGAGCGAGATAATGCCGAAACAGGCGCGGCACACCGATAGGGACGAGATACGCCTTTTCGGGCTCGACGAACCCCACGTTGCCCACAGACCCGCGGTAGTTCTCCCAGCTCACTCCGCCGAAAGGGAAAACCGAATAGGGGGCGATACCGTCGCGAAGCGTTTGCGCCGCCTGGGTATTCAAGTAGAGCTTGACGAGCTCATCGTGACCCACCAGCGCGTCAAAAAAATCGTCGCCGCACAGCGCGATCCATCCGGTCACGCGAGCGCCCACGCCGCCAAGCTGTGCCAGCGAGACGCGCTGCGCCTTGCGAATGTTCAAGAGAATTTTCGCTTGCGCGTCGTCGAAGTTCATTCCCCAGAGCGATCGCTTGACGTTGAACTTATCGAACAGATCCATCAGGACGGTCTGTCCGTCCGCGTCCAAAACGATGCCCTTCAGAGCGCCGATCCGGTGAAACTCCACCGTAGCCTCAAGGTCGTCCTGCGCCATCTGCAATTTCCGGTCACGGACCTGCTCTATAGCCATCAGCTCGGCGCTAGCCGCGTCCCCTTGGCCGAAGGCGCGCACGTTCTGAACTTCGGCGGCCATGACTTGAGTCATAGTCGGAAGGTGCGGGATTTCGAACGGGATCGTTTTTCGCCGGCCGCGACTTTCCGGTTCGGGAACACCGCCGCGCGCGGCCACTGGAATGAGTTTTAATGAGCCGTACTCTTCTTCGATCGCGACAGATGTGGTCGCGAGATTTTCGACCTCGAAGAGTCCGAGCTCGCCGAGGCGTGCCGGTTTATGCGGAAAATGGTTGATCGAGTCCACGAGACTCAGCAAACTGAAAGAGTTTGAGTTAAAAGCATCTAGAATTTCCATAGCGGTCTCCTTATTTAAATTTTCGAAACCGCGCAGGCTGTGACGCCCCACGCAAGAATCGGCAGCAACGAGATTTAGCGGACGATAATGTTGAGCGCTTTCAGGTCCGCGATGCCGGCAGTAATTCCTGTGCCGTCGTTCGAACCCCAATTGAGGAGGTCGCCATCGACCTCGGCGATGCGTGCGAGAAGCGCGCCGGGTTTGTCGTCATCCGTCGCATCGACCGCTTGCAAAAGTATGCCGGCCGCGGCTTCGGTGCCGTCGTGAGCCGTGTTGTCGTATTGCGCATACGCGCCGCCCGAAGTGATTTTGCCGACGACCGCGCCGGCGACCAGATTCTGTCCTTTTACTACCACAACGTTTTCGCGCGAAATGTGACCATCGTCCTCGGAGATGAGAAACTCTTCATTGTGAACAGTTTCGGTTTGAGTCGTCATAGCGTTTTCTCCTTTTACCGTTTTTGGGTTTACGTGTTACCGTTTTTGGGGTTACGTGTTACCGTTTTTGGGGTTACGTGTTTTTGCCGGCGTAGTTTTTAAAAATGGCTGCGTAGTCGATCGCTTTCTTCCCCTGGTCGCGGCGCTCGCTTTGCGGACTCAAGTGCGAGTCGATCTCCGGACCTTGGCGCGCGACCATTGCGTCGAACAGATCCGCGCTCACTTCGTCCGGAGTCATGCCCGCGATGATGTAGCGGTTCGCCCTCTCCGCAAATCTGGCGCCCTGGCAGCGCGACCGGATCTTGTCCGCGTTCTCCAGTCGCGCCGTGACATCCTCAACGCTCAGCCCCTTGTCGAGAAAATTGGTCGCGCCTTCTGGGACGCCGGCCTTGGTACAAAGCGCCACGATATCGCTTGCGCGTTTGTCCGCCGCGGCCTTCAACTCTTCCGCGGTTGGAGTCGCGATCGGCGCGGGAGCTGGCGCGGGTTCAGGCGCGGGCGCCGGTTCGGGAGATGGAGCCGGTTCGGGAGATGGGTCTGTTTTCGGCGGTCTCAAGAGAGCCTGCACGCGCACGGCGTATTTTTCCGGCACGGAAGGCATTCCCTTCGGAAACTTGGTCGAGTCGAAAGCCGCGTTCGCGCTGGCGCCTGCGATTTTCTCGTGCGCGAATCCGTTAGCGACGGCCTCGTCCGCATCCATCCAAGTGTCGGCAGCCATCAACTCGGTCAGTTGCTCCACGGAGAGGGGAGAGATCCACTGATACGCGGCGACGATCGAATCGCGAAATTTATCCAGAACGTCCGCTTCTTTGCGTAAGTCCCGGGCGTTTCCAAGAGTGATCGCCCACGGATCGTGAATCATCATAATTGCGTTGTCGGCGATCTTGGTTGGATTGCCGGCGCTCGTGATGATGGTCGCTGCGCTCCAC
The DNA here is from genome assembly GCA_041484845.1 of Binatia bacterium. Taxonomy (GTDB): domain Bacteria; phylum Desulfobacterota; class Binatia; order UBA9968; family UBA9968; genus JBGPIK01. The sequence continues at coordinate 15,183 of JBGPIK010000021.1, read as the reverse complement.
GCGGCCCCTTCGATGAGGACTTCGAACGTGCGGCCCTTGTGCGCTTGCTGATCGCGGATCGTGTTGGCGATATGAGTCGCGGCCACCACGTCGCCGCCGGGACTGTTGATGTGGAGGCGGACCGTCTTGACGGAGTCCGGAAGGCTGTTCAACTGATCGATGAAACCCTTCGACGTGGCGCCAAAGCCCCAATAGTCGTCGATCCAATCACCGATAAAATCATTGATGTGAATGTCGGCCTCGGTCGCATCACCGCTCGCCTGGACTTGCCACTTCATAGATTTTTTCCTCCACAAAAATAAAAACCCGCCGCGATCCTCTCAGATCGGGCGGGCCTCTTCGCTGCGGCCTCGCAGCATTCACCAAGGTTTGGGCGATTGTTACGCTAGAAGGGGAGCGATTGCAAATGGCATGCAGGTGAAGGGAACCAGGACAGGGCGATTTACCTGCGGCAGTTCGAGGAGCTATTCGCCGTCCTTGGGATTGGTGAGATCGGTCTCGCTCAGTGCCTCATAGCGGACCTTGACAGGGTTTCCGCTGCGATGAGCGAAGATTACTTCAACGCGTATTTTGCTCGGACAATCCACCTCGATCGCGCGCCGGTGATTCGATAGCTCGCGCGTGATGACGGAAATCAAGTCGTCCGTGCGGCCGGTTGGAGTCCGCACGCGAATCGCCCGAAGAGTTTGATCGCCCATTTTTTAATTGGCTGGGTTGGCGTTGTCGGCTGGCGCGTTCGGATCGGTCTGCGCGAGGGCAGGCGCCTGGCCGAAATCGGAAGTCAGCCCCAACTTGCGCTCGCGCTCCAGATCGTCGAGACGCTCGGCGTCGATCTCGCGAATATCTTCGCCCTCTTCGCCTTTGATACGCTTGCGGCTCGACAGTCCGGCTCTGAGAGCCTGCACGTCGGCCTGCACGTCTTGTAGAGCGTGAAGGTAAGGCCAGCCTTCGGGGTGGCACTCGACCTTGTAGACTTCCGCATCGAGCAGGGCGCCCTTTGCTGGAAACGGGTTCCACAGCGCACCGACCGCGATCGCGGCGTCGATGAAATCGCGCCATACGGGATAACAGACCTGCGGAATGGTTAGGTTCCAGCGGTCTTGCTCGACACAACGATGGTACTCGGCGAGGACGACGCGTAGCGTGCGATCGTTCAGCTTGGAAAAATCGCCACTGATGAATTCATAAGGAACGTCTTGGCCGGCGCCGATGCCGAGGAGCTGCTGACGGACGAACTCGCCGTATCCCGTGCCGGTTGTGTCGCCGTCGAATAGTTTCACGTCTTCGCCTGGGAGCGTGCTGAAAAAACTGCCGGCTTCAATGTCAGTCACCGGGATGCCTTGAAAATCCTTGTTGATGGGAGCGCCCGTGATCGGATCGTAGTTGTCGTCGATGTCCGGATTGTAGGTAGGATGCACGATCGCGCCCGTGAAAGCCGATCTGTTTTTCTTGCGGACGAGCTCGGCGTCGTCGTACTCGTCGAAATCTTTCGCCTTCACCATGGCTTGCACGATCGCTGGCACGCCGCGGATCTGTCCTGGGCGCAGCGGATCATAGTGATGATAGATCTCGCTCGCCGGTACAGGCACCAAATTCAAATCGACGAGACGGGAGAAAGAGAAGTCGCCCGGATGACTGCGATACATCCAGTAGGCGCGGCGCCGTCCGATGCCGTCGAACTCGATGCCGGCATGGACCATGCGACCGCCGATCGTGTCCTCGTAGCTGTGAGGACAGAACTCGGGCTCCAAGAGTTGATACTGAAGCGGCACGGGAAAGCCATCGCTCGGGAGACGAAACCGACGCCGAATGAAGATCTCGCCCGCGGCCCGGCGTGTGCGGACCATCTTCGTCAGCATACCGTTGAAGTCCGATTGCCCGTCGGCGTCGAAGTAGACGCACTGTCTCTCCCAGAGAGCGTCAGCCGCTTCGTTGAATTTCGCATCGGACGTGGACGCCTTGAACGTGATGCCGGTCCCGATCTCGTTCGCGGTCCAGCTCTTGATGCCGCGCGAGACCCATGGATTGTTTCGCACCAGATCGCGGCTACGGTTGCGCAGCTGCGTTAGGTCGCGAACGATCGCCGCGTTTGGCCCCAGCGAGCCCGGCCGCCAGTTCGACAGACGCCTCTGCCCCTTGCCTGCATCGTAGCTGGCATGCGGAAACAAGCGCTTGACCGCTTCAAGAAATCTCATCAAAGACCTTTCTCAAAGCGGCTGCGCAAAATGCGCGGATGCGGCGTGCTGGGCGCTTCGAATCGCATTCTTTCGAGAAGTTTTTGCAGGTCTTCGAGATTGGCGTCGGCGTAGCTCTCGATCCGGCCGCCCAGATCGACGTTGGTCAAGCGCTCGCCTTTTGCCTTTTTACGGATCGCCGCTTCGATGTCGGCGATGTCCTGGGAAGTCCACGCCATGCCGAGAGTATTACACCAAAGCGTCCGAAAAAAAAGAGGATTATTTCGGCTCCGGATCCAACGCCGCGCGCACGCGCGCGCACACCTCCTCGAAAGCCATATTCTGAACAGTCAGACTCTTCGATTTCTCGAACGTCAGCTTGCCCTTGGATCCCTTGCGCCGGCTGCTCCTGATCTGTATCAAGACGCTTTCGTCGGCCTTCTCGATGATGATAGGTTGCCTCTGTTTCGTGGCGGTTTTCATATTCCGGCAATATACCCTTGAGATAGTCGTGAAATCAACCGCGTTGGAGACGGGGAAAAAGGGCGGGAAGAAAATCGTCACTCGACTTTGCGCGCCCAATCGGGGCAGGTCAGCAGCGCGCGGGAAATGCCGAGGCTCACGTTGCCCTCGCCGAGCCAGCGCGCGCGCGCGCGATCCGTCAATGTCAGAGTGACATTAATCCGATCGCGCGGCTCCGGCCCGCGCGGCTTGCGGCCGGCGCCGGGACGCTTGCCGCCGTGTCGGGGTCTGATTTTCATTTGGCGTGGCCGTGCGCTATGTGTTTTTCGCTCAACTCGCAGCGTTCGCCGGCCAGTTCTGCGAGACAACGCGGAGCAGGACGTTCGGGCGTTGTGAGTATCAATCGCCCGTCGAAGCGCGGAAGTTCCGGCGCTAACTCATGCTCTCCGTGCTGGCAATAGTTACTCATCCGATGACACTCACAGCACCAAACCAACCCAAGTTTGTCGTCATGCAATTTTGCAAATCGCGGCGCGGTCTCGAAATAACTCGCCACGTCACTCAGCCCGTCGCCGCGCGCAGGGCGTGGAGTCCCAGCCACTGATTTGTTACAAAAAGCTCCGCAACCGTCACATGTATGTACGCCGTTCAAATTATTCATTTTTCATCCCTTTTTTCACGCCGATTGTTTTTTTGCCCTTTCGGCCGCGAGCATCGCATCGACCGCCTGCTGCGCACGCGAAAAACTATCACCGAGTCCGAGATCCTCTGCGTCAGGCCGGCGGACAATATACTCGCCGGTCTCGGAAATAAGCACCAGTGCCTCGGGCCAAATGTTTTGGACTCGCCGTGAGAGATAGCCGTCAATCCTGTCCATCGGCCACCTCCGGATAGATATCCAATGTGTGAGGGCCGCAGGCGAGCATTTTGGCGCAGGAGTGAGGCGAGGATGTTTTCTCCTCGCACTCTTGAGAGAGATCGTACTCTGCGCATACCGGATTGCCAGCCACGGTGCATCGAATTGTGTGCCGTGTGCGAGTAACCTTGTGCTGCCAATATTCGGGATCGCCAAAGGTCAGCATTACGCCATCTTTGATCGATGGATAATACGTGGTGAGTCCGACATCTTCGATCGCAAGGATGCGCCACCAGGTTGCGTCCTTACCGCCTTCGCGCCCAACCAAACTGTTAACATCCATAACTCTCTCTTTTCCGCCGATCGCTTAGGAGATCAGCTTCCTCGGCCAGCCGTTCCCGCCCGGCCGTGCGGGTCAATCAATCTATACTTAGACTATACACACACAATCAAGATAAGTCAAGATGCTTTCAACGCTTTTTCTCTTCAAACGGATCGCCCGTGCTCTCGGAATTTCTCTCGATCTTCCCGGTCGTCTCACGCAGCATTGTGGCCTCGGCCTCGTAGGGGTTCATGCCCTTGGTTTCGTTCGATAGCTTGCAGCCCTCATCGCGCCAATGGTCCACGCCTCTGCCGAGCGCGCGGCCTTTCGCGGTGTGCCTGTCGAGCGCAAAGTCAGGAATTTCCAGGCGCCAGTTTTTGAACTCGCGCCGTCGATAGACCACCGCGACCATGTCGTCCGTCAGCCGCGTTTTCTTCGCGCGACACATGGCGAGAATGGCGTTGCACAGCGGAAGCCGTTCGGCCGGTCCCTTGTTTTTCTTGCGCAGAAAAAAATATTGAGTCCGAAGCGTCTCGACGAGCGTGATGACCTGCGGGTCCGCGATGCCGATGTCCTCATTCGCAATCACAACGAGCCGCTTCCACAGATAATCCCAATACTTCGTCTCTAGCTCCGCGGCCCAGAAGAGGGATTGTTCCTCCAAACCACGGCGAATCGATTTCTGGAGCGCCGAAGCGCACTCCAGAAGTTTGTAGCCGTTGGCGGTTTCGTACATCATTACTTTATCCTCTCGTTGTGTCGCTTTTTTCGGTTATCGCCCACAGCAGTGCGGCCAACCAACCCAGCACCGTCCAGCCCAGCAACGCGTTGAGGGCAAGGATGGCGCCGCCGTGCGCAGTTTTCCGGATTTCTGAGATGACCGCGGGCAAAAGATAAAAAAACATGCCGAAGATTATCAGTAAAACCATTAGTCCGTTCATGGGTTCGTTCCTTTCATTGTCGCTCCGATTCCGAGAGCGATTTCCTTGATCGCTTCTTGTTGAGTTTTAAGAGCGCGGTCTAAAAACCGCAGCTCCATCTCTTCCGCGCGACCGACGGCCAATAAGTGCTCGATGGTCGCCTGGACGCGAAAAAGTTTATCGAAAATATCTATTTGCAACATGGGTACTCCTCTCTTTTTAGATCAGTTGAGCCCGCGCGTGGCTTGGGCGAAGATATTGCCGAATACATCAAACGACGCCGGGTCGAAAATCCAGTGAAACGCGAGAAACGCCATCGCAACCAAAACAATCACGAGAAACGCTTCGGTAAAAATTTCTGAATCCATGATGGTTCTCCTTTTCATTCCCCTTCTCAATCAAGTATAGGCAGAGTATAGCGCAAGTATATATAGGAGGCAAGCGCCTTATGCAATTCAGACCTAAATACTCTGATTTAAAAACGAATCCCGCAGGGGCTTTTTGACGGAAAGAAACCCGCCGCGATCCGACTGCCAACTTCTAAATACTGGAATTATAAGCTGAATTTAGGGGGGGGTTGGTCCAAAAGACCTTGAAAATAGGGCGTTTTCCCCTATCGTTTGACGTGAATCCTAATATTTTGCTGTTTTGCCTTGCCTCGGCGCTTGTATCGATCGAAGTCTATTGCTGGCCCCCACTTCGCTTTGAGGATCTGCTGATCCGTCGCGACCGTGGCCGCCGTCCGCAGCGTGCTCATTCCGCCCACTTTACGAAATCTGTTGTATGTAGAGAACGCGAACCGATTATCGCGCCACAGTATGCGCCGATGAAAGAGGACCTGAAGCGAATAGTCGATATCGAGCGAGCACGTCAACTTGCTATCGAACCGGAGCCGCCGATCGCGACCCACCACGCCAAAGGCCGAGCCGTCGATGTAGCCAGAAAACGAGAACGGAGTCATCGCGTCGAAATGCCGGGTGTCCACGGTGTGCTGATATCCAAACAAGACCGTGCCGGCCTCCTTCGCGCACAACGCCGTGCCAGCGAGGAGCCGAAAGATCGAGGCCGGGTCATCGATGTGGCGTGTGGTGTTGCCCACGAGAGACACCATCGCGACCAGGTCGTCGTCGGCCATGAACACGGCCTCGGTCGAGACCTTGTCCAAAATGAACTGACGCTTGCGCGCCATGCCAATCATGGAATCCGGGTGAACCAAGATCCGGGTCCGCGGGTTGAAGAAACGATACTGTTCGGCCTGCGACTCGGGAATGCAAAGAAGCGGGTCCGTAAAGAGGGCGAGGGATTCGCGGCAATTGGGCCGGCCGAGACTCGGAACGACGACGGTTAGATCCACGTTACCGCCTCTCCGGAGTGAGAGCGTCGGCGCGCTCCGGAAGATCGTTCAATATCCGCTCCGGCGCCCGCGCCGCGGTCAATCCTTCGCGCAACCGATCGAAGAAATCGGGCGAGACCCTCCAGTGATCGCCGAGAGGAGATCCCGGTACCGGCCTATCTATCGGAGTCCGGGTCTCCAAGACCCGGGTCTCGGCGCCAGGTTGCGCGAAACCGCCCGGCAGCCGTAGCAGCTCCATGGAGATCCGTCTCTCGTTCGGCGCCTCCAGGAGCGAGCGATAGTTGATCACCGGGATATTGAAATCCTCGCAGTCTTCGAGCAGTCGCCAGAAACAAAAAGCGTGCGCCGCCTCGCAGCGATCGGCAAGCGTGTGAACCGCGACCATCTGCCGATGAAAGGCGAGCTGAAACATGCCGGGATAGCTCGCCAGATTCATGTTCAGAGACGTGAACATGCACGAGTACCAATTCACAACCCGCAATCGATTCGGCGGAAACGTCAAATTCCGCGGTCGATAGAGTGCTACACACTGAAATTTTCCTTGCCAGTAAGGAACGAGGAACGCGCTGTAGTTTTCTTTTGTGAAGAGAAAATTTTCCGCGCGCCAAGTGATATTGTACGCCGCGTCCACGGCCTCGCGTCGCATGTTCACCGGGCGGGCAATCAGTCCGATCGTTTGCGGCAGCTCGCACCCAAACGCGCGCGCGAGGGTCGCATAGCGCTGAAAATTGGCCAGGGGGTTGAAGAACTCGCGAAAGTAATCCGGCGACTTCTCGCCAAGAAGACACGACATCACCCAATCGGTGCCGCAGCTCGGCAGCGATAAGAGCATAAACTGATTGTCTCTCGCCGTCATCGTAGCCATTCCTTTGCCTTGTTCATCGCCTGGGCGATCACCTGGTGCATGTCGTAGTAGCGGTAAGTCCCCAACCGGCCGCCGAACTTGTGACGCGGCAGTTTGGCCGCCATCGCCTCATATTCTTTGTAGGTCGCGAAGTTTCTCGGCGTCGGCACGGGATAAAATCGCTCGACGCCGGGAAACCATGTGTCCGGTGTCTCGATCGTGACGAACCCTGCTGGCGCCTGGGTCCGTGGGTAGAAATGCCGCCACTCGATCGTTCTCGTGAACGGCTTCTCTGCGCTGGTGTCATTCATCACCGCGCAGCCCTGCCAATCATCATGGACCTTGATCGTCGCGAAGCGCAGCGTACGATATTCCAGCGAACTGAACTCGTAGTTAAAGAAATCATCTATCGCACCACTGAAGACGACCAGATCCGCGCGTGAATCCCAATAATTCCGGTCTTCAAGATAATCAATGGCCAGCTCCACGGGAATGCCGCGGAGCATGGTCGCGAACATCGTCGTATACCCTTCACGCGGCAAACCTTGAAAGCGATCGGTGAAGTATCTGGTATCGTAGGTGAAACGGATCGGGATGCGCGCGAGGATCGACGCCGGCAGATTTTTGCACGCCGTACCCCATTGTTTTTCGGTGTAGTCGCGAAACAACAGGTCGAAAAGTTTAGGACCGACTTGCGCGATGCCCCACTCTTCCAGATTGGCGTCGCCGCCCATCTTCTTGAATGCCGACAGCCCGGCGCGTGCCTCTGCCGGCGAGCACCATCCGTAAACCTGGTGGAGCGTCGCGAGAGAGATCGGTATGCTAAAGACCTGACTGTCTCTGCGCGCGAAGACGTGATGCTGATACGGTTCGAATTGCGTGAACCTGTTCACAAAAGCCCACACGGCCTCGTCGTTGGTGTGAAAAATATGGGCGCCATACTTATGCATGAGAACCCCCTCGCGCAGCTCATCATGGGCGTTGCCGCCAACGACCTCGCGCTTGTCCATCACGAGCACTTTCTTGCCGGCATCCGCCGCGCAACGCGCGAAGGTCGCTCCGAAGGGACCGGCGCCGACGACCAGCACGTCGTATCTACGAGCCACGTTTCACCATTTTGTTAATGTAGTCCGCGCCATCGACCACGCGCCCGCGTCCGATCTTTTGCTTGCCGCCGGAAATGTCCTTGACGGTTTTCAATTTGAAATGCTCCTGCGCGAACGTCCAGTCGATCGCGTTGCGGAACAGCAGCACAACGTAGTCATAGGATTCGTAAGGAAGCGGCGAGAGATCGAAGTCGGAGAGATTCTCCTCGGTCTCCTCCTCAAGCGCTTCCGCCAGGTCGCGCTTGATCTTATAGAGGAGCGCTTGATCGTAAACGTCCGGACTGCCGGCCTGGATCTCGGCCAGCAGCGCCGTGAGCCCTTCGGTGAATTCGCCGGCTATCTCAGGATTGTTTGCCGCGATGTTGGCGGCCTTCTCTTTCAATTCATCCCACTCGACGAAGCGGATCGGCCAGAGATTTTTTCCCTCTTTGATGTACGCCATGCCGACCGTTCCAATGTCGTCGCGCGACTCGGTGTAGTTCACAATCGCCGCGCCGGGCTCCAGTCGTTCGGCGCGTTGATGCCCAGAGACCAAGTGTCGGGTCTTTAAATTGAAGACCACTTCAGAGAGATCGCCGAACTCCTTCATTGAGAAACTGAGAGCGACGCCGGCCTGATCGGATATCCGCCGCGGATTGTACGGCGCCGGAGTCAGATCCTTGACGGTCTGGGGAAGACCGGATTCTTTTTTTTGCTTCAACGTGAACCTCCTATTCGAACTCTTATAAATCTTCGGTTGATCGCCGCAGCTGGCGTAGGTGGAGATGACGGCGCTGCCGGCGGCGGCTTGTCATCACCGGACGGCGGCGCTGCCGGCGGTTCGGGCGGCGGCTTGGCTCCGCGCGCGAGGACTTCCCAGGCGATCGCGCGCGAGTGCAAAACGCACATGGCGTAAGCGCGCCGATCGAGCGCTTCGTTTCTGACCGCCTGTTCCTTGTACCATTGGCGACGCGGAAATCCCTTGACGAAAACCGTGCGGACCTTCTCGGAAGTCAATTGCCTGAAGAACGTCTCATCATAGGCCACGGGAAAGTGACAGTAGCCGGGGCCAACCGCTTCGATCTTCAAGCGCGAGTAGATCGCATCCTTAGCCGTATCGACGCCGACGATCCAAACCTTCGTGCCGCGGTATTTTTTCGACTTGCCGGCGCGCGGCGGCCACATGGGGCGCGGACCGTCCATGCCCTTAATTGCGTACACGTGCCGGCCGGCGCGCCGATTACAGAATTGATAGACGTCTTGCGTGTGATGACCGCCGGAATCGATCCCCGTAGCCATGATCCGCAGCGCGCGGCCGTCCTCGGTTTGCCACTCGGACAGCAAAATTTCGTCGAGCGCTTCCCACACGTCGGCGTTCGCTGGATCTCCTAAGAGCACGCCGTTCTCCACACCCCATGATTGCTCCGTCTCGTTTCGTTTTTCCGCGCGCCAGCCGACGACTTCATATTCCAGCCGATCGTCCTGGACGTCCACGCCACAGGTCAAATACAAAATCGGCCACGGCAAGCTCTTGGCCGCGTAATTTTCGCGCCGCTTGAGCAGCGGCTCCGGGTCCGCGATCTCGGCCGCTTCCGTCCATGTCTCGCCGAGGGAAGTGTTGACGAACGCCTTCAGCGATTCCGTGTCGCCTTGCTTCGCGCGCTCGTTTGCGTCCAGAAACGCGGCAACGAGTTCCGAAAGTTTGATCCAAGGATTGTAAGCCTCCCAGATAAAAAACCCGGCGATTGAGTTGAACGGGGCTTCAGCAATCCACTTGCCCTCGTGCACGGCGTCGTGACGGAGGCCGTCGTCCCATGCGCTGCCGCAGTGACGGCAAATATAAACCGCGGTCTCGGCCTTGCCCTCTTCCCAGCGCACATAACCCCATTCGAGTTTCTGCGATTTGTGGCAGAGCGGACACGGCACGTGAAAGTAGCGTTGATCGGAAGCCTTGAAGGCGGCCTCGATGTTGGAAAGGTTCTTGATGCCGGGCGAGCTGGCATAAATTTTCTTTCGGTTCCAAAACGTCGTCGCTCTTTTGATTGCCAACTTGATTGGATTTCCTTCAGTGCCGGCGGACGGTGCATAGCGATCGACCTCGTCGAGGAGCACGATCCGGACTGGCCTGCTCGATAGGCCGGCGGCGCTGTTCGATCCGGTCAAGGTGATATGGCCGCCGGGAAACTTCTTGTGCAGGATCTTGTTGTTGCCATCCTTCGCGCGCGTCTCGCCGATCAGCGGAGTCAGGACCGCCGTGTCGCGGATCATCGGTGCCAGCCGGTCTTTCGAATAAGCCTCGGCGATATCGAGCGTCGGCTCCACGAGCAGGATCGGCGCCGGGTCCTCGCTCATGTAGTACCCGCTGATGTTTAACAGATACTCGGTCTTGCCCACCTGCGAGCTGGCCATGAACACGACGGTCTCGACTTCCGGATCCGTGACCACGTCGTAGGGCTCCCGCATGTAGGGCGTTCGATCCGTGTACCATTTGCCTGGCTCAGCGCTTGACTCCGGGCTCAGAATCCGGTGATGGTCCGCCCACTGGCTTACCGTTCTTTTCGGTGGCGGCGTGAAGAGTTGAAAAATACTCGTCGATGATTGTCTGGATATCTGCGGGGAAACGTTCATTGCTCAGCTCGGTCAAGATCTCGCGCACGAGCCGATCGAGGACATCGACCTGCTTGACCGACAGTTGAGGGGAGAGCGAGCGAAACCTGTTCGGCAGCGCTAGGAGTTTGGTACGGATCGTCGCGACCAGGTAGCCGAATTGCTCGCCGATCGCCGCGCGCGGCAGCAGTTCCTTGCGTCGCTCCTCGTTCTCCATCTCCAATTTTTCGGATTGCCGCTTGGCGAGCCGGGCACGCTCCGCGATCAGATCGAGTTGTCCATCCTGCGATTGCCACCCGGCGGCCTGCTTGCGAAGATTCTCGCAATACTGGCGCATCCACACGACGATGTTCGCGCCGCGGGTCAACACGCCCTTTCGGATGAGTTGGCTGACCGCCGGTTGGGTGATGCCCACCATCTTCGCAAACTGTTCCTGGCTCGAAGACTCTGCCATTCATCACGCCCTCTTCGGTAGCCACGCGATTAGATGCAGTTGACCCAGAGCCCGCGAGCCTTTGTCCGAGTTGCATTCCTTGCACGCCGTCTGCACGTTGACGATAGTGTGGCTCCCGCCCTTACCGATCGGCGTGATGTGATCGAGGGTCGGCGCCCGCGGGTGAGAAGTTCCTCTCAGTCTTTTGGGTGTTTTGCGGCCGCACAGTTGACAGCGCCAGTGATCGCGCTCAAAGATCCGCGTGGCTTCGAAATATTCGTAAGGCACGCCCTTTGCGCGCGCGCGCTTTGGATGCTTGCCGTGCGTCTTCGTGACGAAGCGCTGAAAGCACTCATCGCTGTGGAAAACCTTCCTATTCGGGTGATCGAAAGACGTGAACGCCTTGATCCCGCATCCCTTGCAAACGAACGGGACCGGCTTGAATGCTGCCCTGAGCACGGCGCGTGCCGCGACTCTCTTCCGTTTTTGGATTTCTTCCTTTTTTTTCCTCCGCGCCGCTTTGCATTCGGGAGAGCAGCTCAGCTCTCCGTGATATCCCATAAATTTGCCGGAGCATTCCACGCACCGCCTCTCGATTAGTGATTGGCCACTCGTTTCGCCCGGTTTGAAAAGGCCAGCATTCGAAATGATCCGTTCTTTTCTTGCTGCCGTCGTACATTTACGCGAGCAAAACTTAGTAGTACGCCGGCCGTGAATGGGTTCGAAAAAATCGCCACACCAGGCGCATCGCCGCGGATGCACGGTCCAGCGCGTCCGATTGCTTCTAGCCCAAGGCTCTCGCGTGTGGACTCCCGAAAATAAACTTCCAGTTTTCAAGTTATAAGTCCCTAAGGGGCTGAAAAATCTAGAATAAAATCGCGCATCGCTATATCCGTCTTGCTTGCCGAGCGTCAGGGTCCCCGATGTTTCATGTGGCGATAATCAAGTCGCTGCTCTATCTGTAGTGGACAGACGCACTCACGCATCGATACAGACCGCGCTGTCCGCGCATGTGTAGACAGGCCGCACGTACTGGCGCTCTCGTTCACTGACGGACGTGGGCAGACTGGCCCACATGCGATCGCGCGTGCATGTTTCATCACTGACTGACTGACGCACTGGCCCATGCGCGCGTGAGTAAACGCCACCACGATCACTCCGAAGAAGAGAAGCAGGCCAAGGACAAGGGCGAGGGCGTGAACGTGCAGGGTCGTTGAGATGGCGCAGCGCTGTGTATGAAAACGAAGGATCTCACGTCTGTTCCTTTTGCTTTTGCTCGAATAGATCCAACTGAACCTTAAACGATCCACCTGCTGCCAAGAGATCTGACTTCCACATTCCATATTGCTCCACTTCACTACAAAACGCCTCAAAGTCGTGTCCTATCAATGACTTAACTCCCTCGCTCGCATATATGTGACCCAACTCATGAAAGACAAGCGCCTCTAATTGCTTGGAAGTAGGTTTGAATCGGGCAACATTGTCCGCACCGAGCCAGATGATGAAGTCGACGTCGACGAAGAACTTCACGAGAGGCGCCGGTTTCACGCACTTACCCAAGATCTCGCGCTTGGCTTTCTCGCCGCCAATCCGCTTCCAAAGAAACTCGACCTTGACGGCGTCCAAATCCGGACGCGTGCGCTTCTTTACTTCACTGGCGAACTCGGACAGGTCATCGAAATGGAGATACTCTTGATCTTCTTCCTCGAACGCGCTGTCCCTCGGGATCTGCACGGGCGCTGGCGGTTCGACCGGAGCGTCCGGTTTTTTTTTCACGCCACGAAGCGAGACGGTCTTGATGTAGCCATGTTTTTTTTCCCTCATTGATTCACCTTCAGAGTTGCCGGTTGGCCTGGCGGAGAAACGGTTGAAGAGGGCGGCACGTATTCGCACGCGCCGATATCGGGCGCGGCGCCGTACCACTCGTGACAATTAGATCCGTCAGACAGTCGAGGTTGATCCAAAGCGGACCCGGCCGCGGGACAGTGAAAGCCTTCGATTATAGTGCCGGCGTCGATCGCCGGGCTCGTCGCTTGCAAATTAAATCCATTGCAAAAAGGATTGCCGACGGACGCGGCCACAGAGAGAAACAAGCCGAGAATCATCGGTCGCTTCACTGTGAGATTATTCGGAGCGATCGGCGGCACGACGGACGAAGCGCGAAACGAGACGTTGTTGGAAAGCGGTGAATTGCCTTGTGAATCCGCGGCCACGAGTTCGCAGTTCCATGGACCGCCGGATGTGACGACGGCGCGGATTGAGATCGAGAGAGAAGCGGGATTGAGAGGCGTCATGGTAAGACGCGTCGGATCGTTGCGATAGTTCATTGTGAGATAGTCCACCTGGACGCTAGACGGCCACGTCCACGAGAGGATTTGAGTTGTTTCGTCCACGGTTAGGATCGGAGCGGTAAGCATCAGGAGTAACCAGAACATTCGACCTCCCCAAATTTTGCGCACGTCAGTTCTTCTCGATCCATCACTTTGCTTCGATAGTGATTAGGCTGCCGCACATAGGACAGGCGCCGGACAATTCCAGGTGAGCTACTGCCGCGGCAAAGTCCACAGACTTGCCGGCCGCCAGCTGGACTCGCACGGTCGTTCCTTCGCGGCAGTTGTTTTTGATCTCGATGCCGAACGTGTGACTGCTGACATCGATGCCATCGACGAGGATCGTTCCACGGCCGGTCGGATTTAATTTTATTTCGACGTGGTGAGTCATGCCGTGAACTCCTTCAGTTCTTTGTAGACCTGTAGCATGGCGACGATATCGTTCTCGATCATTGCTTTATCCGCGCGACGAAGCGCACGCTCCATCATTTCGTGAGCGAAAGCGCCGGACTTGCCGATCACTTTGTATAGGCCTTGCAGTTCGCGGACACGCGCGCATTCTTTTGGTAGCGCTTCACCCAAACTTTCAGGTTCAGACATTTTCAAATCACTCGTTCACTACTCTTCGCTCTCGCCCTCGCCGTATCTGCCGCCATCTATCAGTTTCACGCTCGGCGGTTCGCTGGCTGCCGCGGAAGTGAAAAGTTTTCTGGACCTCCATCACCATGCTTGCGCGGATGGCGACATCGATTTCATAGCCGACGATCTTTTCCTCATCGAGTTTCATTGGCCCGGCTCCATCGTGTTAAAGATCGCTGCGAGTCTGACGACGCCCCAAACGACGAACCATGCGAACAGCGCCCAGGCCGCGAGCCACAGAAGATAAAAATAAAAGCCAAACCGGCAAACTCCTTTCATAGCGTCGGATCCAGTTTTTTGGGGTGGTCCGGACAATGATCGCGATTGGGATGGACGTGGACAGCGCACCGATCGCAAAGTCGCCGGTCGCACGTCGCCCGGCGCCGGCCTTTATTGTAGGGAAGCGGATAATCGCAGAGCTTCGTGTATTCCGCTGCGCAGCCAGGTTGTTGACACAGCGCTCGCCGCCGCGGGCGCGGACCGCAAACAATCACGTTGCCGATGATTTTACATGCCATTTTTGGACTCCGGGAAGAGATCTTCCACTCTCGGGTTGATTACCGCCGGCCATGCGATCGCCATTTTCATCAGGCCGCCGCCTGTTGGATCGTCGGTCCATCCAATCACTTGAAGTTTGCCGCCCTCACGCAGATCCGCGACCACCTGGTAGCGTTGGCCGTGATAGCCCACCTTGCCGTCAAAAAATCCGCACCCTTTCACGGCAGCCACCACGACGCGATCGCCAGCAAGCCGAGCACGCGGACCAACATCTCAAGCCAGCGATGCGGAGCGGCCGGCGTAGGCGGCGGCGCCTGCTGCCCCCGCGAGAATAATGTTTTTCTCATAAACGCTCCTTTGAAACTGGAGACGGGCACCACTTTGGGGCAAAATCCGAGGTAAATTTCGTGATAGGTAGAGTAGAGACGTGAAGCCGCTGAAATCTGTAAACTACTGAGATTGATTGAATTTTTGAGTGAAAACGGCAACTTAAAAATCGTCATTCGTTTTCGCCCGTTGGGGGTTCGAATCCCCCCCTCTCCGCCATTTTGTCCAAGTGCCGCTTCACCTTGATTCTTCCGGTGGGTCGTCGTAGTGTGGGTCAGCTCATCGTTTATATTGGGATGTCGATTGCTGATAGTTAGGTCCTGTGCAAGGCG
>JBGPIK010000020.1:0-34367 GCA_041484845.1 Binatia bacterium | reverse complement strand
TGTCGATCGAGAGGCGAGATCGGAAGAGCGAGGCACAGAGGCGAACAGTTTCAATGCCGTGTTCGGTGCTCGGTTCGCCGCTTGCGCTTTGCCACGGGCGTTCGCTCCAGCAACTCAGTTTGCGGGCTGCTCCAAGGCACAGGCTCATTGCCTCGCTCTGGAGAGCTCACCTCTCGATTGACTCTGATGTGAGAAATGCGGGTTAGTCGCGCTCTCGATTCGTGGCTTCCCGGTTTCGGTACATTAGCAATGCGGGGATGTCCCATACATGACGCTTTGATGGAATTCGAAAATAATCGGGGAGCGCAAGGGGGATTAAAGCTAGTTGCTGGCAGGATCACTTGGAAAGGGACTTACAGCTGCTGTGTTTGCCCCGAGGCTCCTTCGCGTGTTTCTTAGCTTTTTCGTAAAGCTCATCGATATGTTCACGGATGAAACCAACGACCTCCGGCTCTTTGGCTTTTTCGTAAACAGACAAATAGAGAATTTCCTTTGTTAAATCTTTTTCGAAGGCGCTCTTACTCACAGATTCTAGATACGTGCTATCGAAGTTATCTATGAGATGAATTAGCGTTTTCTTGACAGATCTTGGGTCGAACCACTCTGACGTCAGCAATTCCATCTCTGCCTCCCGATCGTTAGACGAATCTGCACCCTATAAGTAGCAAATATCCGTACCAGTGTATTGCTGCAAAATCCGAGGATCTACGTTGAGGAAACCCAAAACTCTAATGGGAATGTACGAGTCTTTGATCCCGCCAAGTTTCATGTACGAGTGCGCCCTCCCGCTAACAATAACTGGGGTCACAAAGGTATCATCGACATCGAACACTACCATGGGATCGTCTTTTCGGCTTTTTGGTACCATCGAACAATAAAATGCCCACGCTCCGTAACCAAAAGGTCCCGGACTAACGAGAAGACGACTGGATTTCAAGATTGCTCGCGCTTTTTTAACACAATCACTCGGATTATCGAAGCCCTTAAAACAAATCGCGTGGCATCCACGTATAATTGACAATGAAGGGTAAACCTCGAAGTTTTACCCGTAATCTCACAGCGGAAAGCCCCGTGTCAACAAAAAATTACTCGATCCTCCAGACATCATCGGCAATGAAAACGTCCCTGCTGGGACACTCTAAACAAGATGCGCAACGGTCATGCCATCGCTCAATGTATCGGTTTTTCTTACGGTTTTGTTTCTGGCGAAAGACCGGTTGGCGTGGTTTTCCTTACAAAATTTAATCATTTGCCGACACTTTTGGCATAGCTCGGTAAGCAGGCAGTTTCAAGACCGCTGCTAAAGTTCATCCCTTCCAAGAATGCTCTAAGGTGACCAACCCTACGGCTTTATCGGCTAATACCGTCTGAAAGAAGAACTTGATTGGTAATCAACTGGCCCGCGGTAACTGCTCAACTTACCAGAAAGATTTTCGAGACTGTGTCGAGACTGTGTCCGTCTTTTGGCCCTTACGAAAGGTCAGGAGATGGCAATGGATCAGCCTTCAAAGTGCCCCTTCTGCGGGCACGTTCGATGTGAGAATTGTAAAGAGGATAAGTGGCCACCTTTAGCCGATGGGTGCTGTGACTGTTTAGCTCGTATTCTGAGACAAGCGCAACGGGGAGGTTTGGTATGGCCTACCGACTAAAAACCTTCCAGGTGCAGTTTGTGGCCGAGCCTGCGGACTTTCCCGCGGGTTCGCCGTGTAGATCGTCCGATAATGTCCAACGGGTAGCGCGCGGCATCTATCAAACGCTAGACGCGGACAAAGAACATTTTCTATTGCTCGCGATGAACAACAAGAACCGCGTCAACGGGTTCAAGGTGGTATCAACCGGAAGCCTAACCGCGTCGCAGGTTCATCCGCGTGAAGTCTGGCGAGCGGCTTTGCATCTTTGCGCGGCTGCCGTGGTATTCGTTCACAACCACCCGAGCGGCGACCCTGCGCCTAGTCCAGAAGATCAAGACATTACCCGGCGACTAAAAGAAACCGGCGAGATGCTAGGCATCCGGGTGCTTGATCATGTCGTGCTTGGCGATGACGGGCGGTTCTTCTCGTTCAGCGATAGGGGCTTGCTGTAGCGTTTGCCTCGCCTGCGGCGTAATAACGCTGGCAAGTAGGCAAACGTTACAGCAAAAACGATGGCCCGCAGGTGACCTGCCCCGTCCCGACCCCCACCCTACCCTATGCGCTGCATATGGCTTTCGCCCTCGCTTGATGTTCTTGGAAACGGTTGCAAAGTTCGTACAGTTTTAGCAAAGTGCTCAATGATGAGCATTGACGCAAGCTATCAAAAGCTGCAGCTGCTAATTCCCGAAATAACAGCGGCGTTGGATGATAAGCCCAACGAAGCCGCTCATCGCTTGCACGCCGTTGACAGATTTCTGCGCGAAATTCTAGATTGGCCATCGAAATCAATTTACCCCGAAGAATACACCTCGGAAGGACGCATAGATTATTTTTTAAAAAATGAGGGGGTTGGACAAGCCGTTGTCGAAGCAAAAGGACGGGATACGTTCTGGTTTCCAGTGGAGCACCCCTCAGGAAAGGCTTACCGTCTCAGCGGACCGGTTTATCAACATGCCGCCGTTGCGAGTGCACTAAAGCAAGCTTCACAATATTGCGAGAGTAAGAAAGTAGCTCTCTGTGTTGCCACTAATGGAGTCGATTGGATTATCTTTCAAGGGAATCGGATCGATGGAATTGATGTATTCGCCGGTGTGGCGTTTCTTTTCCAAGGGTTTGATGGAGTAGCTAAGAATTTTGCTCTTTTCTATTCACTGCTTCATGCCGATTCGGTGTTGCGAAAAAACTACATCGGTCATTTCGCCGATGTAGAAAAGGGGGTTGACCAGGAATTTCGGTTTTCGAAAGCCTTCATTCCGACAAATCAAATCCAGCCGCTTATTAAGGGTCAATATACATCTGATATAACTTCTGTATGTAATAAGTTCTTTCGTGACATTATTGGTGAAAACGTAGACGATCTGCTCAATAAATGCTTTATAGAAACGAAAGAAAGTAAGGAGGCAGAGCAGAGACTAGAGCGCATCGCCAGAAATCTTACCGAAAGCATTGAGGTCCTTGGCGCATCTACTGAACCGCTAGCCCGAACTGTCGAATCAGCAATGACTCACGCCGGTGGTGAGCATGTTTTAGTTGTGGGCGTAAAGGGAGCTGGCAAGTCAACTTTTATAACCAGGTTCTTTGACAGCATTCTTGAAAAGACGGTGCGTAACAAGTGTATGGTTTTATGCATCGATGTTGGCGCATATACCGGCGCGGAAGACAGTATATCTCACTGGCTTGACGACGCCCTGTTAGCCCAGATAGATGCCACGTTTCAGGCCCGCTCCGCCTTGTCGTTCAACCATATCAGAGGAATTTTTAGCACAGAATATAATCGCCTGTCGAAAACAACTTTCGCTACGATTTTCGAACAAGATAGACAGGCCTTTGACAAGGAGTTTGGTCAATATATAGAATCGATGCGCAGACAGTCGCCTTTCACTTATGCTGCTACTTCTATTGGGCATATGGCCAAAGGATTTGGTAAATTACCTATAATAATTTTCGATAACGCGGATCATTTCTCTCCCAATATTCAAGAGGCCGTATTCCAGTACGGTGTATCTATTTCCAAGCACCGCGAGGTTAAAACGAGTCTAATTCTCCTACCAATTACCGAAAGGACATTATGGGGAGCAGCAAAAAACCGTGAAAGTGCGTTTTTGTCGCATTTTTCGACCAAGTTTTATCTACCTCCGCCATCTCCAAAACAAGTAATCGAACGGCGTCTTTCATATATCCTTGAGAAGATGGGCTCTTCTAAAGAGCGATCATCACAGTATTTATTCGGTAGGTCGATGCATGTATCGTTTGACGACCTCTATAAAGTCGTCGCCACACTGCAAGAAATCCTGGCACAGCATCTGACTTTGGGGCTAGCAATAACGAATCTCGCCAATGGAAATATTAGGACCGCATTTGATCTCTTTCGACGAATAATAACTTCTGGGCACTTAAAGCTAGAAGATGTTGTCAAAGTCGCCGCGACAGGAAAGGCGTCGCTGGGATCATTATATACTCACGCAATGAAGGCTTTGATTCGTGGCGAATATGGGAATTTTCGGGCTCCAAGCACTCCGTATATATGCAACCTGTTTGATCCGGGAGTTAGGTTTAAGTCTTCGCCACTCCTTAGTATTCGTATTCTGACGTATTTGCGAGAAAAATTTGTTGCGTCTCGCTACCGAAAACGTAATTCGGAAGCAGACGTTCCAATTTCTGAATTTATTGATTTCTTTCTAGGATTGGGTGCTGGCCGCGATGAAATAGTTGCTGCGGCGGATGCCCTACTGGAAAAAGAATTGATAGAGGCTAACGATCCGACAATAAGTGCGATTTCCGAGGCAGAGGCCGTTGCTCTAACCTTGAGAGGTCTTCAGCATCTGAAGTGGGTTCGTCTTGAACCACTTTACATCGAAGCTATGGCCGAGGTGTCGTACATCCATGACGAACCGGCACTCGAATTGTTGTTGAAGGCCTTCGGGAGTCAACAGTATATGCCCGTAAGAAAACAGTTCATTAACTACTGCATCGATTTAGATCATAGTATGTATATTGTGCCTCCAGGAGATAGATACAGAGACCAGTCGCGTATTGCGGATGTGCTCAAAAAGCGATGGGTGAGAGATAAAGAAGAATTTTGAGCATTTTGCGTTTGTTGTGCCTACCAGATGTAAATGCTGAGCCAATGGTTAGCTCATTGACCTTCTCAGGTTGCGAGCAAACGCGCGTTACTTTTCGACCACGTTCTATTTGGGCCTAATAAAATGCCATTGTCCGTGCGACTACTTGAGCCAAAAGCAGAATAATCTTTCAAACAGTCTGCGTGTATATCGAAAAACGAGCGGTGCCGGAGCTTTGAGCGACGGCATCCGCGAACGACGAGACAGACGGACGGTGTTGGGGCCGGGATGGCAACCGTGCTTAGCCGACTGGAGGCCCCCGATTTTGGAAATTCGCAGGTGCCCAAGCAAATTCTCGAAAAAATCGCCCTCGTAGACTGCTTCACTTCGTTGACGAATTTGCGAACGAATTTCGTTGGAAAATGGGCAACTAACCCTAAAAGAGAGAACCAAAATTCACAAATCCGGGCGGCCTCCGCGGTAATTTTACAGGGACAGAAATGTGGACAGTTCTAAGCAGGTTGGCCTTGGGATGCAGAAAGTAACTTCTTGAAGGCTGATTTCAATTTATCTTCAAACTTAATCCGTTGCGAGTCGCACAGGAATTCTGTGGAAACTCCTCGGTCGTGTGCCTTGGCTAGAAATTCCCGCACCAACTCATCAACCTTGTCATTGAATTCTGTGCCAGTCTGGCTTCCCATGTTGGTATCTTATATATGATCGAGGGGTTTAGTCAAATTATTTACGGCCTTTACTAACGCGCTATATTGCCCAAGCCTTACTGTGTTGGTTCTATCTGTCTCTATCCCTCGGTCGACAGCCTCACAAATCATCAAATTATAGAATACTTCCAGTAGCTTATCGATAGCCGACTGATTTGGCAATAATCCGGCCCAATACGTTTGCCACCTAAAACTCTTAATAAACTGTGTGTAATTAAAGTGGTCTTGTAACCCTTGACTAAATCCATTGCTATTCGCACTTGTGTGACTCAACGATGAAACTCCGACAGCAAGATAACCATTTAGACAAATACGGAGAGCTTCTTCAAGCGTATGGCTTGGCACCAGTTTTATGACTAGTCCCTGATATTTGTAGAGATCGTCATACAGAACAACGGTTAGAGCGTACAGCGCGTCATCATTCTTAATATACCACTTGTCCAATTTCGCATTCTGTATCGCCGTATTGTCAGAGAAGGTTAGACTCGGTTTATTGAGTGGCATAGGCTTAGTCACGCGCTTTAAATAGTAATACCAATGCAATGAGCATCAGAAGGCCACAACCCACCGGAAGAATCACACGCACAGCCTTGATGCACAATTCAACGCCCAGTAATGCAAACCAGGAAACTAACGCCAGCCCACCCACTAGTAGTAATGCTGCGCCTACGGATCGAAAGAGAGGATAAAGCTTCGATTTTCGTTCATCTGAGTCCGCAGCCTTAATCTGACCATAGACGGCAAAAAACCAGCCCGCGACTATCGCCATTATTGTCAGGGAGCTTTGGAAGGTTAGCTGGGAAATCGGGTCCAAAGATGTCATGGGTTCGCAATCGTCGAGGTCTGCGTTTCTTTAAGTCGACCCAGGATACCTCTATATAGCGGGACCAAGAAATTTGTCAACGATGGCCAAGTAAACAATGTCAACAAATGGTGTCAAACCCGATGGGGAGTTCGAACCCTCGAAATCCGGTCCTCAACAAACGCACGTAGTTAGCGAATCCGCTCGCCACCGTAACGGCGATTTGGGCAACGAGGGTTTGCCCACGCGATTTCCATGAAAAATGGCCCTTCCAACCCGGTGAACTTACTAGCAAATTTCGTTGGGCAATGGGCAACATGGGTATATAAGAATACGAAAGAACGAACAAGATCGACCGAGCGGGTGCTTGATGCACCCGCCCCGGTCGCCTTTCTATGCTTCCGGCCCACCCGAAAGAATGGGGTTTTTTGCTCAGGAACCGCACTGTACATGTAGGTTCGCGAGGCCGACATCTGGCCCTCATCACTAGACTACCCCCTCGCACGATCATCGGGTTATTTCTGCGTGTCCAGTAAGTCTTGAGCCTTGCGATGCTTGGGCCTGCGGAGCGACGAGATGTGGCTGTGGTTGTGACGTGTGGAGTATAGGCAATGGGCACTTGCCCATGCTTTGGTAAGTAGAAATGAACGCTCAAAGGTTGCCACTGTTCAGTTCGGTGATGACCTTTCACGAAATGCTAGGAGGACTTTTCGTAACGACTTATCTACATCAAATCTCTCCATAATCTTCTCCCCAATTATCTCGATATATGCGAGCATGCTTTGGGCGATCTCTAGTACTTCGGTATCTGAGAACTGTATGGTCTGATTCAAAACTACATCCGGCTTGATCCCGCGAGGCGTGGCATCCGCAATCTGGCGCATGAAACGAGTGTCTGCAACGCCTCCCGTATGTACGATTGCATGGCGACAGCTCAGCGCTAGAATAAGCTCGTTTACCTCTTCGGTTTTTTCCAGGGATATGCTGACATAATCTTTGAATGCACGCACTATGCTCTGCATATCTTGGAAACTAATATCTTTTGATTGAACCAGCAGATCGGGAGCGCGTTCACGCAGATCGAAATCTGCATCCCGTAGCTCACGGAACGAGATTCTTAAGTTCTCCCGCAGCAAAGACGAATCAACGTCGCGGAGTAAGGCTTCTCTCACGCCCTCAGTGAACAAAGCGTGCATCGAAGAACTAAAGTACGAGACCAGCAGCACCAACGCCTGATTTGCAATTATCTCATATCGATTTCGTAGTGAATCATTCTGACGTATATTCTTTAGTAGCTTGGCTGTTCGTTCGGCGTGCAGTTGGATGTCTGCAAATTTGCCTTTCGCCTTCAGTCGATCCCGGAGTTGATGCACCCTCTCGATTGCGATATCTAAAACCTCACGGTCGAAATTCAGCAACTTCTCAACTGAGTGCATTTGACCGCGGAAGTTATCGCCCACTTTTGTCAAGCGATACCACAGGGCAAAACCTGGTAATCCTTCCCTATTTTCCATCGGCTTATTAGCGGCACAGCCCTCGTTTCTGCCTACGAAAAATCTTGCCTCAGAAACCTGCCAATTTCAAAGGCTCATGCGGTAACGGCAAGCACCGAATAAAGAACAAATAGGCTGCCGGGAGAACCTTTGGATGGTTCTCTCGCTGGCCTAGCGTGGGTTTCCCACCCGGTGATGGGCGGAGGTACGGCTACCGTTCCGACTGTCTGCAGCCGTCTGCAATCGCATCTTGCGGCGTTCGATAACACTTCTCCGGCCGTGTGGCCTCATAGAACTGTCCACCGGGTACGTGAAAAATGCATCGCTCACCGTCATAGGTTGTGAAATTGCCTTTGATCAAATGAGTTGCAGGGCAATGCCAACCTGTGGTGGTAACGCCTCCGGGTTGTACATTTTGTTGACTGTACTTTAACCGGATTTCGTTTTCACAACGGGCACGGTTCAACTGATTGCCGGAGACGCATCTGATGACCCACTCGTTGTGGCACGCGATCCAGTCGCTGCTCATATTGTCGCCGGAGCATGGCGCTTGCGGAAAAGCACTTGACGCCAAAAACGCTACGTTCAAAATCGTGAATATAGCCACCATCAATGGTCGTTGCATATGCCGCTCCCGCTGATGAAGTATCCGAATATTTCTATCGGCAAGGAATGATGATCATTATAAGACAGTTGTTTCACGCCACATACCATCTCAGCGCCTGCCTCCGCCGCCCGTTGATCGGGAACCGCCCGAAGTCGAATAGCTCTTATGACCACCCGACGTGACGTGATAATGGCCGCCGCGAGGACCCTCGTAGATTGGTATTCCGGTGGCAGTATGCCCGACGACCGGATCGTTTACGTACAGACTCGAGCTTAATGCATCAGATTCTGAGCGTCCGTGCAGTGCTGCTCGAAACGGGGGTGTGGACAGAGTGTGCGCGGTCCGGTCTGTACTGTTAGATTTCCGATAAGCCGATATCTGGGGCGCTTCCGCATTGGTCATCCACAAGCCCGCTCCTTGTTGCCTAGCGTGCTGTTCAAGTCCTCTAAACTCGTTGAGGTACTTAAACGGATATTGTGTCATGGCATGCCCGTAACCCTGCTCTACTATTTCGGCGTTAACGAACTTTCCCTGTTGGTTCCAAACGTAAGCTAGTGTGCGGCCATACTTGTCTTTGTGACCAAGGTGGGAATTGGCTGGGTCTGTCTCTATAAAAATTCGTTGGCCTTCAACTAGACTCCGGGTAAAATCAGTCGCCTCTTTGCCGAAATACTCAACGGGCTTTCGTGGATCATGAGTCTCAGGCGTATCTACTCCGATCAATCGAACTTTCTCGCCATTCTCCAGAACGATGGTGTCTCCATCGACGACACGGCTTACAATACGAAGCTGTTTCTCCGATTGCTGAGCAACGACAAGGCTGACGTTGAGTAATAAACATGCAACCGCGACAAGCAGAAACTGCGGCAAAATGCTGGCGCGTTTGGCTTGCTTGATCATAGTTAGGTCAGAAGTTGCGATTTCTTTGGTGATCGCCTTGGTTCAATCACATATAAGAGAGCAACCCCGATGCCAGAGGGCGAGAACTACCTGAAACGGCCAGATCGTCTTTCAGACCGTTCAGATAACATCAGTTGAACAGCAGGAATGACGAAGTGTGATCGTGAGGAAAGCCTGCGTGACAATTACGGGCACTAATTGAGGTATTGTAACAGTGTCCCCTGGTTTAGTTTAAAAAAGTTCTTGCTGGCCGGATTTGCTCATGCGCCAGCGATCTACACCGGAGAGCGTTAAAGGGGTCTTTTCCGAAGTCAACATCTTCTGGCTCTGAGACAAAAGCCTCGAAGAATCCGACAACCTCCCCTGCTCTGATTTTTCACGCGACAGATGGTTGAAGACCTTGAAGGCGCCCTCGAACAATGCCGCGAAGCCACCTCGAATCCGGGTGAATCAAAACGTGCCAGATGCTCGGGCATAAAAGAAAGGCGCTGCCAACAATTGAGCTGGAAAGTTAATTTATTAGCCAGGAAAAACAACCCTTCTAAAGAACTGTGAAGTCGGGTGGCGAATTGTATCCAAGAACTGGTGCTTATGAGCGCCGTTTGCTGAGATGCTTCAGGCGTTCCAGATCAACCTTGATCAGCGCTTCTTTCTTGGAGTGGCTCAAAGCGTCAAACCCAATTGAAACTTACCAAAGCCGCTTGTTGGCAAAGGCTTGTCCGGACCCGGTCTTGAGATATCGTTCGAACTCCGCAGCGCGGGCGTCGTCCTGAAGACAGAGGTATGTAACAATCCTCCAAGGACGGTATTTCGATGTGTGTGAAGAAGCGCCGGCGTTGTGCGCCCGGAGACGCACGTCAAGGTTGGTGGTGACGCCCACATAACGTTGGGCCGGGACAGAAAGACTTTGGAGAAGATAGACATACTTCATGACCGTCCCCCTTCGCCAAGGCTTCGGGCGACACCCTTCGCTCTGGAAGGCGTTGCATCCGGACAGATCGTGGCGGAAAAAAAGTGGCTTGCCACCCGAAGCTCTGGATCCTTCCAGAGCGAAGGGTGGTGGAGCCGATCGGGATCGAACCGACGACCTCTTGAATGCCATTCAAGCGCTCTCCCAACTGAGCTACGGCCCCACAAAGATATGTACTGAGGGATGAGTACTGAGCAAGAGTAGAAAACAGAGGCGGAAAAGTCAAATGACGGCGGAATGAGGACAGAAGCTTTGAAAACCCACTCAGTCCTCATGACTCAGCACTCGTTACTGGGCTTTATTTGCCCCTGACCATCTCCTCTGCATGGCGGCGGGTTTTGTCGGTAATCTTGAGGCCCCCGAGCATGCGCGCGATTTCATCGACGCGTTCTTTGGTATTGAGCCTCATGACCTGCGTCGAGGTTCTGCCTTTGTTAACTTCTTTGCTCACCACGTGATGAGAGTCGGCCAGAGCGGCAATTTGCGGCAGATGGGTGACACACATGACTTGATGCGCCGAGGCGACCTGCTTCAATTTTTTGCCGACGATCTCAGCAACACCGCCTCCGATGCCGGCATCGACCTCGTCGAAAAGGAGGGTCGGAATATCGCCGGGCATGAGCACGAGCGCCTTGATCGCGAGCATCAAGCGCGAGAGCTCGCCGCCGGAAGCGATTTTGGCAAGCGGCTTGGGCGGTTCACCCGGATTCGGCGAGAAGCAAAACTCAACTTGATCGAGGCCCCATTCGCTCAATCTTTTCCCGCCGATAAAAAACGGCGGATCGTCCTCTCGCTCCGTTGCCTCGAGGAAGCGCACCTCAAAGGTAGTGTCCGGCATCCCCAAATGCTTAAGTTCTTTTTCCATTTCTTTCTTGAAGCGCTTGGCCGCCCCTCGCCGTTCTTGAGATAAAGAACCCGCCGCTTCCCAGGCCACCTGGCGCGCAGCCTCGAAGGCGCGCTCCAAAGCGGGAATCTCCTCTTCGCCTCGATCGAGCGCCTGGAGCTCGGCTTCCATGGCCGCGTGCATTTCTAGGATTTCCGCGATCGCGCCGTTATATTTTCTCTTGAGCCGATGGATCTCCGCCAGGCGATCTTCCAGCTGCTCCAGCGCGCCCGGCTCGAAATGGACGCGCTCGCCGGAACGGCGCAGCTCCCGGTTGGCTTCCTCCAAGTTGGCGAGCGCCGCCACCACCAGGTCGACGGCCGCTTGTAAACCGGCATCGATATGCGCCATCTCGCGCAGCTTATTGCCATATCGGCCAAGTCGGCCAATGAGCGCGCTTTCTCCTTCGTAAAGCAGCTCCTCGCCTTCTAAACAGGCTTGATAAAGCTTTTCCGCGTGGAGCAGAATATTTTTTTTCGCTTCCAGCTCTTCTTCCTCTTCTGCTCTGAGGCGCGCATTGGCGATCTCTTCGGTTTGCCCTTGCAGCAAACCTTTTTCTCGTTTCCGCTTTTCCGTTAGTTCGCGCGTCCGTTGCAAACTCTCCCAGGTCGCTGCGAGCGCCCGGAATTTGTCATTCATTTCGCCGGCCTGTTCTCCGAGCCCCGCAAAGCCGTCGAGTAATCGGATATGGCTTTCAGGTTCGAGCAGCGTGTGGTGCTCGTGCTGGCCGTAGATGTGGACAAGCGAGCCGCCCAATTCTGAAAGTAAACCGAGCTGGCACAGACTGCCGCTCAAATAGACACGATTTTTCCCGGAGCGGCTGATGATTCTTTTGATGATCAGCTCATCATCGGCAACGAATCCCGCGTCCTGCAGACGTTGTCTGACGGAACGTGGCACGTCGTCAAACAGCGCTTCGACGCTAGCCTCATCTTGATTATGGCGAATCACATCCGCGGAGACGCGATTGCCTGAAACAAGTCCCAGCGCATTGAGGATGATCGATTTCCCGGCACCGGTCTCACCCGTGAGAACATTTAAGCCCGGGCTCAACTCCAGCGCCACCTCATCGATGACCGCGAAATTCTTGATCCGCAGCTCGCGCAGCATACCCTGCTCGCTAGCGTTCTCCCCACTTGAGTTTGCCGCGTAAAATTTCGTAATAGCTGCGGGACGGAATCTTGACCAGGGCAACCGGCATGCCGTAGTCGCGCGCCTCTACCTCGTCGCCGTTATGAAGCCGCATCCCTTTCTGCCCGTCGGGGCTCAAGATCACCGTATCGCTGAATGACCGCAAAGTGACATGGATCGGCGCGTTGCTGGGAACGACAATGGGCCGGTGGGTCAACATGTGCGGACAGATGGGCGCGAGCACAATGGCGCCGAGAGTGGGCTCAAGAATCGGGCCTCCCGTGGCTAAAGCATAGGCAGTGGAACCTGTCGGCGTAGAAATGATCAATCCATCGGCTCGATAGGTGCAGAGATAGTCATCGCCAACGTAGGTCTCGAGATCGATAATCCGGCTGCGCGCTCCCTTTGCGATAACCGCATCATTGAGAACGCGAAATCTGTGCGCTTTTCCCCTTTTGGTTTTGACCCGGACCTCGAGCGTCATGCGGTTTTCCACTTCGTAATCGCCGTCGAGGGTTTTTGCCAAGACCGCCTCCAACTCGTCCACCGCCACTTCCGTGATAAAACCCAAACTGCCCAAATTCACGCCGAGGATGGGTACGTCCGGCCGTTCCACCAACGGCGCGATGTTGAGCAGTGTGCCGTCACCGCCGAGAGATACAATGAGATCCGCTTTCCCGGCCAGCTCTTTTTTGCTGCAAGACTTGGCCGTGCCGCGGACTAAGCCGTTTTCCACCAGGACCTTTTTGCCTCGTTTTTTGAGCCAAGGAATCAGCCAACGAACCATATCTGCGGCCTTCGGCTCTTGGTATTTAGCAACTAACCCGACGACGCGAATCATTAAAATTTTTTCCCCTGCGCGAGATTACCACACGGCAGAAAACAATGTCCACGACGCGCGCTCGTGTCGTCAGCGACGGAGAATTGCATGATTGACCGCGCTCAAACGACGCCTAAGCGGCGGGCCGGGTGGAACGTAAAACCGAATGAATCTTTTCGGCCGTGAGCGGTAGGTCAAAAACTCTCACCCCCACCGCATCATCCAACGCGTTGGCAACCGCTGGTGCCGTGGCAATAATGCCGTTCTCGCCGATCTGCTTGGCCGCAAAAGGACCCGGCCCCGTGGGATCTTCGATCAGAACGGTCTGCAGCCGCGGTAGGTCGCGCGTGCACGGAATCCGGTAATCGCCCAAGTTGGCGGTAAGGACCCGCCCATTGTCCGTGACCACCTCTTCCATGACGGCGTACCCCAAGCCCTGAACGAGTCCGCCTTCGATCTGCCCCTGGTGTGTGATCGGATTGATGACCGTACCGACATCGTGCGCCGTGGTCATGCGTTTCACTGTGAGTTGGCCGGTTTCCGTGTCCACTTGAACCTCGGCAATCTGCACGACAAAGGCGGGTACCGGCGAGCGGCCTTTCACCTCAAAACTGCTGCGCACACGAACTTCGCCGTCGTCTTTAGCGACTTTCCCTGCGACCTCGGAAAAGGAGAGAATTTTGTTTGCAGCGCGCGCCGCCGAAAAGCGCCCGTTGTCGAGCCTCACATCGCCGGCATCGCACTCGAGCAGCAAAGCCGCGGCGCTCAGAAGTTTTTGGCGCAACTCCTGGGCGGCTTCCAGCACCGCGTGTCCGCTCATATGGGTGATCTTGCTTCCGCCGGGAGCGGCATCGCTCTCGAACGTATCCGTGTCGCCGATCATCGTGCGCACGTTGTCCGGCGAGATAGTCAATACCTCGGCCACGATCTGCTGCAACAAAGTGTGCGTGCCCGTGCCGATGTCAGGCACGGCCGTAAGAACCGTCACGCGACCGTCGGGGAGCAGTGACAACTCCGCGTTCGCCTTGCCTGATCCGCCGACGTGACGAAACGATACACCGATGCCAAGCCCTACATTTTTGCCCCTTTTTTTGCCCCAACCCGCTTTTTCGGCCGCGGCTTGTAAAGTTTCCCGCGCCCGTACTTTATCGATCGCCCGGCCGCCGGGGAGCTTGTCGCCGTCAACCAGTAAATTCTTGAGCCGCAGCTTGAGCGGGTCCATGCGCAATGCTTTGGCGATCAGGTCCATGTGGGACTCCGCCGCGAAAACCGCTTGCGGCTGTCCCGGCGCCCGATAATAACCACACGGCACCGTATTCGTGTAGACGCCGTAGGAGCGGATCGAATAATGGGGAATGCGGTAGACGCCATTGGTAAATGTCGCGCCCCCGAGATTAGGTGGATCACCCGGTTTAAAAGCGGCATAGGCGCCGCTGTTGAAAAGAACCTTCACGCTCCGGGCAACCAGTGTCCCGTCCTTTTTGACACCGCTCTTGATCTTTATCAGCGACGAATGGCGCGGATCTCCCGCTTGCAGCTCTTCCGCGTAAGTCATCACCATCTTGACCGGCTGTTGGCTCGCCTTTGACAGATGATAGCAAACAGGAATATCCATAAGCGCGCCTTTACCGCCGAAATCACCGCCGACCGCTACGATATGGACGCGAATCTGCTCCTTGGGGATCTCAAGTTGGCGCGACAGATGAGATTTGACACGGAACGGCGCCTTACACGAAGCCCAGATGTCGATATGATCGGAGCGATCGACGGCAACCACCACCGAGTGCGGTTCAATGTAGGCTTGATGAGCTAAGCCCGTTCTGAAGGTATGTTCCAGCACCAGGTCCGCTTCTTTGAAACCCGCCTCCACATCGCCCGCGCTCCAATTTTGAAAAGCAAAAACATTCGGGATATTTTCGCTCGGCGCTTTAAAACCTTGGTAGGCGGGCAGCCCTTCGTGGACCAGGGGCGCGCCGGCCTCCATCGCCGATTGCGGATCGAAAACACCCGGCAGCTCTTCGTACTCCACTTCGATCAGAGCCAGCGCTTCCTCCGCCGCATCGCGGTCTTCGGCCGCAACCGCCACCACCTTTTCTCCGATGAAGCGGACCTTCCGCTGCGCCAGGAGGGGCGTATCCTGCAGGCTCAGCCCGACGCGGTGCGACGGCAGATCTCCTCCGGTTAGAATCGCCGCGATCTCTTTTATCTTTTTTGCCTTATCTGTATTGATGCTCACGATGCGCGCGTGCGCGTAAGGGCTGCGCAGGCACTTGCCCCAGAGCATGCCGGGTAGCTGCACATCCGCGGTGTAAACGGTCTTGCCGCCGACCTTCTCCGGCCCCTCGACTCTATCCGTCGGGCGCCCGACAACTTTGAGTCCCATGTCCGCTTCCTTTCTTCCGTTGATCTCTAAACTACCAAGTTTCTCAATCGCGAACTGAGGTAATCCACTAGCATGACCAGCGCGATGAGGACAAGAACGATGGCGGCGGCTTCCTGATACTGAAAGGTGCGAAAACTCGTGTTCATCAAATAGCCGATGCCGCCGGCGCCGATAAGTCCGAGCACCGAAGCGGCGCGGATATTGGTTTCCAAACGATAGAGCGTAAACGAGATGAGATCCGGCAATATTTGCGGCAGCACCGCGAATGAAAGAATTTGCGCGTAGCCCGCGCCGGTCG
The DNA here is from genome assembly GCA_041484845.1 of Binatia bacterium. GTDB lineage: Bacteria > Desulfobacterota > Binatia > UBA9968 > UBA9968 > JBGPIK01. The sequence continues at coordinate 18,665 of JBGPIK010000020.1, read as the reverse complement.
CACGGATCGCCTCGACCACGCCTTCATCGATATTCTCCACGGATTCCGAAAGCAGCTTCCCGAGCACAGTCGCCGTATGAATCGCCAGCGCCAAAGTGCCTGCGAAGGCACCCAAGCCGACGGCGGAAACAAAAAGCAGGCCCAGCGCCAAATCCGGAATCGTGCGCAGGAAATTCAGAACGGTTCGGATGGTACGATACACCACAGGGTGCGGCGTAGTGTTGCGTGCCGCGAGAAATCCCACTGGAAAGGCGACGAATAGAGCAAGAAAAGTGCCCGCTACCGCCATCTGCACCGTTTCTAATGTGGCGCCGACGACGGTTTGCGGGAAAGTGTTGTTCCACCAACGCTGTTTGATCCGCGCTTTAGCCTGGCTCAGCGGCAGGGGCAACAGAAGTTCCGACAGCGAGAATCCTTCGGGGGAAAAGTAGTTCTTGCCATCGGTGATTTTCGAAAAGTCCGGTGGCGCCATGCGCGCTATCGTGCTGCCGATCTGGGGAATGCCCGCGATCAGCTCTCCGGGTCGGATCTTCGCTCCCTGAAACGACCAGAACAGGATAAGCATAGAGAACCCCAGCCAGACAAAGAATTTTGCGCCGCGCTTTGGCGCCGGCGGCGCTTCGTGGAAGATATCCGGTTCCGACCCGGTCGTGTTAGATTCGCTGCGCTGTGCCAATAGTTTCCCCTCCCGACACTTATTGGACTGATACCGTCTTTTATCACCAACTATGCTCAATGCGCGACCTTCAGCCAGGACGACTTTCGCGATATTACACACCGAGTGCGCTTTATCCGGACGAAATACTTACGATTTAGATGAAATTGGAACGTGCGCGGACCGATCCGCCATTACCAGAAAAAACAACCCGAAAAGCCGCGCAGTTGCCATGGCCAATACCGCTCGACTGGATAAATTGCGCTTCAGCAGACAAATGGCGGTATCGGCACGCTGACCTTGCTTTGAGGAAAAGAAGTTGAAGCAGGATAACGACGGCGTTCGAAGACCAGCCGCACGATACGTTGAAAAATCGTGAACGTCGGAACCGCGATAAGCATCCCAATGATGCCGAGAGCATGGCCCCCGATAATAATTGAAGCAATGAGCAGCACTGGATGGAGTTCTTTTCCCCGACCGACGGCCAGCGGTTGAATGGCGAAAATATCGAGCAGCTTAAGGAACAGATAAAGCACAAGGATTTTCGCGATCGGCGCCAAGCTTTTGAACTGGACGAGAGCCACTAGGACGGCGCTGCCGCCGCCTAGAATCGGTCCAAGATAGGGCACTACGTTGGCGACACCCGATATCGTTCCCAGTAGCAACGGATAGTTAACGCCGAGCATCCAGAGGCCCAAGCCCGCTATTATACCGAGCGCTAAGCCCTCTAAAGCCAGACCTCGGAGATAGTGCCCTACGATTCGATCGATCTCGCACCCGATGGCCACTGATGTCTCGATATAGTTAGCCGGCACGCGATCAAGAACGGACTGAAGCATGTTTCGACCGTCGCGCAAGAAAAAGTATGAAAAAAACGGGATCAACACACCGGCCAACACCATTGACGCGATATGGCCGAGAAGCGCCGGAAAATTCTTGGTCTGTTGCTCAATGAATTCGTTCAGCCTCTCATAACGAAACTCCCGCGACGTCAAAAATCTATTCGCGGTTGGGTGCTGCGCGACGATCTCGCTCTGGACCGCATCGATGGCCTGATCAAGTCGCTCGCCGAGAGATGGCAAACTGCCGGTGAAAGTCTCCACTTCAGCGCTTAGGCGAGGAAATAGAAAATAGCCTGCACTGAGAATGCCGAACCCAATCGTCAAGTAAATCACGGTGACCGCGACGTGCCGTTTGATCAGCGCGCTCTCGGCGATTTTGACGATCGGGTTGAGAAGATAAGCGAGCGTCGCTGACAAAAACAGGAGCAAGATAAAGTCGCGTGAAACATAAACGAGCGCAGCCACAAGGGCTATCCCTAACAGCCAAATCATCGATAGCGGCGGCATAAAGAAGGAGGGCTTTGTGCCGCCCGTACCGCTGCCGGCTTCCACACGTTGGTTCTCCGTCACCGCACGTTCCTTGCCAAGCTCATGGCGATTTTGTTTTGGCGGAGGCGACATCCGTGATTATGGGGTTGCGGTTATTCCCGTGGGACTGGGCCTTGCGAATATAACCGGCGAGCGTATGCAATAGATTATTCATCACTTTGATCGCGATCGTCTTGTGGCCCTCTGTCAGATCGTCAAAATCACTTTTGTATAATATGAGCAAACCTGTTGGTTCATCCGCGCGCGCACCGGCAAAGCGCGGCTGATCATCAATCAACGCCAATTCACCGAAATAACTTCCGGCCATTAGCGTTGCGAGCTGTTCTTCCGTTTCGTTGTGGTCACGAAAGATCGACACTTTCCCCGATAGGACGATAAAAAGTGCCTTGCCGGCCTCGCCTTGGACGAATATTGTCTCGCCCGACTGGTAATTTCGTTCGAACAGCTTAATGAGAAGCTTGCCCAGTTGCCTTTGACTTAGGCCGGAGAAAAGCGGCACCTTAGCAAGCAGTTGCAGCCGGTGGTATTGCCGGCGGTCCACCCAAGGGTTGAGCAAACGCCACTTAGCGGTATTCAAAGTCCATCCTTAGCATTTTTTTATTCACCGGCGGCGACTCTCGCACCATTACCGATCATACTCCCGACTGCTATTTTACTCTCGCCGGGAACGCTCAGCCTATCTCCGGTTACCTCCCTACTTTTTCTCCGGCTAAGGGCAAGAAAAGCACCGTCTCGTCCTGATGTTCTACAGAATGACACCCTTAGGGTCCAACCAATGGAATCGCGTACTTGCCGATTAACACAACCGCGGGTTTTTTTCCATTCCAAAAGCCCGGGGTTCAGATTCGCAAAGAATTTATTAATACCTGCAGCGTCACCTTGGGGTCAAACTTCTCTGACCGGCCACCTGCTGCCAAACCACCGTTGTGAAAGGGTACCCGTTTCCGTGAGACCCGTCGCCCACCGGCGGGGCGGAATTTTCAGCCGCCACGAGCGAGCCGCGCATTCAGCGCCATAAATGGGCTTACAAGCTAATTTGCCGTATACATCGCTGTCAGGTTTTGCTAACTTTCCTGTTCGCACAATGTGGATAGTCTCGCATGGCTGATCTTTCAGACATCATCAGAAACATACCGTTATTTTCCGGCCTCTCGCGCGAGGACGTGGCCAAGGTCATGGGCAATCTGGAAGAGGAAGCCGTCGATGCCGGAAGAACCATATTCTCGCAGGGCGATAAAGGAGACGCCTTTTATATCGTCCAAACGGGAGCAGTCAGTATCGTGCTGGAAAGCGGCGACGGCAAAGGGGAAACCATCGCGGTGCTCGGACCACAGGAATGCTTCGGTGAAATGGCGCTGCTCTCCGCAAAGCCCCGCTCTGCGACCGTCGTCGCGATAAGAGATACAACCCTATGGAAGCTTAGTCGAGAAGCCTGGGACACGCTCATTGCAAAACATCCCTCTTGGTTGCTTCACTTCTGCGCCATCTTGAGCCAGCGACTCTCGCGCATGGAGAGGCAATATTCCCAAAGTCGCGACGCATTTAACTCACTGGCCGAGGAATTCTACGCGACCAGGCCGGACGATGAGCAACGCTTTTTGCGCCGTGCATCACTGCTTACAACTATAGATCCTAAAATCATCGATTTTCTCCTCAAGACGGAAAAGGCGGAGACATTTCTTTCCTCCCTGAAAAGCAGTCAGCTTCCCTTAATTCGGTCCTTCGATCGAGGTTATGCGCTCCATGCCTTTTTTAGAGATTTCTTGACGAAGAAGTTGCTCGCCATCGACGGTAAAGAAACCAAGCAACGCCTCCATGCTCAACTGACCACTCTTTACGAAGCGCTCAACGACTGGGTCCAAGCAGTATACCAATGCCTGGAGGCGAGAGACTGGGCGGGAGCAAGCCGGATTTTGATTGCCCGGAAGGAAGAGCTTTTGCGATCTTCAGCCGTGTTCGTGAAAGGCGCGATCGAGAAAATTCCGCCGGACTATGTTCTTTCGGACATAGGATTAATCCACCTTCAAGCGGATACGTTAATTCAGCTCGGAGATCCGGCGGCGGCAATCCGGATCTATGTGGAAGTCCTGGCTCAAAAAGAGCCGCCCGCCGGTGCCAAGGTTTTTTCTCGTAATCGAAAGACGGTAGATCTTCTGATCCAAAAAAAAAATTACACCGAGGCTTTAGGCTTCCTGCGCAACGCCGTAAATGTCGTCGAACAGCAGACGAACGCGCTTTCGAATGATGAACCCGACATCAATATCGACAGAATAGGTTCCAGTCGGGAACTATTACTTACCAACAGTGTCTCTGGGCAAGCTCATGGTCTTTTCTCTTCACTTTCCGGATTTTACGGGAAATCTTTCTTTCGATGGATTGGAGGAATTCTCGGCCTTATCGTCTGGGGATATCTGTGGTTTGCAAACCCTGACCTCGGGCTCGAACCGCCGGCAAGGAAGCAACTCGGTTTGTTATGCCTCACGTTAATCTATTGGGTCTTTTGGGTTTTCCCTGAATATGGAGTCGCCTTACTTTTCGCTCTAGGATTCATATTGACAGGGTTGGCAAAACCAGAAGTCGTGCTGGGCGGCTTCGCTAGCACAACCTGGTTCATGACTCTCGGAGTTCTCGGTCTCGGCGCCGCGATTACTAGCACCGGCCTTTTCTATCGGTTCTCATTGCAATTGGTTCGCACCTTTCCGCTCAAATACAATTGGCAGATCATAGCGCTGGGTTTCATGGGTATCGTCGTAATGGCGTTGATCCCGCAACAAAGCGCGCGGACGGCAATCATAAGCCAAATGCTCACCAACCTATCTGAAAGCTTGGGGTACAAGAATCCGTCCAAAGCTTCTACCGGCCTCTTTGTCGCCAGTTTTTTGGGCCTCGGACAGCTTGGGTTTCTCTTCTTGACAGGTTCGACGACCAGTCTCATCGCGTGGGGACTGCTTCCAGCTGAGGTTCGTTCCCACTTTACCTGGGGCTATTGGTTTCTTGCCGCGCTGCCACCGACATTGGTCGTGACGGCGGTCATATTGGCCGTAACGATGTATCTATACGAGCCGGAATCCCAGCCGCAGGTATCTTACAAGATGGTCACAATGCAACTCGACATCCTTGGCCCTCTATCAAAGGATGAATGGATAACTCTGGCGGTGCTTTGTTTCACGGTCGTAGGTTGGTTGACCGTTGGGTATCACGGGATCGACGGCGCGTGGATCTCGCTCGTTTCGCTGTGCGTCTTGATCAACTCAGGAGTCTTGGGTTGGGGAAGGATCAAGAAAAGCATCGATTGGGAGATGCTGCTTTATATGGGGGTGACTTTGAGTATTCCCACCTTGCTCACCCAGGCAAAAATTGATCACTGGTTAGTTGGGATATTCTCCCCGGTTATTCTTCCTTTCACCTACAGTCCGGCTATCGCGTTTGTCATTATTGCACTGATCACTTATGCGGTTAAGTTGGTTTTCACCAGTTTCCTTACCGTTGTGACCCTGGCCATCGCTTTGCTGCCTTTAGCGGCCGACTTGCATGTAAACCCGTGGATCATAACCATGATCGTCCTGATCGCCTCCGAAGTCTGGTTCTTCTCATTCCAAGTTGACTGGCACACGCTTGCGTATTCGACAACCGATGGAAAGGGATTCAGCTATCGGCTCATGTCTCGGGTCAGTCCATTTTACGCTCTCGCGTACATCCTTGCCCTCATTGTGGCCATTCCTTACTGGCGATATCTAGGTCTGATGTATTAAGGACCGCGCCAAGGATGCGATCAAATTCCCAATGAAGGAAGCCGGAGGTAAACGCTGCAAAAACAGCGGCGGCCAGAGCATAACAGACTCAAGATGATCTAATCTCCCTGCTGATAAACCGAATCCGCCATCGTATCGGTCAAATCCTTCGCCGGGCAGTCGAATAAGAGCCGCCCCCGCTTCAGGCCCACGACGCGGTCGGCAAACGCCCGAGTCAACTCCAGCGTATGAAGACTGACGAGGGCCGTGATACCGTCCTCGCGGCAAACTCTTTTGAGAATTTCCAGCACTACGCGGGAGAGCGTAGGATCGAGGCTCGCCACGGGCTCATCGGCCAAGATAATCGCCGGCTGTTGCATCAACGTTCGGGCGATGGCTACTCGCTGCTGTTCGCCTCCGCTCAGCTCGTCCGCGCGCCTGTACGCGTGTGCCAACAGCCCCACGCGCTTGAGATTTGTCAGGGCTTGATGTCGCTCGGCTTCTGAGAAGATCCGCAGCGTGCTCCGCAGCGCGGGTTGATAGCCCAGCCCGCCCGAGAGCACGTTTTCAATGACCGAGAGACGCTTGACAATGTTGAACTGCTGAAAAACCATACCGACCTTGCGTCTGAGCAGACGAAGTTCGTGTGGTGCTAGTTTTAAAATATCGACCGCGGCGCCACCGAGATCGAGCCCCAGAAGCGAACCGGGCACGATGATTTCACCGGAGGTTGAATCGATAAGTCGATTGATACATCGCAGCAGGGTCGATTTTCCTGCGCCGCTGAGGCCGATGATGCCGACAAACTCACCTTGCGCGATCTTCAGATTAACGCCGCGGAGCACCGGCGTCGCTGCATCGTAAGCCTTGTGCAGATCCTTAATCTCGAGGATAATCACGATCGCTTTTTTTGCAGCGCCTCTTTAAGTTTAATGCCGGCAATGGCAAAGGCCTCGCGCACGGAGTCGTAATCCTTATCGGTGGCGGGCACGAATCCGTCGATCTGGTAGAGATCGCGGAGCATTTTCTTTCCCTGCGGATCGCGGCTAAGGGCTAGAAAAATTTCCTCAACTTTTTTCGCGATCCGTTCGTCGAGGCTGCCGTTGATCACGATATTGTCCGCCGGGATCGGCTCCGAGAAAGCGATCGCGCGAATTTTCTTAATGTCTTCGGGATTCTTGAGGTAACGCATCCAGGCCGTGTCGGTGCTATCCGGCGAGTTGGCATAGGTCGCCCCGGCATCGACTTTGCCGTTAAGCACGGCCAGCACCGTCGCATCGTGCCCTCCCGAATAAAGAATCTGCTTGAAGTCGCGCACCGGATCGATGCCGTGCTCGTGAAACATTTTTCGCGGGAAAACGTTGGCCGAAGTCGAAAGCGGATCGCCGAAGGCGAATGTTTTGCCGCGCAAGTCTTCGAGTCTCTTAATCCCGCTGTCGGCGCGGGTAATAATGGCCGCGTAGTAATAGGGGGAGCCCTTGCGTTCGGATTTCAGTGCCACGCGGACGTTGGCCTCATTCTTCGCCAAAACATAGGACGCCGGCGTCAAAAAAGCGATATCCAGTTTGTTTGCCCGCAACGCCTCCACGACTCCCGTGTAATCGGTCGCTACGAAAGGCTGTACGTCCATCTGCAGTTGCTTTTGCAGGATCTCGACAATCGGTTGCGCGTTTTGGATGACTTGTTGAACGTCTTCCGCAGGAACAAAGCCGACGCGAAGAATTTTAGCTGCAGGAGGAGATTTGCCGCAACTGACGACGAGCAGAAGGGGAATCAGCAACAAAAGGATGCGTCGGAAACTATCCATGTCCGTGCTCATAGATACTGAAACATCGCTGCCGGTGCAAACGAGCAGCGTCTTAACCGTTTTCGGCTAGAACCGTTCTGTACTCAAACCCCGGGGGCGCGGTTCAGCGGTGGCTGGAGCCGCAAGCCATGGGCTGCGCACGGCGTGGCTCCAGAGTTGTCTTCGGCCGCGCGGCGGATCCCTGAAAAAAAGGGGGAGGATTCAAGCCGGTTCGCGCATTTAACGGTCTTTGATTTCTTCGAGGATCTGCTCCGCATGCTGTTTATGCCTGGCATCATCGGAGAATTGGATCGGCAGTTGGCGAATCGGAATAAGGGAGCTGCGCGCCATCGGCCAGTTTTCAGCCGCTATATAGCTTTTCGCCAGTTCGAGCCGACTCGCAATCACCTCGGGATTCAACGCGACGGCCTTTTTCAAATAGTCGATGGATTTCTCGAGATTTCCCGACGGCGGCGAGCGGCCATAGAGAACGGAAGCGAACAGCCGGCCCGTTTTACCGATCTCAGCCATTTTGCGGTGCCAAATTCCATAGACATGATAAGCAAAGCCATTTTTCGGATCGAGTGCGATAGCTTTTTCCAGTGAGCTGCGAATCTCTGCCGCTAAATCGATCTGTTTAGACGTCGGCGACACGAGCGCTATGCTGCCCAATGAGGCGGCGACATAAAAATGACCCCAGGTGGAATTCGGATTGATATTAATCGCCTGGCGCGCGTATTCTTCCGCCTTGCGATATTCCTTCATCCGTTTTTCCCGCCAGTCCGGAGACGATTCAGGAATAATGTCCCCGAAATCAATATAAGCGCGCGACAGCTTGGTTGTCGCTTCAAAATCGCGCGGGGCGATCTGAAGAATCTTTAGCAACTCGCCGGCCGATTCTTTGATTTTGAATTGGCCGTAGAGCCGTTCGGCATTCTTGTGCAGCTGTGCGGTATCCGAAGTTTCACTTTTGCAACACGGCGTTAGACCGTCGTCGGGGGAGGCGGAACTGGTATGACTAAAAACATTCGCCTGCGCAAAGAGAGACACGGCCAAGGAAAGAAGCAAACTTCTAGCCCGCATAAATTACCTTATCGCTATCGGCTTTCCCGCTTCATCGACGGCCACATAAATGACCTCGGCCTCGGTCACTTTGACCCGATGGCGCGGTTCTTTGCCTCTTTCGGCCTCAACCATGACGTCGATGGTAATCGAGGTCGTCCCTTCCCGGCGCACGTCCGCATAAAAGCTTACCACGTCACCGACATAAACCGGCGCGATAAATTCGACTTCACGCATTGACCGGGTCACGAAATTTCTCGAGGCCGTCCTGGACGCGGCAATAGCGCCGGCCAAGTCGATATGGCTCAGAATGACGCCGCCGAAAATGGTCCCGCGCGCGTTAGTATCACGCGGAAGCATCGTCACTCGAAGGGTGGGTTCCCGCAGTTCCGCCATGGTGTATCGTGCTCAGATGTTCGATGGCTACAGCCTGGATCACTTGCGCATTACACGTACGCCAGCCATTGGCTGTACTTTTTATCTTTGCCTTTGATGACGTCGAAGAAGCTTTGCTGAATTTCCTCCGTGATAGGACCCCGGCACCCGGCGCCGATCTGGCGGTCGTCCACTTCACGGATCGGGGTTAACTCGGCCGCCGTTCCGGTAAAGAAAGCTTCGTCCGCCGTATAGAGCTCATCTCGGGTAAAGCGCTCTTCAACCACTTCGTAGCCCTTGTCGCGCGCAATGATGATGATGGAGTCGCGCGTGATGCCAGCGAGAATCGAAGTCAGTGGGGTGGTCTTTATTTTCCGGTCGCGCGCGATGAAAATGTTTTCACCGCTCGCCTCCGAGACATAGCCCTCGGCGTCGAGCATGACGGCCTCATCATAACCGGCCTTTTTCACCTCGGTTTTGGCTAAGACGGAATTGATATAATTGCCCGACGCTTTGCTCTTGGTCATCATGACGTTGACGTGGTGGCGCGTGTACGACGAAACTTTCGCGCGGATGCCGTTCTTAAGTCCCTCGTCGCCGAGGTAAGCGCCCCACGGCCAAACCGCAATGCAAACATTCACCGGGTTTTTTGGCGCGTAAAGCCCCATATCGCCAAGGCCGACAAAGGCCAGTGGACGGATGTAACATTCCTTGAGATTATTGGCTCGAATCAAATCTAAGGTGGCTTGTTGCAGCTGTTCAACCGTGTAGGGCAGTGGAAAGCCTAGAATTTTTCCGGAATCAGCCAGTCTGCGCATGTGGTCCGCAAGTCGAAAGACCGCAGAACGGGCGTTTTCCAACGCGTAGCAACGAATCCCTTCGAAGTAGGCGGTGCCGTAATGCAGGGCATGGGACAAGACGTGCACTTTAGCATCCTCCCAGCGCACCATCTCTCCGTCAAACCAGATCTTCTCAGTTTTAAGTGACATGACGACTCTCGTATGAACCGACGTTGCTCGGTCTAGTTCCTTTTCAGTTTACGTGTCCAGGCCCGCGGCATCAACAGGCATAAAAAAGGCCACCACGGCACCCGTGGTGGCCTGCGACGCGGTGCCGGTATAATTTATAGCCCTTTTTTTAGAGTGGGCGCAGGCTTGAATCCCACAGTGCGACTGGCCTTGATTGAAATCACCGCCCCGGTCTGAGGGTTTCTTCCCTTGCGCGCTTTGCGCGAGCGTACCGTAAATGTCCCGAAGCCGGGCACTTGAAATCTTTTGCTCTTCTTGATCGCTCGGGAAATCCCTTCAAAGGTTGCATCCACCGCTTCGCCCGCGGCTCGTTTATTAATTTTCGCCGCCTTGGATACAGCGTCAATGAGATCGCTTTTTGTCATTTCCGTTCACCTCCCTCCCCTTTCGGAGTCATGCATCAACTAGATCAATAGACAAAAATGCTGTCGTTCAAAAACAAGGAGAGATCATTTCGAATTCAGCCGGAAATGTCAACAGCTTTAGAGACTCGCCAACTTTTCGTGCAGCAGCCCGTAACGCACTCCCTGATCGCTGACCATGATCCGCTCGGCTCCAAAGCTCGTCATGATGCGCTCGGTAAGGTAGGCGCCGGCGAGAATAACGTCCGCTCGCTTCGCTTCCAATCCCGGGATTCTTTTTCGTTCGGCGATCGTCTTCGACTGAAAAAGCCGCACCTGCCGCCTGACTTCGCCCAGCGTCAGGCACGCGCCGTGAACCACGCTGTGCGAATAGCGCGTCAGTTGCTTTTCCACCGCTGCGAGTGTCGTAAACGTTCCCGCGATTCCCACCAGAGCTAGGGCCGGAATCGCATCGCTGAAGCGCGCCCTTATAGAAATCAGCTGCTGATCGATCGCGGTGATCATCGAAGCGCACTCGGCGTCGCCGACGGGATCGGAATGAAGGAATCGTTCGGTCAGGCGCACCGAGCCCATATTGACGCTTTCGGCGCCCACTACGCCGCCCTCGTTGCCGCGGATAAATTCCGTGCTGCCGCCGCCGATATCGATGACCAACAGTTCCCGGCCGCTCAACGGGAGTCCCCGTTGCACCGCCAAGAAAGAATACCCCGCCTCTTCAGTTCCTGAAATGACCCGAACGTGCAACCCGAGCTCGGCGCGCCATCGTTCTCTCACTTCAGAGCTGTTGCGGGCGTCCCGCAACGCGCTGGTGCCAACCGCAGTAATTTCTTCAACACCGAGATCATTACACGCCGCCAGAACCTGCTTGAGCACGTCGCGGCTTCTCTGCTCGCCTTCGCGGCCGATGGTTTGATTTTTATCTACGTCTTGGCCAAGCCGGGTGATCTCGGCCAAGTCATTCAATACGCGAAACCGGCCTCCATCTCTCGGTTCCGCGATTAAACAGAGAATCGTATTGGTGCCGATATCGATGAAAGCGAAACGCTGCGCGCTCATAGAGCCATGGCCGTGCCTGGTATGATGTAAGGTGACGCCATTCCTGGCTCCTGATGCCCGTTAACCCAGGCCTCCATGTCCGCCAGCGCTCGGCGCGCCATCATTTCTTTCTTGGCTTTGCCGCGCAGCGGCGCCGCCAATGGTGGAATCAGACCAAAGTTGACATTCATCGGCTGAAATCGCTTACGCTCCGGATCGGAAATGTAGCGCAAGAGCGCTCCCAGCGCCGTGGTCTCCGGGGGGATAATCGGTTGTTGACCAGCGACTAGACGCGCGGCATTGACGCCCGCCAGAAGACCCGTTGCGGCCGATTCAATATAGCCTTCCACGCCGGTCATCTGCCCGGCGAAAAAAAGCATCGTTCGCGCGCGTGCCTGAAGCGTCGGCAAGAGGTGACACGGCGCGTTGATAAAAGTATTCCGGTGCAAACTGCCCAGTCGGGCGAATTCAGCTTTTTCGAGGCCCGGGATCAGGGCAAAAACCCGCCGCTGCTCCGGGTAAGTCATCTTGGTCTGAAAACCGACGAGATTATAAAGCGTCTTATCGCGATTTTCCTGGCGGAGTTGCACCACCGCATATGGCCGTTTGCCGGTGCGCGGATCGATGAGACCCACGGCCTTCATGGGGCCGAAAGCCAGCGTTTCTTTCCCGCGATCCGCCATTTCTTCGATGGGCATACAACCTTCAAACGGCACGAAGCGTTCGAAGCTGCGCGTCGGCACACGCTCCGCGGTCAGCAGCGCCTCGACGAAGCGGTCATACTCACCGCGCGTCAGCGGCAGATTCAAATAATCATCGCCATCGCGGTCATAACGCGATGCCTTAAATGCGACGTTGGGGTCGATAGAGTCCGCAACGACAATGGGTGAGATCGCGTCATAAAAATAGAGATGCTCGGAGCCCAAAAGTGAGGCCAGTCCTTGCGACAGTGCCGGGGAAGTCAACGGACCCGTGGCAAGTATCACGACTCCATTCGGTATTTCACATATCTCGCGCCGCACCAGGCGCACGGTCGGAAGCGCTTCAATCGCTTCGGTTAACGACCGAGCGAAACATTCCCGATCGACCGCGAGCGCGGAACCGGCCGGCACGCGATTAGCCTCGGCAATGCGAATTACCAGCGAACCCAACTTGCGCATTTCCTCTTTTAGCAGGCCCGCGGGTGCAGACAACGCATTTGAACGAAGCGAATTGCTGCAGACCAGCTCGCCGAGGTGACCGGTGGCGTGCGCCTCGGTCATGCGTTGCGGGCGCATTTCGAAGAGCTCAACCGCCAGGCCGCGGCGCGCGAGCTGCCAGGCCGCTTCACAGCCCGCCAGTCCGCCGCCGACTATACGGACGACCTTTTCCATCATCTAGTGTGAAATACTCATAGACCGAGTAAAAGTCGTGACACAATGCAATCGAACGGTGAGCCGTGGAGGGGCGATGGCACAGGAACACGAAGCTACGATGACTTGCGCGATACTTGGCCAACCGCACGCGTTTAGGCTCAGCCACTCGCCACGAACCGGCGGCTGAAAGCCGCCTCAAGGCACAGGCTCATTGCCATCGACCCGGAAGGGCTTAGCGTTCGAGACCACTGCTTCACGGTAAAAAATATTTTTTCGGCACCTTGCTAGTCCGCAACTTGAATCGAATAGCCGCACTCTTTTTTGCGGCAGCGACGCGTCCGTCCGGCGCGCTTGGTCACTTTCTCAACCAGGATCGGGTCATTGCATTCCGGGCAAGGACCGGCGACCGGTTTGTCCCAGGAGGCAAACTTGCATCCCGGATAGCGGTCGCAGCCATAGAACATCTTCCCCCAGCGGGATTTGCGCTCTTTTACATTACCTTCGCTACAATCCGGACACTTGATGCCTAAATCCACAGGCTTTTCGAGCGGGCGAATCGTTTTGCATTCAGGATAACCACTGCAGCCGAGAAATTTGCCGTATTTTCCCCAGCGCAACTGCATCGGCCTGCCGCATTGCTCGCAGACCTCATCCACCTGCACATCTTCAGCGACTTTGATCTTGCCGGTTTCATCCCGGATAAAGTTCTTTGTGCTTTTGCACTCCGGGTATTGCGGACACGCCAAGAACTCGCCATTACGTCCCCATTTGATGACCATCATGGCGCCGCACTTCTCACATGGAATATCCGTCGGCACTTCTTGTCGCTTCACGTCGCGCATTTCGGTTTCGGCTTTTTTGAGATCGCGTGCGAACGGCGTGTAAAAGCGTTTCATCGCCTTGGTCCACTTCTCCTTCCCGTCCTCGATCTTGTCCAATTCATCTTCCATACCGGCGGTGAACTCGACGTTGAGGATGTCAGGAAAACTTTCAACCAGAAGGTCGGTGACAAGAATCCCAAGGTCCGTCGGCGCCAGCGTCCTGCGCTCATCCTGCAGGACATATTCGCGATCTAAAATGTTGGAGATGATCGCAGCGTAGGTCGACGGCCGGCCAATTCCGTTCTCGTCGAGTTCCTTGATCAAGGACGCCTGGGTAAAGCGCGGCGGCGGTTGAGTGAAATGCTGGCGCGGATCCATCGAGAGAAGCTTGAGCGCGTCGCCCTTCTGCAGGTCCGGCAGCATTCCATCGGTCTCCTGAGACTCCGCTTCCGCTCCTTCGTCGTCGCCACCGTTCTCTTTGGCGGCGCGTTCGTCCCGTCCCTCGATATAGACCTTCATGAAGCCGTCGAATTTGATCTGCTGACCGGTGGCGCGAAAGAGCGCTTCTTTCACCGGTATTTCAAAAGCGGTCTGATCGAACACCGCGGGAACCATCTGGCTCGCGACAAACCGATCCCAAATGAGAGAATAAAGTTGGAAAGCATCGCGCCGCAAATAACGCCGCACTCGTTCCGGAGTATAGTCCAGCGATGTCGGGCGGATCGCCTCGTGCGCGTCCTGCGCGCCCTTTTTAGAGCGATAGGTGTTGGGTTTATCGGGAAGATAGTTCTTGCCGTATTGTCCTGCGATGAACTGGCGCGTGGCATTGAGCGCATCGTTGGAGACGCGGGTCGAATCGGTACGCATATAAGTAATCAACCCAACTGAGCCTTCGTCGCCGAGATCCACGCCTTCGTACAATTGCTGGGCTAGCTGCATCGTGCGCTTCGGCTGAAAGCCCAGCTTCCGTGCCGCCTCCTGTTGCAATTTACTGGTTACAAAGGGCGGCGTCGGATAACGCCGGCGTTCCTTTTTCTCCACATCTCCGATGATCCACGACGCCTCCCGCAGAGACGTAAGGACTTCCTGGACGCGCGGCTCGGACTCGAGACGGAATTTCTTAATGTCGAGCTTGTGGCCTTGCCACTGGACCAGACGGGCTTTGAATGACGGCGGAACACGACCTTCCAAAAGCGCCGTCAGCGACCAATATTCTTGCGCGTTGAAGGCACGGATCTCCTTTTCCCGTTCGCACACCAAGCGCACGGCCACAGATTGGACCCGGCCCGCGCTCAGTCCCCGGCGCACTTTCTTCCAAAGCAATGGGCTGATTTGATAACCTACGAGACGATCGAGGATGCGCCGCGCGATTTGCGCGTCGAATTTGTTACGATCCAACTCCTGAGGATTGGCGATCGCTTCCTGCACCGCCTTGCGCGTGATTTCGTTGATCAAAACGCGATGTACCCGCTTGTGATTTTTCGCTATCTGATCGGCGATGTGCCAGGCGATCGCCTCGCCTTCGCGATCCGGATCGGAAGCCAAATAGATATTCTCTTTGCCCTTGGCGGCCTTCTTAAGCTCGTCAATGACCTTCTTCTTCGCTGGAATGACGTGAAAGTCCGGCTTGAATTCTTTTTTGATGTCTACGCCCAGTTTACTTTTGGGCAGATCGACAATGTGGCCGACGGAGGCTTTAACTTGAAAATCTCTCCCCAGGTACTTTCCCAAGGTTTTAGCCTTGGCCGGTGACTCTACGATAACTAAATTTTTTGCTACCATATCAACTGACTCGTCTCTCGAAATTATAAATTTTGTGCTATCAATTCATTCCGCTGTGTATCTCTTTCCAGGAAGTTGCCGGACGTAGCCCTGCAACTCCAGATCCAATAGGATCTCCGATACTTCGGCGGGACTCAGGCCGCTGTTTTCAATCACCTCGTCGATTTGAGCCGAGCGCTCCTGAAGCAGAGCAAAAACTTTCCGCGCTTCAGCGCGCGCCTGCTGCGGCAGCAGGCGTTGCGCACAGGGACGCGACCCGCTCGCGCGATTTAATAGCTGCGGCGCGATCTCTTCAACAATATCCGCCGCGCTCTCCACCAATTTCGCTCCCTGTTGAATCAGCCGGTGTGTGCCGCGGCTGCGGCTCGCGCCCACTTCCCCCGGCACGGCAAAGACTTCCCGCCCTTGCTCAAGAGCGAGAGCCGCGGTGATCAGTGAACCGCTTTTTTCCGTCGCTTCCACCACCACGACGCCGAGCGACAAACCGCTGATCAGCCGATTGCGTGCGGGAAAATTAAACGCCAGGGGGCGTGTCCCCATGGGAAATTCGGAAATCACCGCGCCCTTTTCACTGATGCGGTGATAAAGCTTCTCGTGCTCCGGCGGATAGGGGCGATCCACACCGGAGCCCAGCACGGCAAGGGTACGCCCGCCGGCGCTCAGCGCCGCCTCATGCGCGGCACCGTCAAGACCGCGCGCCATACCGCTCACCACGGTGAAACCCAGTGAGGCTAAATCGCGGCACAAATTCCGTGCGACACGCTGGCCGTATTCGCTGGCGCTACGAGAACCGACCACGGCAACCGCCCGATCATCGTCGGCGCAAACCTCGCCTTTGACATACAGCAGCGGGGGAGGGTCGGCAATCATGCGTAGTCGCGGCGGATAGTTCGCGTCGCTAAACGGGATGAGCGTCGCTCCCGCTTGTTCGGCGCGACGAATTTCTTTCTCCACTTCCTCCCATTCAGAAAAACTGCGCAACCCTTCAATGACGTTTGCATCGACTCCCTCGATCGCTGACAGCTCGGAGGACGTGGAGGAAAACGCCGCCGCCGGATCACCGAAATGAGCGACGAGTTTCTTAAACGTAACGCACCCCAGCCCTTTTACTCGGCTGAGCGCGATCCAGGGCGCATAATCGCTTCGCACAGAACCAGCCACCGCAAACCTCTCCGCAAGCGTTAGTGAACCCTCAATCCTATATGCTTGCGTCTTATCAACTAAGATAGCCGGAGAACAAAATAATAAAGATATGTTAAATTTCCACCCATGGCTAGCGCCAAAGCTAGGGATAGATTAAGCGCGGATAGGTATACTCACGCTCTAATAAATTCGGCTCATTAACAGCAAAGCAACAGCACTCCTGCTGAAAATAAGAGATTTTTGCATCCGCCAACATAAGCCAAGTCCCTTCCCTGCCGCCGCGCCACCGCGGCGCGCCGCTTCTCATCCATTTTTGCCGGGCCTCCTTGAGTCCGGATTTTTCTTGCCGCGGCGCAAGTGGAACTTTCCTCGCGTAATTTCATGATGTCGCTTCTTTGCTTGCGCGCGCCGCGCCCGCAGGATGAGCTTCACGGGCGCGTATTGCAAGTCGAGGTTGGCGCGCAGCTGGTGAACCAGGTAACTTTGATAGCTTTCCGACACCGCTCCGGGAGAATTCACAAACAAGGTAAAGGTCGGGGGCCGCGTTCCGGTTTGAGTTCCGTAAAAAAATTTGACCTGCCGCCCTTGAAATTGCGGCGCCGGATGAGCTTTCACCATCTGTTGTAGGGCCTGATTGACGACAGAAGTGCGGATTTTTCGCCCGTAACCCTTGATCACGACGGTCGCCGTTTCGAGCATTTTTCTGACCCCAAAGCCGGTCGCTGCGGAAATGAACGCTACCGGGACGTATTCCAGAAACGGAAGCTTGTAATAAACCTCTTCTCGATAAGCATCGATATCCGCGCCTGTTTTTGCCACCGCGTCCCACTTGTTCACAGCCAGTAGCAGCGCCTTGCTGCGCTGACAAGCGTAGCCTAAGATTTGGGCGTCCTGATCGGTGACGCCTTCGGCGCCATCGACGATGTGAATGATAAGATCCCCGCGGTCCACGACCCGAAGCGCGCGCTGTACGCTAAACTGTTCGACGCGATCGTCGATGCGTGCTTTGCGCCGCATCCCGGCGGTGTCCACCAAGATGCAGCGCTGCCCGGCCAGATCAAACGGCGTGTCCAAGGCGTCCCGGGTGGTGCCCGGTTTGGCGTCGACAACGGAGCGCTCAAAGCCGAGCAGTCTGTTGGTCAGCGTCGATTTGCCGACGTTGGGACGGCCGGCAATGGCGATGCAGAGAGGCGGTTCTACTGTTTCCACGACGTCCGTTTCCGGCTCATCAGGCAGAAGTTGGATAACTTCATCCATCAAATCCGATAACCCCAAGCCATGTTCGGCGGAGATCGGGAAAAGCCTGTCCAATCCCAAAGAATAGAACTCGTACAGATTCTGCTGCTTCGGATGGGTATCTAGTTTATTGACCGCAAAAAAAACCGGTTTGCTGGTTTTTCTAAGTTGGTCGACGGCGCCGCGATCGATGGGATTGAGACCGCTCTTGCCGTCAAATAAAAAAAGAATCACATCCGCTTCCGCGATCGCGGTACGGCTTTGTTCCTGGATCCGCTCTTCGAGCCCCTCTCTAGCTTGCGTGTCCAGCCCGCCGGTATCGACAAGCAAAAACTTTTTCCCAGACCAATCGGCGCTGGTATAATTGCGGTCCCGGGTCACTCCCGGAAGATCGTGAACAATCGCTTTTCGTTCACCGGCGAGGCGATTGAACAGCGTCGATTTGCCGACGTTGGGACGGCCCACGATCGCGACCAGCGGCAACTTACGCCCTGATTCCTGTTTGAGCAGCGTCGTTCTGACCATGTTATAAACCCATCTCGCTCAGGGCGTGGGGGTCTTGCGTCCAGTCTTTATCGACTCTGATAAACAGCTCTAAGAATATTTTGCACCCCAATAGGGCTTCCAGCTCCTCTCGCGCTTGTTTGCCGATCTGTTTCAGCATCGCCCCCCTTTTGCCGATCAGGATCGGTTTGTGCGACTCCCGATCCGTGTGAATCGTCGCTTTAATAACGATCAAATTCTTTTCTTCTTTTTCCGTGAACTCATCAACCGTGACGGCGACGCCATAAGGAATTTCCTCGCGGGTCAACAGGAAAATCTTCTCCCGAATCATCTCCGTCGCGATGAAACGCTCGGTTTGATCCGTGAATTCCCCTTCGGTAAAGAATTTTGGCCCTTCAG
>JBGPIK010000019.1:0-34618 GCA_041484845.1 Binatia bacterium | reverse complement strand
TAGACTCGATCGCATTCCAGGCAAATGATCTTGCGATTGGTGCCGTGAAGCTCGACAATCTTGTCGTCCGGCAGTCCGGCCATACTATGGAGGCCATCGACGTTCTGCGTAATCAACCCGATGAGCCTTCCCTTCTGGTCGAGGGACTGAACGAAGTAATGTCCCATATTAGGCTTTGCGGTTTTATGGACCTCGTTGGTTTCCAATCGTCGCTTCCAGGCCTCAATGCGCGCCGACTCGCTACGCACATATTCTTGAAAAGTAACCGGCCGGTAGCGGGTCCAAATACCGCCCGGGCTTCTGAAGTCCGGAATGCCTGACTCGGTGCTAATTCCCGCTCCGGTAAAAACGACGATCTCACAACTTTCCCTGATTTTTACCGCGAATTCATCGAGTGTCATCATGTGGCGTATATAGAACAGTCGGCGGGTCTAAGACAACCGGGATAACCTCGGCTAAGAGTTTGTCTCCGGCAATTTGAGCAGCAGCGCCAAGATACCGCCGCCTATGATCAACGCGCCCGAGAGCACGAATCCCAGGCCGAAAGATCCGGCGTCGCCCGCCATCCCAATCAGCGTAGGAATGGCTCCTCCGCCAATTATCGAGCCGAAGGGTACTGTAACGGCCACGGCAAGATGCCGCGTGCTCGTCGGCGTGATAACCGCGAGCGCAGCAAAGGCGGCAGGGAAAAACCACACAGCGAGAAGCGGCTGAAAGAAAACCGCTCCATCGAGCCAACGGCCCGACACGACTCCCAAAAGCAGCGTGACGAGGCCGGTGAATAAGAGGCTTGCAACCATCGTTTGCTTCGGACCCAGACGGTCCGACACCCAACCGCCGGTTAATCCCAGAATCGGGCCGTAAGATCGCGAAAGAGCAACCAGTGTATTGACCCAACTCTGGTCCATGTGCCGCTCGTTGATAAGATAAAGCGGTAACATAGCATAGACTCCGATCGTCGCGCTGACTCCTAGTCCGAAAATCGCGATCATCGCCCACAAGGCGGCTGAGCCAACCAACGCTCGAAACGCGCTCGACGCGGGCGAAGCCCCGGTAAAATCGCCGCCTCGGCCGCCGCGCCGGTAACCAAGGCTCAGTACGAGCGATAACGCGCCGAGAGAGCCAAGCGCCATGCGCCAGGTGGACCATCTAAGAAACAGTTCCGCGACAAAAGGGCCGAGAAAAAAGGCCAAGTTTGGCGCCAGCTCATGCACCGCGATGGCTTTGCCCCAGTGCCATTGATCCGTCTGAGAAGTAATCGTGGCCACCGCCGAAGGGAGATAAAGCCCGGCCGCGATGCCCAACGCAACCAAGCCCGCGCCAATGGTCCAAAAGCTGCCCGCCAAGGCGACTCCGATCAGCGCCATGCCGACCCCGGCCGCGGAAATAATGATAGCTCTGCGGTGGGTACACCAGGAGACGATAAATCCCGAACCCAAAAGACCGATCAGATAACCGGCCGCGATGAGAAAAAAAAGGAATCCCGCTTGGCTGTGGCTGATCCTCAATTCTTTTTCAATTGTCGGGAGCAAGGGGGACAATATAATCCGCGCGAGAAAATTGACAAGAAAAAGCAGAACCAGAAACGAAATCGGGCCCATTTGTCGCCAGAAAGGCAGCGCGTGGCCGTCTTGATCGCGTGCGGCTGACAAATAGTTTGCTGACATTACTGCCAAGAGTGCCTTCTTGGATGAGTGCTTGCGAAATTTTCGGCGATTCTAGGTGTTCATGATTATGAAGGCAGTTTCACATCTGAAGGCGCGTAAGTTCTGAGCTCTTTGATTGTTTGAAAGCGCTTGTCCGCTGAAACCAGCACATCTGCTTCAATCCGGAGTGCAATGGCTGCGATTAAAGAATCGTTCGTCAGCAATCCATGGCGTTCCTGGATCTCAAGCGCTTTGCCCAGAAGGTCGCTCTCGTGACAAGGCTCAAACCCAAGGCCGAGGGTCACTAGCGCTCTGATCTTGTCTCGGTACATCGCCAATTTTTTGACCACGTCCGGTTTTTCCGCAAGCTGCCGAGCAGGCTTCGGGCCGCGGATATGCCCAAGCATGATGGCTTCTGTGATCATTAAACGATGCATAGTTTCCTGCCATACTGGTTGGGGTAACACGCCGGTCACGTCCTGTTCTTCAATGCGGCGCATCAACCGCTCGGCTTGAAGGGAAGCCTTCTGTTCCGCGTAGATCAATATATTAGTGTCCAGGACACAAAGGCTCGCGCTCGGAATATCGTCGAGGTTCATAGATCCCACATGTCCTCTTCGAGCACGTATCGAAGTTGCTCCAGCGGTATTTTCATCGGTCGTTCGCAAAACAGGCGAAACGCCATCTTGCGTTCTTTGGGCGTCGCCGCTTGTTTACGGAGATATTGCACAAGAGCGTCCTGAATAAGGTCACTGAGTGGTCGTCCTTCTTCCGCGGCCTTGCGTTTAGCAAGCCGCATAATGTCTCCTTCGATAACCGTACCGATTTTTTGCTTCATAGCGACTACTCCTTTGAACCGAGGACTCGCCGTCTCTGTTATGCCTCGCTCCACTCGTCAAGAATAGAACGATGACCGTTCCGCAAGTTCTGGAACGAAACTCGTCAATAGGGCCGACTGAGCTGTACCGTCTTTCAGTAGTTGAAGAATAAGCCACATTTCTAGATGCGTCAAGAAAGATTGCGGACCTGCCCTGTTTGGACATTTTAGCGCAACAAAATAGGCCCCTCGCGCGTGAGGTAGCATGGCGTGACGCGGTTCCGAGTGGCGATTTTGAGGTGAAGCGATTTATCTAACACAAATTTCTCTTTCCGGTCGAAATGGGGCGCAATTCCATGGCTATCGACCCAATGCCGGAGTGCTGCGAGTTCTTATCGCTCGCGTGCAAGTGTCCTACAATTGATGCCATGCTACAATGAGAGCCGCGCTGCGCGCGAAATCTGAAATAATCGATACTTTTATGAGCAGCGAGAATTCGTCCGGATGCGGCCCTCAGTGGACTACGCGGCGCAACTTCCTGAACAAACTGCTGATTGCCACACCTTTGGCCGCAATTTTTTCACGCCTATTATCGTTGCTCCGGCGCGAACTCGGGCTCCTCACTGAAGCGGCCGAATTATCAAAAGAAGCTGTAATCATAGACCTGCACTGCCATCCGAATACAGCCAATCTTCGCGACGTAGATCCCGACTTATCGGTAAACATGAAAACGGGCGGCGTTGATGCGGGGCTATTCGCGGTCCAAGGGGATCTGGGTGTTATTCGGAGAGAACCATCGGGGCTACGTTTCGAATATAGGAAGGCGGTTTCCGGCGAGCTATTTAAAAAAGGGCGGGAGCAACTCGATCAAATCGAGAGCGCAAGCAAGTTAGGAAAGCTTTTTGCGGCGCGTTCGCCCGCGGAGATTCTTGAAGTGAAGAAACGTAGCTCCCCCTGCTTGGTCTCCGCCATTGAGGGCGGCGATCCGCTGGAGGGCGATCTTGAGCGGGTGCAATTTCTCTATGATCGTGGCGTGCGCATTCTGCAGCTTGTTCACTATCGCATCAACGAAATCGGCGACATCCAGACCGAAAAGGCGCGGCACAACGGATTGACCTCGTTCGGCCGTGAGGTTGTAAACGAAATGAACCGATTGGGGATGGTTATCGATACGGCGACTGCTCCTCTGCAACATTGAGCGGCGTTCTCAGCGAAAGCCGCCATCCGGTGATCTTTTCGCACACAGGCGCCAAGGCCCTGCGGAATATATCGAGGCACCTCGATGATGCGACGATTCAGACCATCGCTAAAAGAGACGGCCTTATCGGAATCTGGCCTTTGCGGCGACGAGCGGACACATTCCAGACATTTTTGCGGGACATTGACCACGTTAAGAATCTAGTCGGCGCGGACCATGTGGGCATTGGCACCGATCTGTTTGGCTTGCGTGATGCGACTTTTATTCCGACGCACAAGGAATTTGCGCTTATTCCCGCCGCGCTGCTTAAACACGGCTATTCGGAAAGCGATGTGGAGAAGATTGTCGGTGGCAACTTCGTGCGCTTGTTCCTGCAAATCACCCAGGACCGTCGATCAGGGTGATTCCCTGCAAGCGAATCAAAACTTCTCATTTGCAAAATTCTGTCCGCCCGTTTTGCCGTACAGGTTAGATAATTTCGTCTATCCCTGAACATCAGACCAATTGGCGCGCCAATTCTTGAATTTGATCCATTGATTCTTTCAGCGCCGGCGCGTAATTTTGCGGCACGCACTCACCGCAAATTTCTCTGGCCAAATGACCGATCGCGCGAATGCCGCTTTGGAGTGCGACCGAGTCACTATGTTCGGTATTTCGCTCGGCTCGTAACTCTAGCAATCCCTGAAGACAAATCACCAAGTTCGCCAACAAAGATTCGAGCGTTTCTTCATCAGGCGCGAGTTGCGAGCGATAAAGAAGATCATGAACCGTTTGCAACTCGCCGCGGAACACCCGAACGGTGCTTTCAAGCCGGCGCGAAATTTGTTCCCGCCGCGCTCCTTGTTCGGCCTGAAGTTGTTGCACGGCGCCCAGATCGGAGAAAACTAGGTGCAGATTAGTTCGGACGCGGTCCAGTCGATCCTCAAACGTGGTCTGATGAATTTCTTCGGTCAGTTCTTCTTGACGCCGTGACACCAATTTCGAAATGACGCAGCCGAAAACCAGTAAACCGGCAATACCCTCGATCACTGCCAGGATTCGCAGCGCCCCGACCGGAATGACGTCGCCGTAGCCGATAGATAATGCCGTGACGAAACTGAAATAGAAAGCGGTGCCAAGGCCGGGCAAGTCCGACTGCACGGTGCCATTGCCGGCCTTCAATCCGCTCCCCAGACCGGCCGCGGCGACCCAATACATTAGACCAAAGCAAAGGATCATGCCGAGCCAGAAACCAATTAACTGTTCGAGCGACCATGCCGCCAATAAATCGAGACTTTTTGTCCACGGAGTACGAAGCGGTGGTTGTCTATGATTCAATCTTTTCGGTCGTCCGGGTGCGGTTTCTAAATCGATCTTCTCGATAGGCCCGCCATTTTCCGCCCAATCCGCCATACCACCAACGTAATAACGGAGCTTCGTATAACCCATACGCTCCAGCAGCGCGACCGCCTGCTTCCCTAACGGTCAGGTCGGTCCAGCGCAATAGACCGTGATTTCCCGGCCGCGGTGAGGAAATAGTTGTGGCGCCCGGCTTTCGATTTCAGCGACGGGCAAGTTGATTGAACGAGAAATATGCCCCACCGCGAAGGTATCCTTCGGCAAAACATTGATCAGAACAAAAGACGGGTCCTGTAGACGCGCTACGATTTCTTCGCGTGACACAACCTGTGAGTGAGCTGCGCTTGGCTCGAACTGGGTCTTTGCCATTGGATTTTCCGACGCGCCGGTATGTCAAACAGAGGGCGATCCCCACACCTCCCGAGCCACTTGCACCACCAACTTAAGCTTCGCGATTTGCTCCGCGACCGTCAGTTTGTTCCCAAGCACTGTGCTCGAGAAGCCGCACTGCGGACTTATGCCGAGTTGTTCCAAAGGTACGAACTTGCTCGCCTCGTCGATGCGCCGTTTGAGATCGTCGGCACGTTCTAGTTGTCCGGTCTTGGTCGTGATCAAACCTAAATTCAGCCGTTTTCCGCTTGGCAAATACCGCAGCGGCGCGAAATTGCCTGCGCGCGGCGAGTCGAATTCGAGAAAATAGCCGTCCACTTTAAGCTCGTTAAATAAGACTTCGGCCACTGGATCGTAGCCGCCTTCGGCGACCCAAGCGCTGGCGTAATTGCCTCTACAAAGATGGGTGCAGACCGTCATTGTCGTCGGCCGATCTTTAATACATTCATTGATGAGACTCGCATATATCAGCGGCAGTTTATCCGGATCCTCGCCGATCTTGCGCGCGTTGTCGCGCATCTTCGGATCACAGAGATAAGCCAAATTGGTATCGTCGATCTGCAGATAGGCGCAGCCTAAGCCGGCGAGCTCATTGATTTCCTCGCGGTAAACGCGGGTAAGGTCGGCAAAAAAAACCTCCATGTCGGGGTAGGTGTGCTCATCCACCCCGGCGCGACCGCGGCGAAAGTGAAGGACCGAAGGCGATGGGATGCAGAGTTTTGCAGTACGTGTTGTAACCGAATCGAGAAACTTAAAATTATCGCTTTCGATCCCGCACGGCCGCTTTAATCGGCCCGTGACTTCGAAGCGCGTGGGCGAACGCTGTAAACTCGCGTCGCCACCTTGAAAGGCGCGGCCGGCATCAAGCGCCAGCCCTTCGATCACGGTGACGCCCTCGATTTTCTTGAGAAAGTCGACATGCCATAAACTGCGGCGATACTCCCCGTCCGTAATTCCCTCGAGTCCGATGTCTTCCTGCATCTTGACGACGTCACAAATGCAATTGTCCTCGATTTGGCGCAGTTCGATTTCCGAGATTTGGCCGTTTCGTTTTTTCTCGCGCGCCTCCAAGAGTTCGGGCGGACGTAGTAAGCTCCCGACATGATCGGCGCGAAACGGTGGCTTTATGTGAACAGCCATAAACTTCCCTTTCGTCCAAGCTTGAGTTTTGTCAAAAGATCATTCCATCTATGTCTCTATGTCGGCGAAAACGAGTGGCGCTGAACCCTTTGAACGCATTGAACGGCTTGAACGGTCTGGTTCGATTTACGAGGGTAGCGCCGGCCATTCGCGCATCAGTTTACCATAGCCTGCCATCGGATAGGACAGGCCGAGCTTGGAAAGGACATACCACAACATCGCCGGATTGCTAGCTATCACCGTGGTGCCGAGATCGGTCTCGATCTGTTCCAAAGATTTGATCGGATCGAGCACCGCCCCTTGAAAATAAATAGCATCTACGGGATCGGCGGGATTAAGGTGAGTTTTGGCAAGCTCAAATACTTCGTCGGGATCCATCTGTTTGGGTATCGCTAAATTGGTGAACGGATGGGGCGCAACGGCCGCAACACCGGCGTTCTCTAAATACCGGCAGATGAGTTCATTTAAAGGCTCATCGAATGGCGTCAGTAAAAGAACTCGCTTGGCATCATAGACGCGCAATGCGGCAACGCAGGCATGCAATGCCGTTGTGAACGGAACCGATAGCGCGGTTTGGAGATCTTGGAACAAACCGGGGTTGAGAACTTCCGTCGGCGCGGCTGTTACAATGATTCCGTCCCATTGCCGAGTCGCGGCAATCTCCTTTATCCGCCCGACGATGATCTCCTTTTTACCCCCGATCTCATAAAGGGATTCGCCGTACAGGCCCAATCCTTCATAGTCGATTCTGATCTCTGTCGGGACTAGCGGCAAGAAACTCTTATAATGCGGCATCGAACCGGCGCCGCCGCTGACGAAACCTATGGTTACTTTTATCGTTTCAGCCATTGCCCGCCTCCAATGGAAATCGGCTTCCCCATGTCCGCTCCCCTCGCGCCACTTGATCCGATCTTAGAACGGACTCCGATGGCCCACAACGGTTGTTTTCGACTTTTCCGGCGCCGGGATATTATGTATATTGCGTGCTCACCAGAGCCGCAATGTTCGATGATAGGCGGAAAAAGAAAGGGCTCGGAGCAATCTCATCGACGCGAAGCCCGCAGCCAGCACTCCAGTCACTGCTTTTTATGAAAAGGGGTACATCGACGAGGTAAAGCAATCAGGCTTTTTCAATCAACTTTGGCGATAGGCCGCGTTTGGCCTTTGCGCACTCTGATGACTTTGCCGCGCGTGCGTCGAGGAGCCGCGTTTGCGTCATAGTAAGTGAGACACTCTAGCCCGCATTTCTCACAGTGCGAGGAAACGGATGACACTGTTTCGATCGAGAGGCGAGATCGGAAGAGCGAGGCATAGAGGTGAACAGTTTCAATGCCAATGCCGTGTTCGGTGCTCGGTTCGCCGCTTGCGTTTTGCCACGGGCGTTCGCTCCAGCAACTCGGTTTGCGGGCTGCTCCAAGGTACAGGCTCATTGCCTCGGTCTGGAGAGCTCGCCTCTCGATTGACTTTGATGTGAGAAATGCGGGCTAGGGTTCAGCGACCGACCTCAATGAGCGACTCACATCCATCGCACCAGGTTGCCGCGCGCGAAGGCACTGGATTTCGACAGAGGCGCAGAGAAATGCGGCACATCTGCTTGCAAGTCTGAAAATGTCAATTGAGAATGTTATAGAGAAGGTTGAGGGCGCTCGGCCGTCTCGGTGTAGCCGTCGTGCACGCGTAACGTTGGAGTACCTGGCAAATGAAGTGGCGTGCAAAAAGGGGTGACACGCGACGGCTTATTTGTGGGCACTTCAGTATGGGAAAGACGGCCGAGCTTGCAGAAGTTTATAATTTTGCTGTTGAACCTTGGTGTAGTTAACTTCCGCATACCCTCGGTTATTTCTAAAAGCAAAGCCCGTGCCGTTTAAAACGTGCTTGATTTTATTAACTTTTGCCTCGACCTTTTATTTATTAACACGAATAAACCGCGATTTTTTCCTAGCTATAAGAATTGACGGGCCGAGACACGCCGGGCCTCCAGAGAACTCCAGAATCGAA
Source organism: Binatia bacterium (assembly GCA_041484845.1). Lineage (GTDB taxonomy): Bacteria > Desulfobacterota > Binatia > UBA9968 > UBA9968 > JBGPIK01. The sequence continues at coordinate 26,091 of JBGPIK010000019.1, read as the reverse complement.
AAAAGAGATTGAGAAGCTGCAACGTGGCGGATGGCGGTCGCCGGGATGTTCCCTAAGCTTTCACTGACGATAGCGGTCTCAGGTTGTCTCTTTCAGATTGCCCAAAATGGCTGCTCTCCGTATCTGCGAAGATAACGAGCGCGCGTGGCTCCATCCTCACGAGGCAATTAATCCCGCGGCGCACCGCGTCCAGAGTACGAGGCACTCACAACGGCGGCGCCTTCACCATAACGGTGGAGTCGATGCTCGCGATGTTGGGGCGGCCGCACTTCGCCATAGTGATCTCCATCTCCTCGCGGAGAATGTCCAACACCCGAATTACTCCTTGCTCACCGTCCACCGCCAGACCCCAAAAGAGCGGACGCCCGATGAAGACCGCCTTGGCTCCCAGCGCTATGGCTTTTACCACGTCGGCGCCACGCCGAATGCCACCGTCAAGCAAGACCTCCATTTTCCCCTTCGCTGCAGCAACAGCCTCCGAAAGTACTTCGACGGTCGCCAAGGTGTTGTCGAGATGTCGGCCGCCGTGGTTGGAAACGATTACGGCGTCAGCCCCAAAATCCGCGCATTGTGCGGCGTCCTCGCCGGTCATAATGCCCTTGGCGACGATGGGAAGATCCGTCGCTCCCTTGATCCATTGCAGATCTTTCCAGGTGGCCGCAGGGTCCGCTCCCCCACCCGCACGCCCGGATCGCGGCGCCTGAGGGTTCGGTTTCGGGAAATTGACGCCGCGGACGTTCTGATAGTTATTGCGGATGTTGCGTTCCCGCTTGGGCGGCCATTGAGAATCCATTGTGACGCAGATCGCTTCGTACCCCGCTGCTTTCGCACGCTGCAACCAATCTCTCGTCATTTCTCGGTCGGAGAAAAAATACATCTGGAGCCAGAGATGGCCCGTGGCCGTCTTGGCCAACTCTTCAAAAGAAACCGCTGCGTTGGCGCTGACTGCAAATATAGTCCCGCGCGCGGCTGCGGCCCGGTAGGTGGCGAATTCTCCGTCAGGGTGCGCCTTCTTGTGTCCGCCGCAGGGCGCGATCAGCACCGGAAGGTTCACCTTCGTTCCGAGTACGGTAGTCGAGAGATCGAGGCTATGCACGTCGCGTAAGACCCGCGGGCGCAAAGCCCAAGACTCAAATGCGCGGCGGTTCCGGTCGATGCTGATTTCATCAGTAGCGCCACCGGCGATATAGTCGTATTCCTCTTTAGGCAGGTGTTCCTTGGCGATGGCCTCAAATTCGAAAAGATTGATCGGTCCCGTGCTCGTGCTCATAGGAAAAATCTCCATGCGTTGACGCGCTTCGCAAGCAGCCTCAATGCGACCACTGATAATTTCCGGTCATATCGCTTATCATGCCGATCGTCTAGAGCGTTTCAGCCGGCAGTGTAGGGCTGAAGCAGTTCGACTAAATAAAGGCTTATTAAATTTAGCTTCCAGACTTCTCAATGGCTGTCGAGATCGGACCGACAGACGATAGCGATGGCTCATCAAAACGACGCGTGGAGCACAAAACCATAACCCTTACGGCATTGGCATCCTTCTAAACAGCCCTATTCCACTAGCTCGCCGTAAGAGGTAATCTACAAAGAATATTCTTCCAGTCTAAGCACGTTTCATGAACAAAATTCAGAAGCAACTAATCAAATTTCGCGCTCTGGCCGTCGCGTTGTTCCTAGTTTCCGCATCCTGGATCGAAGGCGCGGAGCAAAGCGCCCGGCAGGTGATTGAAAGCGGACCCGCGGAAGGCGTTATCCTTCCTGGGCCTCTTGCCACGCGATCGGTTGCCAATCCTTCGAGTATCATTAACTGGCCCCACGGAAAAAAACCGGTCGTCCCCGCCGGCTTTACCGTTGATCTGTTTGCCACCGGACTCGATAATCCGCGCTCCCTTTTGGTGTTGCCAAACGGCGACGTTTTGGTGATGGAATCGTTGCGTCAAGCGTCCGGAAGCCGGGTCGTTTTGTTGCGCGATTCCGCACACAAGGGTTTTCCAGACCGTCGAGAATCGTTTGCCGTCCGTCTGAACATGGCCTACGGCATGGCGCTCATCGGGGACCGCTTCTACGTTGGGAATACCGACAGCATTGTGGTATTTCCCTACCACGCCGGTGTTTTGCACATTGCCGGGCGTGGTGCGAAAATATTAGACTTACCTGCCGGCGGCCATTACACGCGCAATATCATCGCCGATCCTGCAGGCCGTAAGCTCTACGTCGCCGTCGGCTCTCGTTCGAATGTGGATGAAGATGGGCATGATGCCAAGGACCCGCGGCGCGCCGCAATCCTTCAAGTGAATCCCGACGGCAGCGACATGCGAGTCTTCGCCAATGGGATGCGCAATCCGGTCGGCATGGATTGGGAACCGAGTACGAAGATTTTATGGACCGTCGTTAACGAACGCGACCTTTTAGGCGACGAACTCGTACCGGATTACCTGACCAGCGTGCGCGAGGGCGGCTTTTATGGTTGGCCCTATTCCTATTTCGGGCAGAACCTCGATTCGCGCGCAAAGGGCCACCGTCCCGATCTGGTCGCCAAAGCGATTAAGCCGGATTACGCGCTTGGTTCTCACGTCGCGCCTTTGGGGCTGGCGTTCTATACCGGTAAGTCTTTCCCGCTACACTACCAGGGAGGCGCCTTCATCGGTATGCACGGTTCATGGAATCGTTCGACTCCGGTCGGCTACAAAGTGGCCTTCGTACCGTTTAATAACGGTAAGCCCAAGGGCATGGTGGAAGATTTTCTTACGGGCTTCGTAGCGAATCAAAAAACAAACGAGGTCTATGGCCGGCCGGTCGGGGTCGCGGTCTGGACCGACGGTTCGCTACTCATAGCCGACGACGGCGGCGGAACGATTTGGCGCGTTAGCGCAAAGCGTTGATAGGGTCTGAGAGTGATTTCCTCGCGCGCGACAAAAGCCCACGATCAGTTCCTTTTTAAACTTGGTTTTGACGGTTGTGCGAGCGCTGGGAATTTGTCAGAAACAAATTGACACAGCCTGCCTGTTAGTAATAGCCTCTCGACAACGTCGCGATCGATCGAGGAGAAGTCCATGTCCACGTCTCATCCCCAAATTCACACCCTCATGCGCGCATCTCTTGTCGCCATTGTTCTCGCAGCGCAAGCCGGCGGAGTCGCCGTGGCCCAACCCAAAAAAGACGATATCGCCATCGGCTACGCCTCACCGAGCGGCGTGATGACTCCGCTCTTTGTCGCTCAGGAACAGGGTCTCTTCAAGAAATACGGTCTAGGCGTCAAAGAGTTACTGCTCTTGCGTGGAACCGGACCGGCGGCGGCGCAGATGCTGGTGGCCGGCACTGCGCCGCTTGCGGCCCTAGGTGGGGCATTGGTGGAGGGAGCGATCCGCGGCGCCGGAATAACCTATATCGCGAGCACTTCAAATCATCTCATCTTTTCTATTTACTCGCGCCCGGAAATCGCCCGCCCGGAGGAGCTCAAAGGAAAAACCGTAGCGGTCGACGCTAAAGGCGGCTCCATTGAGCTAGCGACCATCGTGGCTCTAAAACAGTTTGGCCTGACGCTTGGCAAGGATGTGAACTCGGTCTATCTCGGCGGGCCGGTCCCGCAGCTGGGTGCCCTGGAAAAGGGAATCGTCGATGCGACTACCCTCTCCGCCCCGACGACGCTCAAAGCTAAAGGGATGGGGCTCAAGGAGTTAATCAACGTCGGCGCGCTCAACCTCAGCTATGTTCACACGGCCATTGGAGTCAACCGAAACTTTGCCAAAAATAATCCCGAGCTGATCGACGCCTTTCTTAAGGCCTATATTGAGGCGCTGAAGATAACCCGCGAGCAACCGGATGTCGCAATGCTGGCTGTTGCGAAATACACTTCGATCAACGATCCCGAGGCGCTCAAAGTGACCTATGACACTTTTCTTCCCGCCTTCCAACAACGGGTGCCCTACGTGCTTAAGGATGCCGTTCAGGGGGTTTTGAACTTCTCCACTTCCCCCGAAGCCAAATCACACCGCGCGGAAGAATTTATCGACCATTCCTTCTTGGAAAAAATTGAAGCTTCATCCTTCGTCAAAAAACTCTACGGTGACGCGAAGCCGTAGCCACATCGAGGTCAGAATCTATGCCGAAAGATATGCGCAGTTGGATCAAAGAACTGGAAGAGGCTGGAGAACTTATCCGCATTACTAAACCGGTCCACCCGCACACGCAGATGGGCGCGCTGTTGTATCAATCGCGAGAAAAAGGCCTGCTGTTCGAAAACGTCGATGGCTTTCCCGGGTGGCGCAGTCTGGGCATGGCGCCGGCCAACCTGCGCCACGCGGCGATCGCTTTTAATACGACCGTCGAAAAGCTGATTCCCACGGCGGCGGCAAGAGCGCTCAAGCGCCATCCGGTCGAAATCGTCCCGACGGGACCGGTAAAAGAGGTGATCTTGACAGGCGACAAGGTCGACCTCACCAAACTGCCGGCGCATGTCGCCGGAAGCGAAGAAACACCTTATATCGCTTCCGGCCTGATGGTAGCGCGCGATCCGGACAGCGGTATTCGCAACGTCGCCTTTCACCGGTTGCAGGTGAAAGGGCCGAGAAAAACCGGCGCCTTGATCGTTCCGCGTCACACGCGCGAGATTCTCAACAAGTACGAGGCGCGAAATCAACCGATGCCCATTGCTATTTTCATTGGCCACCACGCCCTCTACTACATGGCCGCCGCCACCACCGGCGCCTTCGAGATGGATGAATTGGAGTTAGCGGGCGGCCTGATCGGAGAGCCCGCCAAAGTGGTCAAATGCGAGACCAACGACCTGGAGGTTCCGTTTGACGCGGAGATCGTCCTTGAAGGGCGCATTCTGCCCAACGTGCGCGAGGAAGAGGGGCCGTTCTCGGAATTCCAAGATTACTATGTTGCGGGCCAGGGGAAAAACCCGGTGATCGAGATCGACTGCATCACCATGCGCCACGACGCGATCTTCAAGGCGATTCAGAACGGCTCCGAGGTCGAAGGATGTATCTTCCACAAGGTGCCCTTCGGTGTCGCCGTCTACAATCACATCAAAAACATCGGCGGGTATGTGAACCTGCACAACTTGCTTGTGCTGCCGGGTATATTCGGGATTGTCGTGCAGATGACGCCGCGCTTCTATGGCGAGGCCAAACAAGTTCTTATGGGCGTACTCTCGAGTCCTATTTTACACCCCAAAATCGCCATTGCCGTAGATGAAGATGTCAACATCTTCAACTATTGGGAAGTGATCTGGGCCATCAACACACGCTGCAACCCGCAAGAAGACATCGTCGTCATTCCGGGAACGCGCATGCACCCGATGGATCCGACGGGAGTTGAGCCGGTGCCGCCGGGGGGGCCGTATTGGCATCGCGTCGGCGGCAAAGTTATCATCGATGCCACCAAGCCGCCGCTTTGCGCCGGGGACTCTGCGCGCAAGCCGTTTCAGCGGCTAAAGCCGATGGGCTGGGAAACGGTTCGGCTCGAGGATTTTCTACCGTAGCGAGAACTGAAGCCGCTCTCGGAAGAACTACGTTATCGAGACCGTCAGCAAATTTCGGTACCCTAGTTTTCCTATAGCAGGTCGCTGAAAAACTCTGTTTGCAGGCTGCTCAAAAAGATCTCAGAGGCGAGGCGCGCGAAAAATCGACGAGCGGAGGCGTACTTAGCCAGTACGTTGTAGCGAGGCGATTTCGCGCAACGAAGCATATGAGTCTTTTTCAGCAGCCTGCTGGTGTCTTCCGCCTGCGGCCTACAGATTCAAACTAATCCCATCAATTCGTCAGCCGCCGGCGCACACTGCGGCGCGCCCACAGGAACAGCAAAAAAGAGACACTAACGGTGTAAGCAACATCCCACATGATCATCCACGAGAACCGTCCGTTGAAAGCGGCACGCGCCAGCCGGACCGGGTGCAGCAGCGGCAGCGCTTCGGCGATCCAGAGCCAACCCGGCGAGAGCCGTTCTTCAAGGGGAAAAAAGACGTCGGAAAACAGGAATAAAGGCGTGAGAAATAGCGTGAAATAAAAGCTGAACAGGTCGATGTTAGGAATGCGCAGTGAGAAAGCCATTCCGATGGTCGCGAAGAGCAATCCGGTTAGGGGGATCACCGCCATCACCCACAGCGATGACGGCAGCGGCGCCAGTCCGAAAAACGCCAGCACGACAAAGAAACACCCCCCGTAAATGGAAGCGCGGGTGATGGCCCAGAGAACCTCGCCGCAGAGAATATCGTCGGGCTCGATCGGAGTCGTCAACATGCCATCATAGGTTTTCTCGAAGGTGAGCCGCACAAAAATATTGTAGGTTACCTCAAAGCTCGCCCCGTTCATCGCTGCGACGCAAACAAGGCCCGGAGCAAGAAAGGCCATATACGAAACTCCCGCCATTTGAGAGACGTAAGCACCGACTCCGATACCGATGGAAAACAAATAAAAGACCGGCTCAAAAAAATTCGGCAGGAGGTTCCACTTCCACGTGCGCCGATACATGGAAGCATTGCGCCGCCATACTGAAAATGCATAAGGAAGGGAAATACTCATGGGCTCGCTTCCAGACTGGCTCCTGTTAATGACAGAAAAACATCCTCCAGGTTGGTCGGTCGAATGACGATTGACCGACGATCGCCCTGGTCACAGCTGCGAATTTGTTGGATCAACCCGGTGGTATTTTCAAGGAAAACCATCAGGCGTTGACCGATACGGACACGGCGCGCGTGCGCCGCGCAGTCGTCGAGCAGCGCCGCTTCTTCCTGCGGCGAACAATCGAATTCAACGGTTTCCGGAGCCAACATCCCGATAAGCTCGGCCGGAGCGCCTTCGCAAATAATTTTGCCCATCGAGATAATAGCGACACAATCACACAAACGCTGCGCCTCATCCATGTAGTGGGTCGTAATCAGTACGGTCGCGCCTGCCCCGCGCAGAGCGCGGATGCGCGACCACAAGGCCTGCCGCACCGCAGGGTCAAGCCCGGTTGTCGGTTCGTCCAAGATCAAGAGCTCCGGCCGATTGATGAGCGACAGCGCAATCGCTAGCCGCCGCTGGAATCCGCCCGAGAGATTTCGCACCGGAACATCGGCATGAGAGCGCAGCTCGAGGAAATCGATCAACTCCTCGGCGCGGCGCGACAGCTCCGGCTGCCGCAGCAAATGATAGCGGCCAAAGACGTGCAGGTTAGCCCGTGGGGACAAGGCCTCGATCAGCACGTTCTGCTGCAAGGTGACACCCAGACGCGAGCGCACGGCGCGCGGCTTGCGGCCTATATCCATGCCGAATACGCGTATGGTGCCGCTGGTTGCGCGCGTAACACCGTAGATCATCCGTAGCGTCGTCGTTTTTCCCGCGCCATTGGGCCCCAAGAGCCCGAAACAAATCCCCGCCGGCACCCGCAAGTTTAGCCCATCGACGGCTATTCGCTCGGAAAAGTTCTTGGAAACAGAATCGAGTTCAACTATCGGCGCGGCTGAGATGTTAATCACGCTCCTTCCCGGCTGTATGCAAAGACGACCTGATAAAGGCGTCAAGTACCCTTAGAAATAAGGTGGCGGCAAATCACGCTCGGTAAGCGGTTTGCGGCGGATGGCGACTTGCTACTGCAATTTTACGTTGAATTCCAGCTCCTCGGTTACTTGGGCAGAGTCCATTCGCTTGGTTTTGACCGCGAGCGTGTCGCCGGCATTTTTGAAGAAAAGAGCGATTTTTACATCCTCAATATTATTCACCGGGTACCCATCGAGGGACAGAATCGCATCTTCGACCTTTAACCCTGCCTTTTCCGAGACGCTATCCTTCACAAAGTTCTTGATGCGCACCGTTTGATCCTGCTCCTCGATGAACACCATGAGCTTGGGCGCCGTCACCGCCTTTGAGGGTTCGGGAAAAACAATGTAATCGGCGATTCCCTTTTCAACGTCAGCATCGTTCAACACGACCGCATAATCCAGTTTGTTTTTCTTGAAGGCGCGTTTGGGTATACCCGAACCATATTGGATATGTCCGGCGCCGGCCAACACCACGATCCGGTAGTCGGGTTTTTGTTTCAAAAACCGATCGATCGATTCTGCCATCGTCTCATCCCAAAGTATCTGTGCCTGGTAAAAAAATTCAAAGTTATTGCTCTCTCCGTGCTGATGTCCGGCAAACGCCTCTTTAAGCCTATCGCGATACGCCGGATCGGAATAGTCAGGCGCCGCCGGAATCTCCTGTTTTTCTTCTTTCGAGAGCGAATCCAGCCCGCCTTTGCCGACTTTTTCCACGAGCTCGCGGCGCACGTTAAGCGCAATCGCCGGCAAGTGCTGCGCGCGAGCGAAATCCAAGATTGGTTTGTAAAGGTGATAATCGATATCCCATCTTTTGAAGTACTCGGAACGTTTCAAAAACGTGCGTTCATCAATCGTGCCGGCTATGTAGTCGTCGAGCGCTTTTTGGAACGGCCTTTGAAACATTTCCATGCCGACGGCGATCTTTGGATTCTGGCGGTAGAGGCCTTGGAGGATTTCGAGCTGAACCTGATGATGCGAAAATTTGTCGTGTTCTTCGCCCACATAGACGATTTTTTTATTGGCTAGGCCCTTCACCACGTCCGAGAGTTTTTTTAGAGTCGATAGATCGATCGCCGCTGGATCGTTTTGTAAAATCTCTTGTATGCCTCGCGCCGACTCCGCGACGGTTGCCGAGACATTGCGGCCGTTTTGAAAGCTGAGAGCCGAGTATTTCCCATAATGAGAAATTTTCGCGAACGCCGCTTGGGTTTCGGCCGCCGAGCTCGCCGAGACGACCCCAACGGTCTTCAGCGGATTGCGCGGGTTCTTTTTGACCACTACATTAAACCCTGCCGCCGGCATCTCCAGCTCGCCGTAGAGCCTGCGGACCAAAGGATTGTCTTTGCCAAGAATCAATAGGGTTGCAGATTCGATGCTGGTATCGCCGAGCGTTACCGCGTCTTTGACTTCCGCGCCTCGTGCACGGAAACTATCGACGACGTCGGGGTAGTTGGACTCGTCTCGAGGAGACGGCACGATAACCAGTTTTTCCGCCCCGAAGAGGCTCGCGACAACAGGGGGAACCTCCGTCGCGGAAAGTTTTCTCGCCAGGTCCACATTCTCATCGATAATGAGCTTGGCGGGTTCGTTCTCCAATTCAATGCGGACACGCTGGTTTTTTTCTCCAAGTAAAATCCGCGCAGTTTTTTCGCCTCCGGACTTGTAAACAACCTTCACCGGCACATCGAGTTGGTAAACGTCTCCGGTCTGAGCAAGATCAAAACTGAGCACGAAAGCAGTTCCGGCAGGCGCAACGGCAATATCGCTCAGGCGCAATTCCGGAAGTCCTTTTTGGTCCAGCCATTGGCTAAAGAACGACGCTAAGTGTTTACCCGTTTGCTCCTGGAAGATATTTTTAAAATCCTCCCACGACACGCGTTGAAACGGCTTCCGCCGCAGCAGGTTCTTAAGCCCGCCGAAGAAGGCCTCGTCGCCTAGTGTTTCCCTCAACATATGGAAGACCATCGCAGCCTTGCCGTACCCGATCGATCTCGACGCGGCATCGAAACGCTGGGTGAATTGTCTTAACGGAATTTCGTTTCGATCGCTTACGTAGTTCGCATAGTCGATGAGAATTTGTTTGCGGTATTTCCAACCCTCTCCCTTTTGCTCCTGGTACCAATGATCAGCCAGATAAGTGGTCAAACCTTCTGCCCAATTTCCTCGCTCCTCGTCGATATACAGCTCGTTGCCAAACCATTGGTGGAGAATTTCATGACCGAGAGAAGTTTCCACGATAAACGGCAGTCTTACGACTTCCTGACCCAAAAGCGTGTAGGTCGGCATTGAGTAGCCCGTTGGAAGAAAATTCTCGACGATTGCGAATCTCTTGAAAGGGAATGGCAGGAGAAGCTTTTCGTAGAGTTCGATATACTTTTTCGCGTAATCGAGGTATTTCACGGCGAGCGTCTGGTCTTCGGGAAAAAAGTAGGCGGACAATTCGACGCCGTGGAAACGATCCGGCGTGATTCGATAACGCTCCGAAGCGACCAAACTGATGTGATCGACCGGGTGATCGAACTGAAACGTGAAGGTCACACCGTCGCTGCCGTCAACGCGCTGGATGTTTTCGGCCTCGGAAACCGCGACATATCCCCGCGGTAGAACCGCTTGAAGCCGATAATGCGCCAGGGTCTCCATCTGCGGATACCAGGCCGAAGCGAGAAAAACTCCTTCGCGGCCGATGACATTCGCAATATCGGAGTCGCGCGAAGTCGGGGCGCCGTCGGCGCGCGCGAACACGCCTTCGTAACGGATCTCTAACATGCCGCTCTGTTTGGGCGTGAGGCTTAATCTGCCGTCGCCCGTTTGAAAGTCCGCGACTTCCTGATTGAGCCGTACGCTGCGAATTTTGAGAGAGCCGACGCGAAGGACAATAAGTTTTTCTTTTACAACCGAGATTTTGCTTGAGCCGATGACTTTCGCATGGGAAATATCGAAAGCGACGGCGAGATTGTATTCCGGGGCCGACGGCGCGGCCGAGTGTCCGGTCTGCAGCAGAAACGATAGGAGCAAAAGGATCGATGCAACAACGGTTCGCCGGTAGCTCATGGGTCTAGGAAATTTGTAACCTGCGGCTGCGCGAAAGTCCATCACACGCGCACAAATAGAGGTGACGGACCGCGCGTCGCCCTTTCCTGAAATGAACGGAAATTAATTCGGCAGCTCTTACGATCGCAGTCGCAGTTCCAAGCCGCAACCCAATCGGTAGGCTTTGGCTTTGCCGCTCCGGCGCAAAGCAGGCCCTGAATGAAATCCGCGCAAGCTACTTTCGAATAGCTCAGTCGTTGGTACCCTCAATCGTGGTGAAGAGATCCCGAGGCTCCTGCGGACCGAAAGCGTCGGACTCCGGAATCGGAGAATTTAAATCAGGGCTCCACACGATGTAAGGCGTCAGATACACTAACACCTCCTGACGGCGCGAATCGGCTTCGAACTTAGCGAAAAACATATTCAAGATCGGAATGTGCCGAAGCCACGGCAAACCGGAATTCACCGACGCTGACAGATACTGGGACATGCCTCCAATGAGAATGGCCTGGCCGCTTTCGACCTCCATAGTCGTTTGCGCCACATTTTTTGCCACTTCGGTGGCGACGTTCTCGTTCTCCGCCGTAACGAACTGTGATTGCTCTACCGCGACATCCATTCGCACCTTTCCGTCACGAGCGACCTGCGGCAAAATTTCGAGTTTTACCCCGGTCGCCACCGCCTGGGGCGCAGCGATAGCGGCGATGGCGGCGCCACCGATGGCTTGTTGAACTATGATGTATTGGTCCTTGGTTATTTCAATCTTCGCCTTGCGGCCGCTGGTGGTTGTGAGATAGGGGCGGGCGATAATCCGAGCCTTATTGCGCGAGACCAGAGCCTGGATCTCGGCCCTGAGACTCCGCGGATTTTTCACTCCGGCGGCGTAGGTGAGCGCAGGATTGGTCAAGCTCCCGAAAGCTGTTATGAACTGATTCCCCGATTTGGTCGTGAGATTTTTTAGGTCAACACCCAGTTCTTCCTCCGATCCCGTGTCAAACTCGACTACCAGAACCTCGATGACCACGTGGGCCGGATCGCGGTCGGCGCCACGCAATGCCTTCGCCGCCCGATCCACGTGCTCGGGAGAGCCCGAGAGAAACACAGTGCCGGTGTAAGGTTGGGGACTGAAGCGAAGCCCAGGATCCGTTTCGGAAGGTGCCGTTTTCGCCAGACCTTCGAGAAAAGCCGAGATCATGGGCACATCTAAATGGGTCAGGGCCACCTCTCTCGTAATCACGGACTTGTTCTGAGGCTTCGCTGCCCCCGCTTCGTCGCTCGGCGCCTTATCACCCTTCGCTGTGCCCGCTATCTGTGCGGCGGCCGGCTTATTGACGGATGGCGCTATGCTCTTTTCATCTCCGGCATTTTTTTTGGTGTTATCTTTATCCGCGGCAGGCTTATTGGCGATTGTCTTGATAACCCCATCTCCAGCATTCGAACGCGGCAAGAAGGCGGCGCCATCGATATCCCGTTCCTTAATCGCCATCACATGGTCGCGTATCGTAGCGATCAACCCAAAGGGTTCCAGGAGGGCATTGACCGCCCGCAGCAGAGGAACCTTGGTCAGGCGGCTGGTCACGGTGCCTCGTAATAGACCCGGCTCAACCACATACGAAACCGAAGCTTCATTAAGGATCCTACCGATCACAATGGGCAGTGAGGCTCGGTCAAGTTCGACCGTGACAAGCGGGCCCTCCGATGTTGCTCCGTTAGTAACGGTTAAATCGCGGATGCCTTGAGCCATCACTGCTTCGCGTCGAGCAGTTACTTCGGCGTTTTGTTTCTTATAAGCGTCGAGGACAGCATTGAGCTCTTTATTCCCCCGCAAAGGCTCTTGAAGCGACGGGGCGATACAGCCGTCGAGCGCAACCGCGAACAAGATTGCGAACGTAATCCTTAGCCACACCATATCTAAACTCCCTTCCGGTTCACTTATGGCCGATGAATTAACTTTGCGGGACGCACGATCTGCCCTCTGGAGCTTGTTCAAAAGGCAAAAACCCCCATGAGCGTCGTCAAGAGCTTGATGAAATAGCTAATGATTGGAAGGCGAGTTTCCGGTTCCGCCTCTACCACCCATCCTAATGGAGCGCTCTCCGCTGTTTCTGACCGACGGCTGCAGCAAAACATGCGCCAGGCCGTCGCCTTGAAAACAATCCGACTTCTCCGCAGGCTTGATTATTTGGTCAAGACACGAATTCCCATCTCTGATAAATCCACAACGTGAAATTCGCAATAGCGCAAGGCCGCAAGCTATTAAGAATCGTCCGCTACATTGCGCCGGCATGAGGTTAAAGGGGCTTGAAGAGGAACTCTTGGTTTCACTTCATAAATGGACATTCTTGCCGCGGTAGGGTAATAGAATTGAATCCCACTTAGAAGAAAGGGGGACAAAGGGGGATTTGAGTGCGAGTTCAGCCGCTGCCATCGTTTAGAGTTTTTAAACGAACTCCTGAGTCACGACACGAGGTCTGTTTCTTTCTGATCAACTTCCCCCAGGTAACGAAGCGTTCTCCGTTTGGCCGGAAGGAATCTGCGCCAGGAAGGCGCGCAGCTGAGCGTAGTCCACCGGCTTTACGAGGTGCAAATCAAACCCGGCTTCTCGGCTGCGCTGGCGGTCTTCTGCTTGGCCCCAACCCGTGAGCGCCACCAGCACTATCTGTTTACCCCACGGCTGGCGGCGTATGCGCTCCGCGGTCTCGTAACCATTGAGCTTGGGCATGCCGATATCGAGCAGGATGATATCGGGGCGGAATTTCTCGGCGGCCTCGATTCCCTGCAGCCCGTCAAGAGCTACTTCTACCTCATTATCCAAGCGCCGGAGCCATCTGGCGAGACTTTCCGCTGCATTCGGGTAATCATCGACGACAAGAACGCGGCGGCGTAAATTGCTTTTCAAATCCGGGCCCGTTTTGTCTTTAGTCGCGTGAGCCGGCTCAGCAATAAACGGTAGACGAACGATAAACTCACTTCCCTGATTGACGCCGGCACTGTGGGCTTCCACGGTTCCGCCGTGCATTTCCACTACGCGCTTGACCAGGGTTAAACCGATACCGAGACCACCATAGGCTTGCTCGTACGAACGATCCGCCTGGTAAAACATATCGAAGATATACGGCAGCTGAGCGGCGGAAATTCCCATGCCATTGTCGACCATGCGTACGACGACGGTGCCATCATTTTTTTCCGCGCTAACGCCAATCCGGCCTCCCGGCGGGGTGTATTTAGCCGCGTTGTTAATCAGATTGGTAAATACTTGGGTGAGCCGTACCGTGTCACCGTGCAGATAAATCGGCTCCAGAGACGCCATGACGCTCACATGATGGTTGCGTTGATCAATGATGGGGCGGCTCGCCTCAAGCGCCGCATTGACGACGTCCGCCAGTAAAATTGGCTCCTTTTTTAGCTCTAATTTATTGCCGGTAATGCGGCTCAGATCGAGCAGATCGTCCAGTAGCCGCGCTAAATGTTTCACCTGCTGATCGATAACGTTGCGACCCCAATCAAAGTCAGTATCCGATGATTCGCATAGGCCGAGCATTTCGACGGCGCTGCGAATCGGCGCGAGAGGATTTCTCAGCTCATGCGCGAGCATGGCGATGAATTCATCCTTGCGCCGGTCTGCTTCTTCAAGTGTTTTCGCGTGCTGTTTTAATTCGTCCTCCAGCCGCTTGCGCTCGGTGATTTCCTCAACGACGATATTAATCCCGGTTATCTGGCCCTTCCCGTCTTTGAGCGGCAGCCAGCTTACCAGCCATGTCCGGTTGGCCCCGGGCTGGGCCGCTGTTTCGCCGACAATCTCTTCCTTTAGCTTGGGCCGGCCGGTCTCAAGCACTTCACGCAATTTAGGTTCAATGATATCGGCCAAACGCGGCAAAAGTTCACGCACCGTCCGGCCGATGTGCTGCTCCGATGGCAGGCCGTTCATTTGCGCCAGATGTTCATTGATCCGAAGGAACCGAAAATCGGGGCTCAACAGGCACAGGCCGACAGGCGCGCTTGCATAGATGGATTGCAATTCCGCCAATTGGACGCGCGCACGCTCGTCACTTTCACGTAGGCGTGCCAGGGCGTGCGTGCGTGCGGTGATATCGCGCAAAATAACAGTGAAAATTCTTTGGCCATTGACTTCAAGCTGCGAGATCGATGCTTCAATGGGAAACTCATCACCGTTCGCGCGCAAACCGGTGACTTCACCCAACTCACCCATGCGGCGTCCGGCTATTTTCCCCTGGCCGAAATCCAGCAGATGTCGCCGGTGGCTTACGCGGAACTTTGTAGGAACAAAACGATCGAGAGACTGCCCGATCGCTTCGGCCGCCGAACACCCGAACATCCGTTCCGCCGCGGAGTTGAACAGCGTGATGCGCTGCGCGGCGTCGACGGACACAATAGCGTCCATGGCGGTTTCGACAATACCCGCTAATCGCGCCTGGCTTTCGCTTAGGGCTTCTTCGGCGCGCTTGCGCTCGGTGATATCGATTGTCACGCCCAGCATTCGCAGCGGCTCGCCCCGCTCGTCGTAATAGGCTTTTCCTTTGCTGGAGATCCAGCGGATCGCGCCGGACCCATGGCGAATACGGTAATCCGAACTGTACGCGCTCCGCTGCTCGACAGCCTCCCGCCGCTGACGATCGACGCGCTCGATATCGTCCGGATGAACGAGCCGGCGCCAGTCCTCATACCTGCCCTTAAAGGCCTCCGGCTCGATGCCGTAGAGCCGACAATTCTCGGGCGACCAGATCAGTTCGTTAGTTTTCAGATTTAAGTCCCACGCGCCCGACTCCGCACCCACCTGAGCCAGACGCAACCGTTCCTCGCTCTCGCGCAGCACGTCGGCAAATTGTGCGGCGTCACCAGACTTTGGCTGCGAACGCTGCGCCGTTTTTTTGCGCTCTTTGACTCCGGCTGCTCGACCTGGTTTCATGTCTCGGCTGCTAGACATCCCTACTCCCCTTTCGCGGCGAGCAAAGACTTGCGGCCGGATTAAGGCACGGTAAGGGGTATTCCTCCGAAGTAAGCCGGCGGCACAACAAGAAAACTCCTATCAAAATTTAAAAAATTAAATCGGCCTGAGATAAGTTATTCTCGACACGCACACGGTCGCCCGTCTGCGATGCAGGCAAAACAAGATTGGACGCGACACGAACGACATCCATAAATCTAAGCATACCGTCATCCGAGCAAAATCACCTCCAAGTGTATGTAGCGTAACCTACGGATAGCACTCGCGTCAACCAAACAACCGCAGGCCGGTCGCTTTGCTCCCTACAGCGACAAAAAAGCGCGGCCTCCGGAATACGGAGACCGCGCTTTAACTCTTTCAAGTTGATGTTCGGTTAGACTTCCTTGGCCTTAATCGCGTAGGTAAAATTCTTCGGGTCCAGACTGTCCTTTCGTCCATTGGCGGTTTCGGTTTGCGGATACATGAGAAAGCCGATTTCCGGCCCGTTCGACTGAGGCAGCTTGATATCGTGACCGTAGTTGTAAGGGAGCCAATTCATTTCCCACGCGCCGAATAATTTGGCGTGCGCCTTAACCACTTTTGGATCATCGAGCGGGTGCAACTCAGGCGGGCCGCACGTGCGAAAATAAGTTGCGATCTGATGCCCTATAGATCAGTGCCAATCAAACGGTCCGGCTGGAGTAATATGCGCTCGGCGCGATAAATATCCGCTTCGGTTGCGAGCCGCTTGCCGAGCCAGCGCTCGTATGGGGACGCTTGCGCGAGGGCGGGTGATCTTTTTCGATGAGAACCCGTTTCTTAAAGACTACGCCTGTTTGAGGAATTTCCGGAAAGCCCGGGCGTTAGGGTGAAGCGGCCGATGACTATGGTACACCTGGTAAAAATCTCGTTGCATCGTTAAGCCGCGTATGGGCACGTTTACAATCGTCCGCTCTTGTAATTCCCGGCGAATAGAGATGCGCGACAGAATGGAGACGCCGAATCCAGCCATTAACGCCTGTTTCACCGACTCGGTGCTGCCAAGTTCCATGGAAATATTAAGCAGCTCATCGGGCGGCTGGCCGTTTGCGGTGAGAAGCCGGAGGAAAAAATCCAAAGTACCGGAGCCGCGCTCCCGTGAAATGAATTTTTCCTTGCGCAACTCGGTGACATCAACGGACTTGCGCCGGCTCCAGGGATGCTCCTTCGCTACGGCGAGAACCATTTCATCGTGCCAGGTTTTTTCGAAACGGAGCCGAGCATCATCGGTTTTTATGCTGACGAAGCCCAGCTCTACTTTCCCATCCAGAACATCCTCCACAATGCCCGCCGAATCTCCGATGCGGAGAATCGGTTTAACGCCGGGGTACTTTTTCGCGAAAGCACCGAGCTTTTGGGGCAAAAGATATTCGCCAGGGATGTTGCTCCCGCCCACCCATAGTTCCCCGGTAAGCGTGCCGTGAAATTTTTACACGACGGCCACCGTTTCCCGTTTAAACGTCAGTAGATCGCGCGCGCGCTCCACCAACAGTTGCCCCAGTGGCGTCAAGCTTACGCGGCCGCGAATGCGGTAGAGGAGCTTTCCGCCCAGGGATTTCTCCAATTCTTGAATATGAGCGCTTACGGTAGGCTGACTCAACGAGAGCAGTTCCGCGGCTTGCGAGAAACTGCCCACTTCGGCGACCCAGTGAAAAATTTCTAGCTTGTGCAGATCGAGGTCGGTTTTAGTTTTGCGCATGAAGCAAGAGTACAAAACGGTGCGTTCCGCCCGCGATTTAACGGCTGGCCCGCGACGCGATCGAACGGCGCCACACGAGCGCGGCGTGATTGACCAATGCTTGCGTTCGTTTGGCGCACTCGACGGGTTATTTCTTCAAAAACTCTAAAACTTCCGCAGGATGCGCTTCGGCGTTCGAAACCGGAATCCAATGGCGCTTAACCGTGCCATCGGGACCGATCAAGGCGGTGGAACGAATCACTCCTTCCACCGTTTTTCCCTCGGCGTTCTGTTTCGGCCCCCACGCCCCGTACGCTTTCATCGCCTCGACCTGTGGATCGGACAGAAGCGTAAACGGCAGATTAAATTTCTCGATGAACTGATGGTGCGACTCAATGCTGTCTCTGCTCACACCCAACACTACGGCATTGGCTTGATTTACGGATTGGATAGCATCGCGGAACCCGCATGCTTCTTTGGTTCAGCCGGGGGTATCGTCCTTGGGATAAAAGTAAAGAATGACGTTTTTGCCGGTATAGTCCGCCAGAGCATGCTTCTTACCGTCGCTGCCCTGCAAGGAAAAGACCGGAGCCTTTTGACCTTCAAGACTGGCCATGTCGCACCTCCGTTATGTGGTATGAATGCTATGTATCACACCGGCGGCGGGTCATTCAATCGCCGTTCCCGCAGTCGCGTGAAACGGTGTTAAGGACTAAGCGCAAAAGGCGAAGCGTTCCACTCCGGCCCCTTGCGCTTTGCTCTTGGTGCTTTGCAGCCTTTTCTGACCGCCGCACCCGCGAGCCAATGGGATCGGAGATCGGAATGGAGTGTTGGAGTATAGGAGTATTGCGTTTAAAGACATCACTCCATTACTCCACCACTCCAGTACTCCATCGATAACGTGAGGCGGTCGAGCGCTTACCGCCATGCCGTTAGCGCTTAGCATTGTGTTGCGCTGCATTGTCAACGGCTCAAGTTGTCGATATATTTTTATTATGAGTGAACAAACGCCCCTGGCCGATTTTCATCGCGCAAATGGCGCCGTCTTCGAAGAGCGCTACGGCGGGTTGCTCGTCGCGCATTTCGGCAATCCGACCGGTGAATACTGGGCCGTTCGTTCCGCTGTCGGGCTGATCGACCTCACCCATCGCGGCCTGCTGCAATTCACCGGGCCCGATCGCCTCTCCTTTCTTCAGGGCATGTTGTCCAACGATCTCAAATCATTGAACCCCTTTGACGGTCAATACGCGGCAATCCTCACCCAGCAGGGAAAAGTTATTGCGGATGTGCGCGTGCTCTGCTCGCTGAACTCGTTTTATCTTGATTTTTGGCAAAACCTGAAGAGCAAAATCCTCGATCACCTCAACCGCTACTTGGTCGCCGACGAAGTCGAGATCACCGATCGCTCCGGCGAGTATGCGATACTCTCAATTCAAGGTCCGAAAGCGGGAGCGCTATTGCGAAAGCTCGTCGGACCATCCGAATTGCCCACTGAAGCAAAACACCATGTGATGGTTACCATCGAACAGGCGGCGATATGCGTGGTCAATGACAACCACACCGGCGAATCGGGCTTCGACTTGATCATTCCGCGAGCAAGCCTCCAAACGATCGCGCAACGCTTGAGCGATATCGGCAAGGAATGCGGCGCCGCCTGGGTGGGCGAGGAGGCGCATAATATCTTGCGCATTGAAGCCGGCATTTCGCGCTACGGCGTCGATTTCTCGGAGGAACATTTGCTGCTGGAGGCCGGCCTCAAGGACGCCGTAAGCTTCACCAAAGGCTGTTATCTCGGCCAGGAGGTGGTCGAGAGAATCCGTTCACGGGGACACGTGAATAAAAAATTGGTCGGTTTTATCGTCGGCGCGACACCAGCAAATCTAACCGGAGATTTGATCTACGCCGGCGAAAAAGAAATCGGCCAAGTCACCAGTTCGACGCACTCCCCCGTTTTCAAGAAAACGATCGCCCTGGGCTATGTTCACAAAGATTTTTGGAACGCCGGCACAGCCGTTCTCCTCAAGCACAACGGCGCGTCGATTGCGGCCACGGTTGCCGATTTACCGTTTGTGACCGCTCGCGCCTCCCCTTGAATCCGAATCGCAAGCACGTATAGTAGGCGAAATTTTTTCGTCAGAAAGGACCCAAAAGGATGGCCAATTTCGTTAAGCTTTGTAAGACCAGCGACGTGAAACCGGGTTGCGGAAAAAGCATGGATATTAACGGAAAGCTCGTTGCCGTCTTTAATGTTGAAGGGAATTTCTACGCGATCAACGACACCTGTGGACATCGCGGCGGACCGTTGGGAGAAGGTGAATTGGACGGCAAGACGGTGATCTGCCCGTGGCATGGCTGGCGCTATGATGTGACCACAGGAGCCAACGAGCTGGTTCCGGATTTACCGACGAACAAATATGAAGTTAAGGTTGAAGGCGAGGACGTGCTCGTCAATCTCTGAGCGCTATCCCTGCAATATTAAAGGCCCGCGACCTTATGCAAGGCGTGGGCTTTTTTCATTTCAAGAGCGTTGATTGACGTAGATCTCAATGTAATCCTTTAATGCGTCACGGGTACTGTCAAAGGCAATTTCGCCCCAGGGAAGTTCGCTCGGACGAAACGTCCGCGCTTCCAGCGATTCATCGCCGGCACCGAACTCGCCACTGATGACCTGCGCAGTATAAACCACGATGACGGTCGGCGTGCGCGGATAGGAATAAACATTGAGCAGCGGCCCGAGCTCAACTTCCACTTGAGATTCTTCCCGCGTCTCGCGGATCGCCGCGTCCTGGACACTTTCGCCCCGATCGACATAGCCGCCCGGAAAAACCCACTTCCCCAACGCCGGCTCAACACCGCGCCTCAGTAATGCAATGCCTCCGTCGTAAGTGAATATGGTTCCGGCGACAACTTTAGGATCCTGATAGAAAATAAACGCGCAATTCACGCACACGAGCCGCTTCGGCTCCGTCGCTTTGATTATTCGTTGCTCCAAATCACCGCCGCAGCGAGGGCAGAAACGGTACTCGATATGACCATGGGCATGGTGCTGATAGTGTTCTGAAGCCATAGGTTATTTCTAGCGCAGATTGCGTTGAAACAAAAGAATAATTGGGATAGAACGCTTCCCGTCTGGGACCGCAGGAGGAAACGCCGGTTCGAGATCGTCTACCGCTCGTGAAGGAGAACAGTTTGCCTACTTATATCATTGCTGATGTCGAAGTTACCGATCCCGTCGGGTTTGAAGAATACAAGAAGGCCGTCCCGGCCCTGATTGCAGCGCACGGCGGGACATACGTCGCGCGAGGCGGCGCTGTCGAGGCGCTCGAAGGCGACTGGGCGCCTACGCGGTTAACCATCCTCAAGTTCGATAGCGTTGCTCAAGCCAAGACGTGGTACGAGTCGCCAGAGTATCGCCCGTTACGGGACCTTAGGAAGAAAACGACAAAATCGAAGCTCTTGATCGTCGAAGGGCTGTAGACCGTGGCGCAAGAGCCTCGGGCGCAAGGTTGTCTTGCCACATCGCGCACCGTTAGGGTCAAGCCTGATATTTGCTAACCGGGGGTCACGTTGAAACAAAAGATTATTTCTGTAATCGTGCAACGATGCTTCGAGCGGTTATTTTTGACTTCAACGGGATCATTGTCAATGACGAGCCGATTCATTTCCGGCTATTTCAAAAAGTCCTGGGTGAAGAGAATATTCCTCTCACCGAGGAAGATTATTATGCGCGGTTTCTCGGCTTTGATGATCGGGGCGCGTTTATCGCCGGATACCGAGAGCATCAACGCCCGCTGGCCGATGCAAAATTAGTCGAGCTCGTCGAGCGTAAGGCCGTCTACTATCAAGACGCCATACGCAATCATGTAGAGGTCTTCCCGGGTGTCAAATCATTGGTCGCAAGCCTCGCTCCGATTCTCCCTTTAGCTGTCGCTTCCGGAGCTTTGCGCCATGAAATTGAAACCATTCTCTCAACGATCACTTTACGTAGCCACTTTCGCGTAATCGTGAGCGCCGAAGACGTAAGCGCGGGCAAACCCGAACCGGAGATTTTTGTAAAAGCGCTGGCGGCGCTCAATGCTCGCCTCGACGGTAAAGAGAACATTGCCGCTGCCGACTGCCTCGTCATCGAAGATTCCAAAGAAGGAGTTCGCGGCGCCCGTCGCGCGGGAATGAAATGTCTGGCCGTCACCAATTCGCACAGCGCAGAACTGCTGGGCGAAGCGACCGCGGTGGTGAACAGTCTCGAGCAGGTGACGCTAGATTTTTTGCGAAAGCTTTGGTCGTAAACTCTGATCTGTCGTTAAGAAGGGGTTGTTTACGGCAAGTCCAACTGCGTTTTTATAGCCTGCTCAATTCCGGCCATATCTGACATTGAGACCAAGCCCTCTCTGTTGATGAATCTCAATTTGCTCACCGTGGTCAGTTGGTCGGCCATCGCCTTGCTTCGCTTACCTTTGAGCTTCACATAGGCCTCGCTCGGATAAAGCGCCTCGATGTTGGAGGTCAATGGAACAACTTGAATTCGATTCAGGAATTTGTTTGCTGAATCATTGCTAACGATTACAGCAGGGCGTTTCTTTTTGATTTCTCCACCCACAGAGGGATCGAAATTGATCCACCACACCTCACCTCGCTTCATGGGATACGTCTCCAACCGTCCCCTCAGACCACTCCAGTGCCTCAGCCTCCCGCGCCTCATCTTCAGCCATTTGCTTATAAGCAGACTCCAGTTTCGCCTTAACCACGTGAGGACGAACCAAATTTTCAATGAACCGGCTTATCTTCCTCGGACCAATGACTTTGCGAAGTCCGGCATAAACCTCTTCGTGAACGGTAATGGTAAGCTTTTTTTGCATCTTTCCCCTCAAAGTATATATACGTATATTACACGTGTAAGACACTCTCGTCAACGACGCCACGTAAAGAATTCATACCACGAAATTCGCGAAGCCAATGCTCGGATCTCGGATGTATTTCCATTTCTCGCCCGGCAACGTCACACTACTTCCGGCCCAGTTTTTTGTCGATGTCCCGCATGAGTTCGTGCCACCCGTTTGCAGATATATTGGTCCGCCCCTACGGAATAGGCGCCGCCGAACGACACGGTCTGGCGACTCTCCATCCGGCCGACCAAAGCGCCATTATTTTTGTCCAGAATCTCAGCGTGCATGGTGCATACCGTCGTCCCCAAGCCGGGAAGAAGCCATCGGCCAAAGGCGTTGCCCGGTTCGTATTCGATGAGCTTCGTCTTTAGCACCAAGGTGGCCGGCTCTGGTGACGCGTTTAGAAGCTTCCGGTCGCGCAAGAGTCCAGTTGTAGCGCACCCGCCTTTCCCACGCTCCTCATTCCGGGTTTTTGGCTTCCTGCATCCCCTCTTGCGCCTGAGCCGTTCAACTATATGGTGTTTTTTGCGTCCGCACGGTGATTTCCGCCTGACTGTACGTGGCCGGCGCGGTCACGACAAAACGAACGGTTTGGATGATATTCTCGGCGCGAGTCATTTTACTGAAAGTTGATTTGCGGGCACCCTTTTTTCCCCTCGGACGTTTAAAGTGGTACCATGAACTCTGCTATCAAAGCAGGAGCCGTTATTATGAAGAAGTTTAAAAAGATTCCCTACGTGGGGTCCGTCATGACCCCTTTCCCCTATTTTGTTGATAGTGACGAAGGAATCTTCGAAGTGGAGCGATTAATGCGCGAGCACCAGGTCCGTCATATTCCCGTCCAGCAGGACGGTCGAGTGGTCGGCATCGTTTCAGAGCGAGACGTCCGTCATTTACTCGACCGGTTATTGCCAACAGTAGACAAGACACAGATGCGAGCCCGCGACGTTATGATTGACGATGCTTATGTCGTTGCCTTCGACATGCCCCTGAACGAGGTTGCCTTCGAGATGGCACGACGTCATATCGGGTCCGCTATCGTTGTTCATCACGAAAAACTCGCCGGTATCCTGTCTGCAGCCGATATTTGTCGTATTTTGGCGGAGATCTTCGAGTCTGAATTCGGGCCTAGCACCGGAGACGACGCGGCCTAACTTGTTTTGGAGCCTATCATCCGGCGTCTTATTTGCGATTCGGTAGCGCGGTCAGCAAAGATATCCAGATTGATGAACTACCCCGCAGCAAGCTGACGGGGTATCAGAACATAGCGGTGAGATTTTATCCCAACGGCGTCACCCCCGAATGTTTTAATCGGGGGTCCAGGTTCGGTCGCGCCTGGATTCCCGATAGAAGCATCCGGGAATGACGGACTCTAAGAGGTCTGGAATAGCTCATTACGCAGCAAGCTGCGGGGAATCAAACCCGCAGCGATTGAAAACCGCTGATAAACAGGCGGGGCAAAAAGATCTCAGACGCTGGAAATTGCCGGCCCCGTTCCGATAGGCGCGCTCTGTTGCTACCACCACTCATTCGCAACAGCGCTTGCTAGAACACCCTCGTTCCTATAGAGTTAAATCTGGATGTCCTTCCGCCTACTGGTGCGTAAGAGGCAATGATCGGGCCACAAAACTCGCGTGGCATGGACCGGCATTAAGCGCAACCCTATTACCGGCTGACCCCTTCCTCTTCCAAGATCCCACGCGTATCGCAAGCCTAACACAGGGGAGTGTTATGCGCGCTCTATCGTTTGACGTCAGGGTGGTAATCGTGTTGATCGCATCAGGCTTTCTCTGATGCGTTTCGAAGGCGCCTTCGCCGGAAAAGAGAAAAAACACTTTATACCCAATATTTTCCACTAACTCGTTATCGGCCTTAACGGCAGGCTCGGCCAACAATCGAGTCACACACAATGCAGTCCATGAAGGAGAAGTCAGATGGCTACAAATGAAGTATTCATCAGCTACGACTATGACCATGACAAGCGCGCCAAGGATCGGCTACTTGGATGGGACGTCAACCACGAATTCAATTTTACATCGTACGATAAGTCTCTCAACGTCGAGCTCGACAGCAACGAAGCGGCGGACATCAAACAGGACCTGGCCGCGCAGATCGGCCGTTCCAGTCACTTTCTCTGCCTCGTCGGCAAAGAGACCTACCGCAGTGGCTGGGCGAAGTGGGAGATCCAGAAGGCGTTAGAACTCAAGAAAAAACTCGTCGCCGTTAAGCCCAGTTCAATTAACAATTCGCCGCCTGCGCTGCAGAGACGCGATGTCTCGTGGTGTATGATGTTTAATTTTGACTCCATCAGAAAAGCGATTGATACAATCTAATCGCTACGTTGCCAGCGCTCTTAAAACAAGGGTCTAACGCCGGCGAGGGACTCCGGTGGCAACCGCCTGTCGCCGCATTGTTCCCCCCACAGATTCGCGGCAGGAACGTTTAAAACTTAAAGAGAAAATTCAAGGTAGAATCTCTTCTGGCGAGGGGAAGACGACCGTGCCTCGATCACCCACCACCATTCCCAAAGTCTCAAAGTAATAAAGTCGTGCTACGAGCACGTAGCGGAAGTAAGAGAACGGGCACAGTCAACAAAGGCGTGCGTAAATTCAGATATGCCCGATGCTAAGCCACACCCACCCTTTTAGCCGGCGCCTTCGCTAGATTGTTTTTTACCGTTTGTTCCTGTTTTTTTGTTTTCTGTTTCTGAGCTTTGTCCTTATCTTTCTTGCCTTTGTCTCCCATCGGGTAGTTCCTTTCCCAATTTTTTTCCGACCGGTATCACGGTCACAAGCGGCCAATAACAAGCCGCGCCTGCCGCGTTCGCGGCAGATGGCTCGGCCCCCTCCTCCATTGACTCGTTAACGCGCGATTTGCAGGAAATCGCCGCGCGGCGTTCTATGATATCTGTTTGGCAAAAAGCTTAGCGCACGCATCGGCAACCGCGCTATCGGGTTTCTCGTCGCCCGGCATGATCGCCCAACTCTGCTTTTCTATATAGCGACCGATCTCCCAGGTATCTTGTCCCTTCATTTCTTTTAGCTTCTGGGTTTTCTGCGAGTCCTTATTAATCTGCGCGACACAAATCGATCCCAATCGCTGGGCGACAGCATTGGCAGCTACTTCCTTAGCCATGGCTTCGGCGGTTCCGGTGGTTACCCATCCACCCCAGTTGAATCCTACAACCGCTAAGACTGCAGCGCCGCCCGCCGCACTCAACAAAGCGAATTTAGTCTTGTCCCAGTCCATAAGGCACCCCCTTCAATGCAAGTTTGAAACACGCGCGGTTAATTCCCCGCAACGATGACAAATCCAGTAGTCCGAGTATTGTTTTGCAAGCGAGTATTCTTCACAAACGCCGCAGTGTCGATGGCGGCAGGAACGACAATCACCGCTGATCTTTGCTCCGGGTGCGCTACCGGCATTTGCCCATGCTTGTTTCGCCGAATCGAGTTCGATCTGAAACAAACGCTTCCTGTCCATGCCCTTGTATCGCTGAGTCACCCGCTCGATCACTCCGTCTCGCACCGCAGCCCGTAGCGCCATGTTACGTTCGCTCCTCCGAGCGCACCTTGCGCTCAGGCTCAGAGTCTTCTCCTAGTGAGATTGCGCTGACTCGACGGGCATTACTGTCTAATATTGAACAATCCCGAAAAGAATTAGCGGCGGCTTGAAATGGCTGTATGGTTGTCGGGGAGGAGATAATTCTTTGCCAATCGGCGCGAGCGAATCGAAGACTACACTGAGGTCTCACCGACGATACGCGAGCGGCTTTTGACGCCGATCTTCAGCTGGCGGCGGAGGTCTGCTCATCAATCCAGTCCCTGCATAATTTGAGACCGTGGTCCTCGGCTTGTTGCTTGCCCGCAAAAACTAACTCCGTGGCGCTCTGGATTCGTTTAATCTCTATTGTCTGGGTTAGGTCCCTATCAAACACCAGTCCGCGCGAGCACCAGCGATGCCCGGGCGCAGGAACTGCTATTCCATAAAT
>JBGPIK010000018.1:0-34915 GCA_041484845.1 Binatia bacterium | reverse complement strand
GATTTATGCGCGGTCCTGTTCGCCACTTACACCATGAGAATCCCATCCTAGCGAAAGAACGGGAGCGTTTGATTAAAGCAAACAGCCGCCCGGCATGTGCGCAAACGCGCTCATCTCGTGCGGGAAGCTCACCGGCGGCGCCTTGCAAACGTAACCGGCATTGACTTGGTCAACGCACGTTACGCCCAAAAGCGCCATATCGACGACGAGATCCTCTTCAAGCAGCTCCAATACACGGACCAGGCCGGCGTCGGCTCCCGCGGCTGGGCCCCAACCCTGGAGTTTGCCGATCGTCACGGCTTTGGCGCCGAGCGCCAGAGCTTTGACGACATCCGTTCCGCGCAAGATGCTCCCGTCGAGAAGGACGTCCGCTTTGCCGTTCGCGGCCTCCACAACCTCGGGGAGAATTTCGACGGTTCCGCGTCCGTGGTCGAGCTGGCGCCCGCCGTGATTCGAGACGTAAATGACATCGACTCCATGATCAATGGCGATCTTTGCGTCCTCCGCGGTCGCAACGCCCTTCAGGATGAAAGGCAATCCCGCCATCTTTTTGATAGCGGCCATCATTTCCCAGGTGACCATCGCCTGGAAGTGGCGCCGGGTTTCCGCGCGCTTGCTCGGCGGTAACCAGCGGTTCATCATTTGTCGCTCGCGCCAGCTGTAATGCGCCGTATCCACCGTCAAACACAGCGCCATATAGCCTGCCTTTTTGACCCGCTGCAGGATCTCTTCACACCAGTCTAGCCCGCCGCGAATATAGAGCTGAAAAATTTTCGGATACGTTGTGCTCGCACCAATTTCTTCCAGGCTCGGCTGCGTAACTGAGCTGACAAAGTTTAAGGTGCCAAACGCCGCTGCGGCCTTGGCCACGGCGACGCCGCCCTCGGGCGTGATCGTTTGCAGTGACCCGATGGGCGCCATCATCACAGGAATTCTAAGTTTCTGACCTAGGAATGTCGTTGACGCGTCGATCTTGGACACATCGACGCATACCCGTGGCCGTAACGCCAGGCTATCGAATCCGAGCCGGTTTCGGCGCATCGTCGTTTCCGACTCAGCGCCGCCGCTCAAATAGCCCCACACATCTTGGGTAAGATTGCGGCGCGCCGCCATGATCACTTCTTGGTTGCTGACAAAATCTAGGCTCATTCCGCCCTCCTTAGGCAGTTATCGCAAAAATCTCAGTCCGAGTTCGTACCGAAAGTTTTCAACGATACCGCCATATCTCAAATCGGACGTTTTGTCGAAACGGCTTCAGTTCCGCTGAGTATTGGCCCGCATTATTCACCGTTAGAGGGAAAGCGGTGACACTGTGTCGATCGAGAGGCGAGCCTGGAGGAGTGAGGCACAGAGACGAACAGCTTCAATGCCTTCTTTGGTGCTCGGCTCGGCGCTCGCCATTTTCTCAGATGTTCGCTCCAAAGACTCAGTTGGCAGGGCGCTCCAAGGCACAGACCCATTGCCTCGCTCTGGAGGGATCGTCTCTCGATCGCCTTATGCGTGAATAATCCGGGCCAGCTAGCCGAAAACTTGGAACGAAAAAAAGGACAATCCGTTTGGTGGCAACAAAGATATTGGCTCTAACGTATGGTTTCAGTTCTTAGGGATTCTGCTCTTTGACGCGATAGCCGCGCCTTTCAGCGTCCGAAACACATCCCGTTTGTTTATTGGACGCCATCATGCTTGCGATGAAGCCATAACCGGTGGTTTCGCAGGTGAGCTCTTCCCCGCGTTCGTTGACCAGCACCGCCCGTTGACTCACGCAACCGGCCAGGTTCAATGCCATAAAGAAAAGCAGTACATAGCGCATAGCTGTAATCCTTACTCGTGTATTAGCCATCGACCAGCAAAAGAATGATTTCTTTGAAAAACTCTCCGATGCTTCCGCGATGGTTGAAGTCGGCAAGATCATCGAGCGGCGTTCCATCTCGATTAATAATTGCCAGGAAACAGCCGTGACGTTTGGCGACGGCGGGGAGCGAGGCCGCGGGTTGCACCTGGAGCGAGGAACCGAGCACAACAAATACGTCCGCCCGTTCGCTCCATGCTTGCGCTTGTTTCATCGCCTCAACGGGCATGGATTGGCCGAAAGAGATGGTTGCCGACTTGAGGAAACCGCCGCAGACATCGCAGGTGGGAGGAGTAAAATCGTCGCCTAGACTTTCGTAAATCGCCGTTGCTTCAAAGTCTTTTTGGCAATAGAGACAGCTCACTCTGCGGTCTGTTCCGTGAAGCTCGACGAGTTTCTCGTTTGACACGCCGGCTAGGCTATGGAGACCGTCCACATTTTGCGTGATCAGGCCAAACAACTTGCCGCGCTTTTCAAAGTCGCTGATCGTGATGTGGGCAAGATTGGGTTTAACGTTTTTGTAGAGATCGTAAGTCTCTTTTTTCAGTCTCCAGTAACGCACGCGCGCGGCTTCACTGGAAATGAAATCTTGAAAATAAACCGGCTGGTACTTGGTCCAAACACCGCCTGGACTGCGAAAATCCGGCACGCCGGACTCGGTGCTGACGCCGGCACCGGTAAAAAAAACAATATCGCGGGACTGGCGTAAATGTGCGGCGAACTCTTCCAGATCCATGGGCCCGCTAAAGTCGTAGTCGAAATTATTTTGGCTGAGCGGGCTTAGCCGGCTGCGGAGGCGCGGCAGGTAAGGCCGGCGCTTGCGGCCCCGCAGAAGGAGCGCTCTGAATATCGAGGACTTTGACGTCGAACACGAGTGTTTTTCCCGCCATGGGATGGTTCAAATTGACAACGACGGTTTTGTCTTTGATCTGATGAATACGGACCGGAACCATCTGTCCTTGAGGACCTCGCGCAGTCAAGATCGCTCCGACTTTTAACCCTTCGGCCGGGATCTTTTCTTTGGGAACTTCCTGAAATGCACCGGGGTTGACTGGCCCGTAACCGTCTTCCGGTTTGACCTTGACATGTTTTTCCCCGCCGACTTTCATTCCGGCCATCTCTCGCTCGAGTCCGGGGACGATCTGGTGCTGCCCTTGCGTGTACTTGAGAGGCTCCTTACCCTTATTAGATTCGATGGGCTTTCCGTCGTCTCCCGTCAGTGTGTACTGCAGACTGACGACGGAGCCATCCTTAACCACTTTCTCTCCTTTATCCGACTGAGCGGCCTTGAGAACCATCGGCATGCTAATCTGAAGGATCGCAATGCTCGCGACGAGCGCCCATATTTTCGTTCGCATGAAAATCTCCCCGATCCAAATTTATCGCACAAAGCGATTATATAGTTTATACTTTGACACGGGAGAACTCAATGCAGTGCGGGTTTTTGCTTAAGATCGCACAAGTGATTTACAGAGGCGCCGGATTATTTCCCGATACGAGCGAAAAAACCCTCGCGTTCGAGTTCGTCCAGCAGAGTCATGTCCAAAAGTCGGGCCATCTCTTTTTCACTCTTGCCAAAAGTCGCAATGAGATTGCGCCACCCGTTGGGTTGAGTGCGTGGAATATCGGCCATGCTATCAGCGTAAAAACGATAGGTTTGTTCAAGCGCCGACCGATCCTTGTTGCCCGTGTAGTGCGACAAGGCACGATAGGCCATTTCAGGTTGTTTCTTCAGGAGCGCGATGGCTTCGACATAACCCTGCAAGAAGCGTTTTAGTAGCGGTCGCTGTTTTTCCAGCGTTGGCCTGCCCACCACCACGGATGTGTCCGTCATTTCGGCGAACTGCCGCAGATCGGCGAGCACGGGAAAACCCATTTGAGTCGTCATCATGATCTCGGGATAAGAAAGAACCGTCGCGTCGACGACTCCTTCCCGCAACGCTGCAATGCGATTCGGTGTCGGACCCAAACTAAGAAGAGTCAATTTACTAAAATCCAGTCCCCACTGTTTAAACGCGAGCTGTAACCCGAGTTCGCTCGAGCCGCCGCGGGCGGTGATCGCAAGTTTTTTGCCTAACAAATCCGCCGGCACCTTGATGTCCTTCCGAGTGACGACCTTCCAGGTGATCTGATTGACTGCGGTTGCGATTATGACCAGGTCGGCACCAGCGATGCCGGCTCTTGCCACGGTTGACGCCCCGGAGTGGGTAAGATGAAGGTCGCCGCCAAGCAGCGCTTGAATGACTTTGGAGCCGCCACCGATGAGTAACAGTTCCATGTCCAATCCGTATTTCTTGTCGAGGCTTTCATCTTTCTGCACCCAGATGGGAAGGTGATAGCCGGTGGTGCCGGCGTAACTTGCCCGCAGTTTCGTCTGAGCTATGGTTTCGCGCGGCATGATTTGAACAGCCGCGGCGAGAGCAAAAAAGAGTATCGCATGTGTGGAGCGTTTCGTGATCATGGTCGTTAGCTCCTTACCGCGCGTTATTCACGCTTAGAGGATAAACCATGACACCGTGTCGATCGAGAGGTGAGCCTGGAAGAGCGAGGCACAGAGACGAAGAGTTCAATGCCGTGTTTGGTGCTCGGCTCGGCGCTTGCCTTTTTCTGAGGCGTTCGCTCCAGAAACTCAGTTTGCAGGCCGCTCCAAGGCACAGACCCATTGCCTCGCTCTGGAGGGCTCGCCTTTCGATCGCTTTCATGCGTGGATAATCCAGGTTAGCTGTTAGCCACAGTGGGGAATGACTCGGCGGCCCCATGCCTCCATCACTTCGTTGTAAATAGTATTGGGCGGCGTCAACAAGATACGCTGAATGCCCTCGGCTTCCAGACGCATGACTTTGGCGATGCATTCGTCCGGTGTCCCGGCAATCGTAAAGCGCTCGAGCAAGTATTCCGTCACAAACTCCGGATCGATCCGTTCTTCGATGGGCTTGGAGATATCGAAATTATCCATGAATTTTTTGACACCTTCGGCTTCGTTCTCCGGAACGGTTTCCATGGTAAAACGAAAATTGTGATGCGCCCGGTTGGCCATGCGCGAGCGCACGCGCTTGCGCGCCAGATCGCCGTCGTCGTCGACGACGATCATGCCGGCAGGCATGATATCGATCTCTGAGACACTGCGAGAGGATTCCTTCGCGCCCTCGGCGATGCGCGCTCTCGCCCATTCAAGCACGTCCAAATCAAAACCGGTACCGAGTATTACGCCGTCGCAGGTGCGACCAGCGACGCGTAGCGTCTTCGGCCCTTCGGCTGAAATATAAATCGGCACAGGGCCCTTGCCGGCTTTGAGCATCACGGTGCCACCGGCGCGTTCTTTGCCTGTGGGGACTTTAACGCCTCGACCGTGCAACAAATCGCGAATCGTTCGCAATCCCTTCTCGAAATCAACGAGTTTTGTCGCTGTTCGTCCCAGGCTATAAACGGGCCCATCGCCAGTGCCCAAGCCAACGATCGCGCGACCTTGAGAAATTTCATTCAGCGTCGCGAATGAGTTCGCTGTTATGGTGGGGTCGCGATAGACCATGTTCGTCACGGCGGTACCGAAGCGGAGCTTCTTTGTCTGGGTGGCACAGATGGCCATCAGCTGATACGGATCGACATTGTTCATGTGACTATCGGCGAAAAAAATAGCTTCGAAACCGAGTTCCTCGGCGCGCTTGGCGCGTTCCACCGCGTCTCGAATATTCCGTGCCGACCCGTGGAGACAAAAGTTCATCGGTGCTCACTCTCCTTCGCTGTATTGCGAAATCTGAGTGTAGTAGTTTCGAACGCCTGTTAATGCTCGCGGCTTTTAGACTTGATGCGACAAGTCCATAAGATCAGTTAACCCGTTTTGCGCAGTCCCAGCATAGGCCATTCGGACCGTGGCGTCGCGCAGCCTAGCCTTCGGCTGCATGCCTGAGACGCAACCCGTTGAAGCGTGATTCGCTTGCCGGATTCGAATAGCGAGAACGCTCGTCAACCGCGCGGCTTGAATTTCGGCAACGTAACGCCTTCACCGGTATCATGGAAGACTACTTCAACCGGCATGTCGATGTGAACACTTTCAATCGGACAGCTGACGATATTACTGCAAAAACGCGGTCCATCGTCGAGATCGACCCACGCCGTAACGTAGGGAATGTCGGGCGCAAAGCCGCGCAGCGCGCGGCCGACGACTTCGCGGATCACGGTGAACGCAAAGACTTTGCCACGGCCGGAAAGCTCCGTCCATTCGAGCCTGTCACTGCCACATTCGCCGCAGACCGGACGCGGACACCACACCCATGACTGGCAATCCTTGCAGCGTTGCATGATGAGCTTACCGTTCTTGGCGCCGTCCCAAAACAGTTGATTGAGCGGAGTCATCTGGGGGAGCGGTTTCTTGATTTCTCTCGGTTCCTTCGCCATGTCACACCTCAGCGGCTAGGACAACGGACCACAGACCACGAGCTTCGTAGTCCTGTAGTCTTGTGGTCGGTGGTCTTTGTCTTCATGTCACACCTCATTTCCTAGAATCGCGGCAGCGGTGCAGCCGAAATTCTTGCCGTAATTCACTGCTCCCAATCCTGTAGCGATGCCGAATTTAATGTTCGGCACCTGGCGGTCGCCGCCTTCGTGACGCAATTGGCGCACCGTTTCAATGACGTGGAGCATGCCGCCCGTTGTCGAAGGCTGTCCACAGTTGATCATGCCGCCGCTGGTCTGGATCGGCAGCTGTCCTTTGAAGGTAAAATCGGTCTTCTCAAAAAATTCTTTGTCGTTTTTTTTGCAGAATCCCAAATCCTCGATCTGCAGCATCACAATCGGGATGTAGTCGTCGTAGAGATTGAGGCAACGGATATCGTTGTGCGTCACGCCTGCCATCCCGAAGGCCGAATCGGCGCATTCGCGAATGCCAGTGATGAGCGGGTTGGCGCGATAACGCGGACCGGCGCTGGGGTTTTCCTGCTCACCCCAACCGAGTAACCAAACCGGTGGCTTGCGCATCGACTTGGCCCATTCCGGCGATGCCATGATATAAGCCTTGCCACCGTTGGCCGGAAGCACGCAGTCGAAAAGACGAATAGGATCGGAAACCAACCGCGAATTTTTGTAATCCTCAACGCTCAAAGGTTTTCTGAGATAAGCATTGGGGTTCAACGTCGCATGGTAGCGGCCGGTCGCGGCGATTTTTCCAAAATGATCGTCAGTCATGCCGGATTCATACATGTAGCGGCTCTTGACGAAAGAAATCTTGCAATTGGGCCCCATCACGCCAAAAGGCATTTCGAAGTCGCGCGTATCCATCGGCTCGGCGCGGGTGCGGCCGTGTTCGCTGAACGGCGCCGCGGCAGCGACAACTAAAATAAGATCGACGACGCCCGCGGCAATCATCGCTGCGGCGTGCCCAAGCAAAGAAACGGAACTTGCGCCGCCGTTGCCTCCAGCCAAGGCAACACTGGGCGTAAAACCGAGAATGCTGGCGACTTCTTCAGGCCAAAACGGCTGCGAATGATTGGTCGTGTATATGGCGGCGAGCCCCTGGCCGCGGAGATCCTGGTGGCTCAAACCCGCATCTTCGAGCGCGATCCGCGTCGCCCATGCGAGATACTCGGCGGTCGATTTGCGCGGCTCGCCGGGTTTGCCGCCCAAACGATCAAGGGGTGTTTCTCCAATGCCGACAATTGCGGCTTTTCCTCTTAAACTCATTAATAAAGCCTCGCGATTTTTTTGTTCCACCACCCATAGTGCAGTGATCCGACAGTGTCAAGCGAAGCACGATAAAGGTGCCTTAACGCGCCATGCTCCACTCTCTATGGAAGGATGCTCTAAGAAGCTTCGCTCCTGATGGTGGTTGGAAAACTCCCTCTCTCTTGATGCGAGCAGATTTGAGATGGGGGCGATCAGACTCGAGAATGTCCACCCTATCTCTTACCGGCTGCGGGAAAAGAAAACTCTCTTTCGACGTGTTTATTTTATCTTTAATTCAGCTTGCGCCTTTTTGGCAAAACTCCAGTCGACTATATCGGACATGGGGACATCATCTTTTGATTTGCGCGTGTCGCGAACGAGTTGAACGACATTGTTCATCGTCTCATTGGAGGCGATGCCGTTGCGGCTGTAGAGACCGATAATGTCCCGGTAAATGCCGTCTCTTACCTCCGCATCCTTGATTCCCCACTTGGCTTCCATATAGGATACGATTTCCGGTTTGTGAGTCCGGATGTAATCTGTGGCGCGCAAAACGGCCTTGATCATCTTTACGATCTCGTCGGGTTTCTCTTTTATCTTTTGCGTGTGGACGGTGAGCCCGCCGAGCGGGATGTTCATAACGTCATTGAAGCCAAGCAATTGATTGAAGCCGCGTTTGCGCGCGAAGTTGTTAAACGGGGGAACCAGCATCACCGCCTGAACGGCGCCGCTCTCGAGCGCTGTGTAGCGGCTCGCGCTGCCGCCGATTTGCAGGAACGTCACGTCTTTTTCCGGATTCAATCCGTACTTGCGCAGAATCATGATCGCTTCGCTATGCGGCGTGCCGCCGAAGCTGCTGATGCCGAAGGTTTTGCCTTTGAGATCCTCGATCCTTTTTATATTGGCGCTCGTGACCAGAAAATGGTCGGAGCCGTCCATCGCCGACATGACGATGCGCACCGGCAATCCGGCGAGTGCCGCGCCGACGAAATTGGAAAACGTTCCGCCGTAATCGACGTTACGGGTGACGACGCCGTTTACGACCACCTGGTTTTGCATGATGACGATCACGGCGTTGAGGCCTTCGCTCTTGAAGAACCCCTTCTCCTCCGCGATCGCGAACGGAAGCGACGTGCTGCCATTGCGCGTGGTTAATCCCAACGTGATCTGACCTTCCTGAGCCATGCCGGCTCGTGGGAAAGCCGAGAGCAAAAGGAAAAATAAGACAACCAAATCGTGACGGAACTGGACCATGGTCATCGCCTCCTCCTTGTTTATTATTTTCTATAGACTAGCCCGATCATTTATCGCCAACTCCGTTCCAATGGACCTATGGAATATCCGACTGAAGCTATTCGCCACCAAGAGTCCTCTTGCTCGCTGCAGCCGAGCTAGTGCCGCCCGACTTTGTTCGCTTCTATCCGCGTATCCCACAGAACCGGCTCGCCGCCGAGCGTCGGGCTGAACAGATCAACCTGCAATTGGGTCGCGCACCCGGGGCACAAATAAATGTGATATTCGCCGATGAACGGCTCGCCCGTCGGCAGCGGCGGCATGACTTCGTTCAAGTGGATCGAGTGATGCAGCGCATAGAGTTTGTAATTATCTTTGGCATCGCAGAACAGGTGCCCGCAGCGCTGGCAGCGAATCACCTTTTGTTTACCGTTCGTGCTGATTTCCAAAGTCGCGTGAAATTTGAGCAGAGGCCGCCAGCCATTCTCGGTCGAAGCGACGGCGCTGGTTTTTCCGGAAACCGGCGCGGCTCCCTGCTTGCGCGCTTCGCGAATTTCCCGCCGTCGCGCC
The DNA here is from genome assembly GCA_041484845.1 of Binatia bacterium. GTDB lineage: Bacteria > Desulfobacterota > Binatia > UBA9968 > UBA9968 > JBGPIK01. Next base: position 25,605 of record JBGPIK010000018.1, on the reverse strand, counting down.
TCGGTCGCGGGCGAATCCACGGCCTTGCCGGCGGGTTCGAGCACGACGCCATAAATGCGTTCGGCGATTTCACGGCTCACCCAGCCACGGCTGAAATCTTTCAATACGGCCTGCGGCTCGCGATCGATCGGATCACCGAAGCCGCCGCCGCCGGCGACGTAGTCCACGAGGAGGCTGCCTTCGGGAAGCGGAACTCGTTCCGGAACGCCGGCGGGGAGAAACGATTTGCCCCATTCACCGGCGCGCATCGCCTGGCCGGTCGGATGTTCTCCTTTTCGAACCCTATCGAGCATCTCCAAACCGGCTTGGATCATGACCCGTGTGGCGCCGACACCGGTTGGATAGCCGCCGCATAGGCCGAAGCCCCCCTGCGCCACGCCGCCATAAGGTTTATAATCGACGCTGCAATCGTTGGAGCCGTAGATGAGATAAATGCGATAACTTCCAAGGCCACCGCGGTACCGGCCAAAGCCGCTGCCGTCGGGATTGTGCGAGCGCGTGAAGTAAAGGAAAGGATACTGCATTTCAATGCGCTCGATATCGGTGATGCCGGCGGAAGGAATATTCATGTGACCGCCGGTGTTGATGCCGTCGCGATGCGGCGCGGCGCCCATACCCGCGCCATGAATATCGTATAGGCCCTGGGCCACGGGAATTCCCTCCCGCGTATGGCCGCCATAGAAATAGCCGGGACCACCGACGAACTCCAAATTACCGGTCGTCGAGGCGTTTACATCCTGGTAACGACCGGAAGCGTAAATCATCTTGGCCACGGCTTCGCAGACGGTGGAGACGAGGACGTTTCCGATGCGCGGTCCGGCGCCGCACGCCGCCGGGTATTTGCAATTGAGGATGCTTCCTTCGGGCACATTGATCTTAACCGGCCGCATCTTGCCGTCGCTCCAGGGCACGTCCCAAAAGAGCGTGTTGGTGAGCGCCAACGCGAGATGCGCGAAGGTACTTGGCAATGTGGAGTTGTGGTCGGTATCAGTCTGGGGGCTCGTACCGCTGAAGTCGAAGTATAGCTCGTCGTCCTTTTTTGTCATCGCACAATAAAGCTGTTGGGCGACCGACTTTCGCGTCTTGCGATCCAGAGTCGTCACGTACTGGCGCGTCACCCACGTGCCGTCCGGCATCGATCTAAGTTTGGCGCGCGATTTTGCCTCGGAATCCTCAATCATCTTCTCGCCCGCGAGCTGGACAAACCCGAGTCCGAACTTATCGATGAGACCCAGATACCGTTTAGCGCAAATATTATTACCGGCAATCATCGCTTTGACGTCGAGACCGACGTATTGCGGATCCCGGCACATGCCGGTCAAAGTCGTAAAGACGTCCTCGCGAAACTCACCCTTCTCGACAATCTTCAAACCCGGAACGCAGATGCCCTCGTGAAAAATCTCATACGCGCCGCCGCGAAGAAGACCACCGGTATCCGCGGTGTGCGTGCTGGTTGCAGTCCAGGCAATCAACTGACCCCGGTAGAAGATCGGCTTGATGATCATCATGTCATAGGTGTGCGAGCCGGCGACGTAAGGGTCGTTAAAAAAGAATTGATCCCCGTCAAAAAAGCCCGGCGATTTTTCGAACCTTTGCATCAAGTTCCTGATCGCGTCGGAAGTCGCCGCGGCAAAACGCAAATGGCCGGAGCAGGCTAGCACCATAGTGCCTTTTTCGTCGTAGAAAGAGCTCATGCATTCGCCGCCCTGAGAGACGATCGGCGATGCCGTGACACGCTGCAGCGTCATGCGTCCCTCCTCGCCGATGGCCCACAGACGATGCAGATACATTTCATAGCGTATCGGGTCGATAATGGTCTTTTTCTTCATTTTCATTTTCGTCCTTTCTTAACCCCGCTCGCTCCGTTACAACCCTGCTTTTTCAATTTCCTCCAAAAGCGAGGTATCGACGAATTCGCTCGGCTTGGCCTGCCTTGCTTTCGGGTCTTTCTCGCCGAGAAAATCGAGCATGGATTGAATGCCTTGCAGCGTCGGATAGGGTATTTCCTGAAATAACGGCAAGCCGGTGTTATAGGTGTAGTCCAGAACCTCTTGATCATTGGTTCTAAAATATTTGGCGAGCACTCTAATGGTAAACGGCTTATCGGTTTTGATGCGACGAATGGCGAGCGCGTAGCTCCTCAGGACCTTCAACGCCAGTTCTCGATTTGACGCAAGTTGCCGCCGGGTTGTTGCAAGCGTCGTGTGCTGAAACGAAATTCCGAGCTTCGGCAGATAAGCGAGCTCCCTGAAGCCGGCTTTGATGGCCATCATGTTCGTCGGCGGAGAAACCGTGCCGCCCTGAATCACGCCGGACTGCATCGCGCTCAATATTTCGGGCACACCCCTAATCTGCAAAATGCTCACGTCTCCTTCAGGTTTCAGCCCCCAGTGTTTAAGTGCCAAGCGGAGTGCCAGGTCAGTGGCCGAGCCGAAGGTGGTGATTCCCAACTTTTTGCCCCGCAGATCCTGGGGCTTCTCAATCGCTGGGATGACCATAACCGAGAACAGCGGCTGGTTAATCAGACCGGCAACGATCACCGTGTCTGCGCCGCCGAGCTTCGCAGCCACGAGCGGTTGGCTGTAGACTTGCGCAAACGCGACATCGCCTCCAACAAGTGCCGCCACGGTTTGCGGGCCGCCGCGAATGAAAATTAACTCCGGAGTCAAACCCTGGCGCGAGAAATAACCTCCTTCTAAGGCCATCCATCCGGGCACGTGGGCAATACTGGCCGCGCCGATGGCGATCCGCACCGGCTGCGCGGAAGCTGCCACCGACCAGAAAATCACTGCGACAGTGACGATACGGAGCAAAAGGCGATACCTTCGAGTCAGATCGTTCTCTTTCATGATCGCGCTCCTCAGACCCATTCAACGGTAGCTCACGCCGGCTTCGGTTTTCACTCGCATCACTCCATTACTCCACCACTCCAATTCTCCATCTTTCTCACGGCACTTCCATAACCAGGTTCATATAGGCATCGACACTGACTTTATGCGCCGGCGGAATCAACGTTGTCGTAAACGGCAGTTCGATAACCGCCGGTCCTTTAATGACAGCACCGACTACAAGTTTTTCGTAGTCATAGATTGGGGTATCGATATATTTCCGCTCGGGCCGGGTGAAATAAACCGGCCGTTTGCCTTTCCGTGCCGCTCTTCGGTCGAACCGCTTTTTGCGCTGAGGGCTGAGGCGCGGTTTGGCAACCTTGCCGACGGCATCAACGCGAATCTCGCTGATCTCAATGCCGGCCTTGGCATACCCTGCGCCGACGCCGTACAGCTCTTCGTACTTCTTTTCAAACGCGCTCTGCATTTCGGCCACGCGCTTCGCGTTGAAACGATCCCAACTGACCGGCATCTCCACGCCGGCGCTTTGGCGCCGATAGCGAATCGTGAAAAAGCGGCGGAAATCAATCTGATTGGGCTTAAAACCCTCGCCCATCACCGCCGTCCCCATCTCCTTTTCAATCGATTCGAGCCGCTGGTTAATCACGGCGGGGTCCGCGGGCAAGAGATACTGGCAACTCATCACGCGCGTGCGGATGACATCCGCCGCAGCCGCGCCGAAGGCGGAGAAGACCGGCGAAGTCGCAAAAATATAAATTCTCTTGATGCCCAGCTCGGCTGCGAATCCGGAAGCGTGAACCGGTCCCGCGCCGCCGAAAGCGTAAATCACGAATTCCTCGGGGAGATAGCCAGTGCGCACGACTTGGCGGCGGATCAAGTCGGACATCTTGGCGTTGACGATATCATAAACTCCTGCGGCCGCCTCGGGTACTTTGAGCTTCAAGGGACGAGCGATCTTCTCTTCAATGGTCTTGAGTGCCTTTTCTTTATTGAGTTTCTTTCGCCCGCCGAGAAAATAGTTAGGATCGATGATGCCCAAAGCGAGATCCGCATCGGTGACCGTCACCTCCTCTCCACCACCGTCATAGCAGACCGGACCCGGACTTGCGCCGGCACTGCGCGGTCCGACCAACAGTCGTCCCGTTTCGGCCTCGACTTGCGCGATGGTCCCGCCACCAGCACCGATGGATTCGATATCAATGATCGGCTGCAGCATCCGGAAACGCTCGACGATGGGCTCCTGCGCGTAGCGCCAATAACCTTCGGTGATTAAACCGACGTCGAAGCTCGTGCCACCCATATCGGTGGTAATGACGTTTGCGTGCTTGAGCAGACCGGCAGTGTGAGCCGAGGCGATCATGCCGCCCGCGGGACCCGATTGCAGGTTGGCGATGGCGCTCACATGCTCGCGGTGCGCCACACCGCCGTTTCCCTGCATGATCAGCAATGGTCCTTTGAGCCCGCCGCTTTGGAGTTTGCTTTCCAATCCTTTTAGATAGCGCTCCACGGTCGGACCGAGATAACTGTTCAGGATCGCCGTGTTGGCGCGCGCGTACTCGCCGGCTATCTGCGACAGCGAACTGCCGAATGACCAATAGACTTTTCGGTGCGGGTCCGCCTCGGCAGTGAGGGCCCGAATCTCCTCTTCATGCCTCGGATTGGCCCATGAATGCATAAGGCTTACGGCAATCGCTTCGACTTGGTCTTGTTCGATAAGCCTCCGAATGGCGCTCATCACGTCGTCCCAATTAAGCGGAATGATCTCATTGCCCTGGTAATCCATGCGCTCGCGCACCCCGATAACCCGCTCCCGCGCAACGAACGGTTCCGGTTTGGTGATCCACGTAACGTGCTTGATTTCATCGCCGGAAAGACCGTCAACGCGACCGATGGCGCGCATAATCTCCGTTGTATCTTCGAAGCCCTTGGTGGTGATCAAGCCGACCTTAACGCCGCTGTGGGTGATGAGCGCATTGGTCGCCACGGTGCTGCCGTGTTTAAAGAGCGTCGTGTGCCCGAGCAGTTCCGCGGGCTCGACGCCGACCGAGCGCGCCGCCTCGGCGACGGCATCCATGACGCCGCGCGAAAAATCGTCGGGTGTGGTTGACGCTTTCGCCGTCCAGACTTCACCGCCGTCCCCCAAAACAACGACATCGGTAAACGTGCCTCCGGTATCTACCCCAATGATGTAATTCTTTTTTGCTGCCATGGATTTCCTTTCTGAAAAGGGTCTTCAAAAACGAGCAATACGAGAGGCCCGGTTTTATGTCAAGGCCGAGAGGATTCAGGTCCGCGTTAGAAGTGTCCCGTTGGGCGTTAACGATACTAATCAGTGGGTAACCTTGATGCTATAACGCTTCATTTTCTTGATCAGCCCCTGGCGGCTCAAGCCCAACGCCGTCGCGGTGTGCTGCTGGTTGTGGCTGCATTGCTGCAGCGTTTCCTGGATCATCTGTTTCTCCAATTCAGACACAATGTGTTTCAGATTAGCGGCTGGCTTCAACAAGTACGCCGCGGGGCCAAGAGCACTTTTTTGGATGGCTTCGGACAGATCGGATTCTGCAACCGTTTTCTCGGCCGCTGAGAGTACGAGCCGTTTCATTTCGTTCTCCAGCTCGCGCACGTTTCCCGGCCACGAGTAGCTCGTGAGCGCATTCAGCGCCGGAGCGGCCAGATTCATCGGCTCTTTCTTCATCTCCCGACAGTAATGGGTCAGCAAACAGTTAGCCAAAATCGGGATGTCTTCTTTAATCTCGCGCAGGGACGGCATATGAACGTGGATCACTTTCAAGCGATAGTACAGATCTTCGCGGAAGGTTTCCCTTTTTGTCTCCGCTTCTAGATTCTTGTTCGTGGCCGCCAGAATCCGGACATCGACCGGAATCGGCTTCCTTCCACCCACATGTTCGATCACTCTTTCCTGGAGCGCACGGAGCAATTTCGACTGTGCCGTCAGAGTGAGGTCGCCGATCTCGTCTAGAAATAGCGTACCGCCGACCGCAGCTTCGAACTTGCCTATGCGCCGCTCGACTCCGGTTGCTACTCCTCGCTCAATCCCGAATAGCTCGCTCTCGACCAGGTTTTCCGGTATGGCGGCGCAATTCAGCGCGACAAATGGTCCTCGGGCCCGCAGGCTCTTGTAGTGAATGGTCTTCGCCGCGAGTTCCTTCCCCGTACCGCTCTCTCCGGTAATCAAGACATTGAAGGGACTGTTACTGACCTGATCGATCAGCTTTAAGACGGCCTGGATCTTGGCGCTGGTTCCGATGATACCCTGCGCGGACAATCTCCCGCCCACATCTTTCCGTAACTGGGCATTTTCCTCTTGCAGTCGCTCCCGATATCGCTTCATCTCCTCTATCATCTGAGCGGATTCAATCGCGACCGCCGCCTGCGCCGCGAGCGCTTTCAGAATTTCTTCGTCCTCTGCGCCGAAAGCGCCGGCCTTCTTGTTCAGCACCTCAAACGCGCCGATGATTTCGCCGTCGTGCTTTCGCAGGGGGACAGCAAGCAAACTCTTGGTGCGATACCCCGTGTGAAGGTCGATCTCCTTATAGAAGCGCGGATCCTGCTGTACGTCCTCGACATTGATCGTTTGTCCGGTCAGCGTTACGGCTCCGGCAATGCCACAGTTGGCGTCTAGGCGCAGCATTGCCTCAGTGCCAAGTGCCACCTTGGACCATAGCTCGCCTTTTTCACGATCAAGCAGAAAAAGACTCGCTCGGTCCGCCCCTATCAGCTTGGTGGTTTCTCTAGCAATCAGGTCCAAAAGCGTGGCCAATTCTCTTTCCGAATTAATCCTTTGGCAGATCTTAAGGATCGGGAGAAGTCTCTCGGAGAGAGCAGTCTGTTCGCCTGCATGCGGTGGGTTATATGAACGCATTGTCAAAAAGTCTCGCCGGCTACATCAGCGAATTCGTTTCCCCTTGACTTGAGATTTGTGGTTACCATGATAACCGAACGGCTGTCAACTAAGTTCACAGTTGACAACGAAGTTTACTCTCAACTCAGCAGATTGTTTTTATAGGTACTATTTCTGCGTGGCCCCATCGTTGGTAAACGTCGTTGACGAACAACCGATTGCGCACCTGTCAATCCAGGCTGATTGGGATCGGCCAAAGAAAAATTTCTTTGTATTTGGCCACTTTTTCTTGAACAAGCGCAGCGTTACTCCAATGGCACGCTAAGTGCGAATGCATTTTTGTGGAAACAGAAGGAAAAAAGGCACCAATGATGACGAAGCAGACTTTTTTTGAGCTGGCGTGGCTTTGCGATTCATGGATCGCCTACTTGAGTTCCATGAAAACGCTGTCTCCAGGCGGGAATATAATGGTTCGAAGCTCAAATTAGAGGAACAACATGAAACAACTTCCTTCGTTAAGGTTGATCGAGATAAAATCCAAGAAGAAGCTTCGCAAGAACGACCTGGGAAGTAGCGCCAACCCTACCGTCGCCGACGAAGCGGCTTCCGTGCTCCCGGACCTCAAGAATGCGACGACTATGCTCTATCTCGCTCTGGAAAATCTTAGGGGTTCCCTCGGCCGGCCCGCCGCCTGCGCGAAGAATATAGAGGATCTAAAAAGCTTAACTTGCAGAATACACGCGCTTATGGAAAAACTTTTGGAAACGCTTCCGTAAAAATTGCTCCGTGAGAACTCGCCTAGCTCGGCCTGAGCCCATTCGCTGATCACGTGGACTCGCCGATGCGCCGTGTGCAAAGTAGCCCCACATCGATCCACACGACTCCTTCTCCGGTCTGGTAACGAAGTTGATGTTCAGTCCAAGACGCAGGTACAAGGAAGCACCCGCTAGAGCAACTCGCGGCTTGCGGCGATCAACCTCGTTTGTGATGTGCTTTAAAATGCTGCACAGACGCGTGCAAGTTCCCACAAGACCAACTACCGGGCGAGTGCCCGCTTGTATTGTGTCTCACTCAAGTGTCGGCATGACCTCTCTTTTGAATCGATTTAACGAGGAAATGACTTTTTCATGAGCGAGGTTACCGATGTGGAACATGCCCATGAAATGGCCAGCGCCGATTTGCTGCATTTGGCTTTGAATCTGCTTCGCGACGCTGTCGGGGTTGCCCGCGATCAAGTAGCCGGTATCGAGCAGCCCATCCCAGTCGAGCTTGGAGAAATCGCGACGCTCTCGGTTGCCCTCACGAAAATAACTGAAAGAACGCTCGGAGAGCAGGGCGGCGGAGAGCTTCTGATCGACGGCGCTTTTATTGATGGCTTCGTTGAATCCGCGGTTGAATACAGTGAAAAAATAGCGCATCGCCGGCTCGGCAAACTCACGCGCCTTTTGTTCCGTCTCGTCGACGTAGATATGTCGGCAGAGAATGAATTTGTCCGGCGTGGCTTCCCAGCCGTCTTCTTTCGCTTTGGTATGATAGTAACCAAAAGTGTCTTCGATCTGTGCCGTTGTTTGGTAAACCTGCGCGCAGGGAAGATGGCGCTTGACGCACCACTCGATCGACTCGGCGCTGCGCGCGGCAATCCAGATCGGCGGGTGCGGCTGCTGCACGGGACGCGGCCAGATGGCACATTCGTGAAGATGAAAGAACTTGCCGTCGTGGCTCCACACGGGCTTCGTCCAGGCGGTCATGATGAGGTCGTAAGCTTCCTCAAAGCGCCCGCGCGATTCCTCGGGGTTGACGCCGTACCAAATATATTCCGGCGGAATGCCGCGCACAAAGCCGGCGATCAGCCGGCCATTGCTCAGGCAGTCGATCATCGCGTACTCCTCGGCAACGCGCACGGGATGATTGCGCAGGGGAAGAATGTTGCCGAGCACTCCGATCTTGATTTTCTTTGTCTTTTGGCTTAGCGCGGCGGCGATGAGATTGGGCGACGGCATGGTGCCGTAGGCGCTGTAGTGGTGCTCGTTGAACACGACGCCATCGAACCCGAGCTCTTCACAGTAGGCCATTTCCTCGAGATGTTCCGTATAATTGGCTGCGCCTTTGACGGGATCGAAATAACTGCTTGGTACCGGCGTGCGTGGCGCTTCTTTGGGCACGTGAGGATAGGCAAGGAGATCAAAATTGTAAATCTTCACGCTGAAATTTCTCCTGGGTTCATCAAATTTCGCGGGATGCTAGCATCACCACCCCGTGGGATCAATCCAACCTATTTGAGGTAGCCTTCCTTCGCAATCTGATCTACGATGCTCGTATCCATAAAGGATGCGGGATCCGCGTTTGCCGCTTTGGGTGTGGTTTTGCTAATTGCATAGAGCATCGTCCGAAGCGCTTCGACCTTCGGTCGGGGGTTGCGATCGACCCAATTCTTAAACATATTATAAGCGTATTCGGTTTCGTCGCGGCTACGACCAAGGTATTCGGCCATATAAGTGATGGTCTTCTCCTTCTGATCGAAATAGAATTTTATCGCCTCCACGGTCGCTCGCATGAAGCGCACCACATTGTCTCGATGGGTTTTGAGATAGGATCGCGGAACCCATTCCCCGTTGTTTTGCCACGGAATTCCCAGCCCAGGCAGCGCAAGGAGCATCACGTATCCTCGCCGCTCAGCGATCAGATCGAATGGCGGAGCAAGAATGCCGAACTGAACGTCGCCTCTATCGAGGGCGGCCAAGACACTCGCGGGGTCGGCGCTGGAATGCTGCACGAGTTTGACGTCTTTATCGGGATTCATTTTCAAATACGTCAAGGCGAATCGCAATGCCGTGTCAGGAATAGTACCGAAGGGCGCGCCCACATGTCCGGTTTTCCCCTTGAGATCTGCGACGGTCTTGATGTCGGCCCGCGCCATGATTTTGTACGGGAAGACGTTGACCCAGGAGCCGACCAGCACGAAGGGTGGCGCTCCCTCGATAGTCGCGGTTACGAACGCAGCGGCACCTGAACCCGTGGCTATTTGCATGCTCCCGCCGAGCATCGCTTGCACGGCGGCCGCCGTGTTGGTCTTCACGATGCTAACGTCGAGACCGTGCTTCGCATATAATTTTTCCTTTTCAGCGATCGTGAATAGACCCGCGCCGGGGTTCACGCCCGCTTGACCCGCGGTGATTTTGACGCCTTGGGCGTTGCTCTGGCCCGGGCGGATAATAACCCCAAAGGCCGTAACTAAAAGCAACAACCCTAATAATCTCATTGTGGATTTCATGGCTTCCTCCAAATTCTGCCCTCTCGTCGAATTATTTTTGCGGCTTCCATTTAGCCAGGCGACCTTCCACGGCTTTCAACAGTTCATTCAGTCCCGCGCCAAGACAGGCGATGATAACAATCGGAACAAACATCGCGGCCATTTGAAAGCGCTGCGCGGCGAGCGAACTCAAGTAGCCTAAACCCATGGCGGCGCCGTATTGTTCCGCGACGACGATATAGACCAGCGCGCGACCCAGCGCTACGCGCATGCCTGCCACAATATAAGGCAACGATCCCGGTACCGAGACCTTAAGAAAAACCGTGCTGTCCTTTGCACCAAACGCGCGCGCCATCGTGATCAGCCGATGGTCGGTGTTGGCGATGCCGACCATGGTATTGATCAAGATCGGAAAAACGGCAGCGAGGATCGTCATGATGATCTTCGAGATCGGACCGAGGCCAAAGAGCATGATGATCAAAGGCAACAGCGCGATCAGCGGCGTGGCGTAAATGCCGGACAAGAGCGGGTCAAAAGCTTTGGCGATCGTTCTATACCAACCCAACGGAACCCCGGCGACTACGCCGAGGACGACGGCAATGGCAAATCCGGCTGAGAAATTGGTCAAGCTAAAAACCAAGTGTTCCCAGATGGTGCCATCAACGAATAGCTCAATTCCTTTAGCAACGATCTTGCTGAAAGGCGGAAAATAGAATGGATTCAAAAGCTCGAAGCGAGTCGCCAATTCCCAAGCGAGGAAAAAGGCGAGGAGACCGACGAGACCCAGCCACTGCGAAACGAAGTCGCGCACGCGCCACCACCAGCGCCTGGCGGCCAAGGGGCGTGATTCGCCAACTGAGACTAGGTCGAGTGACGTATCTTCCCGTGGTTGTGACGTAGCCGGCCCCCCTCTTTAAAGGAAGAACGAATCTATGCGCCCGCGACCTTTGCTGTCAAGCTTTCATCTGCGGCCATTTTGGATTCAAAATGTAAATTATCGACGCCTGAGAGCTTGCTTCTTACTGAGGCGGCGCTATCCGATAGGTTCATGGCTACATCACCGCTCAACATCGCTTGAACGCCGAGAGATCCGCCTGCCGTAAAGATCAACACGACGTCCAGTCCGTATTTGCGGAATAAGCCGGCATCCCTCGTGATGATGAGGGCCGCTTGATAAGGGCTGGTAGCCGTGTAAGCGATGTTAATCTTTCGCAGTTGCGCACCGGCGGGTGAGCCAAATCCAAAAACAAGAATAAGTAAAACAACAAGAACGACTACGCGGCCTTCCTGATGCATATTATGCTCCTCCAGTTAAGATGACCGGCGCCAATACTACACGACCCGAGCTCCGATCGTTGCTTCAGCCATAACGCCCTTCAATTCCTAGTTATTGCTTACCGTAAAGAAATGCAAAGCTTGAAACTAAGGCCTCGGTAAACACGTATTATACGATGCAAGCACAGGGCGAGCCGCCATGGGTGCTAGCGCTAGTGACGGCATCCAATTTCTCAGCTATCCTAGTGCACATCGATTGCGTCGGATTCCGCAAGGCATGACGATTGTAGTGCCGAGTGGTTGCCACGCCCATTCGCGGTGAAATGAGCGGCAATATAGCTGCTTGGTCTTCACACACTAGGGGGACAAACTGAGGTGTTTTCGCTCGGAATGTTTATAAAGCAAGCTTTTCAGAACTATCCTAAGATTTGCGCGCTGTTCTTGCTATGCGCGATGAGCCTGATCGCTTTCGGCAATGCGTTTCCGAATAGCTTCCATTTTGATGACATCGTTGGCGTGGTTCGAAATCCCGCCATACGGAACTTGAAAAACATACCGGCCTACTTTACAGATCCGACTACTTTTGGCTTGGGCCGGACTCGGGAATGGCGCCCAATCCTACAGATAACTTACGCGATCAACTATTACATAGGCGGGCTAAATCCGGTAGTTTTTCGCAGCTTCAACTTCCTGTTCCACATTGGCACGGCCTTTTTGATTTTTCTCATCGTAACGGCAATCTGCCGACAAGCCCCTGAGAAGATTCTAGGCGAGCTTCATGGGTCTACGGCCTTGCTGGCGCTGCTCTCAGCCGTTTTGTTTGTCGTCCACACAGCGAATAGCGAAGCCGTCGACTACATCTGGGCCCGTAGTTCAGTTCTGGCAACGTTTTTTTATCTGCTCGCTTTCTACTGCTACGCGCGCGGTCCATTCAGCTGGGAGAAAATACGCAGTCCCCTTTGGCATCTGGGTGGCCTTGTCTCATTCGCGTTAGGTATCGGGAGCAAGGCGACCGCCGTCACTCTCCCCGCAACCTTGTTCATTTACGAATTTCTATTTCTTAATCCCAGGTCACTCAACCCGTTCAATTTATTTCTGGCGGAGCCGGGACGGCTTAAAAAATATGTTCCTTTGGGAGTCCTGTCTCTGGCCTACATAGCATTACGAATGGTGCTTTTCCCCAGAATGGTCACTAGCCGATTCGCCGCAGGCGGGCCGAGAATCTCACCCTATATTTACCTGCTCACACAATTCCGTGCTTGGGTATACTACATCAGGCTTTTTTTGTGGCCGCATCCTCTAATGATCGACTTTGCCGGATTTGGCTGGTCTCACTCACTGTGGGAAAGTCGCGTCTTGATGTCACTCGGCTTAGTGATCATCCTTCTGATCTTTTCATGGTACGTTCGCAAGACTCATCCGCTCTTCAGCCTGTTTCTATTTTGGTATTTTATCGCGCTTCTTCCGGAGGCGAGTATTATCCCTCTGGAAGACGCGGTGGTCGGTTATCGTGCCTATCCCGCCTATGTCGGCCTCGCGGTGGTTTGCGTCATGGCGAGCCTGCAAGCGGCGATTTGGCTTTGGCGCCCGTTTTCCCAAAATGGATTGACGAGGGAACGGAGGTTTTGGTTTATCTATGGGTCGATTGCGGCAGCCATTCTGATGTCGCTCATGCTCGCCACCATTCTTCGCAACCGGGATTGGCGCAGTGAATCGACTCTGTGGAGCGATGTCATGAGCAAGGACCCTACAAATCCTCGACCCTACATGAGTCTTGGCCTTGATTACCTTGTTCAAGGTGAATATGGAAGGGCCCGGCAGTTTTTTGACAAGGCCATCCAAATTAGCCCCAGGCTATCACACGCATTTATCCTTAGGGGCTACCTCAGCTATCGACAAGACAGGAACGAGAACGCTCTTGCTGACTATGCGACAGCGCTTAAGCTCGACTCCCGCTCCCCTTATGCCTCTTTTTATCGCGGCGAACTTTACAGAAAGATCGGTGAAAGTGACAAAGCCCTGGCTGATTACGAGGCCGCACTGAACTCCATGCCCTACTATACGGACGCCCATCTTGGCATTGCGATGGCCTATCTAGACAAGGATGAGATTGTTAAAGCCACGGATGCCTGCGCCAAACTGGTAAAGATCGATCCTGAGGATCGGCGAGGCTACGACTGCTTGGGAACTCTGTTACTTGAACAGAATCTTCTCTCCGACGCCGTGAAGATCTATAAGGACGGAGTGAAACGGAATCCAAGAGACGCAGATCTGTGGCACGGTTTGGCAAGCGCGTACGAGAAACTCTACATGCACAAAGAAGCCGGCGAGGCCCTGGAAAGGGCCAGTCGTGTTGGACCAGAGAGAAATATGCCGGCTCCCGAGCCCAGTCCCTTTCTCGAATAGAGAGACAACGATAAATAAAAACGGGGGGAGCCTGGCTCCCCCCGTTCCTCTGGATGCTATTCTAAGCTGGCGTCTTATTCATTGGAAACTTATCCCAGTGAAAGCAGACCGCGGGTAAACACTCGCTTCCATAAACTTAATACTTACGACGCGCAGATCCTTGAGCGTCGGGCTGCTGCCCCCTTCCGCACGGCGGTTCCATGATTTAAGTCCATGTGCAGGGCGTCACTCGATGTATGCTTCGCCGATCCAGGGGTTCATGCCGGGCTTCGTTCGATCTGCCTCCCGTAAGGTCAGACAAATCTGATTGTCTGGCGCACGACCATGGAGATATCTGCGGGAGACTGCTTCCGATCATGGTTGGGGCCTTTGCTGTCGCCGCAGCTACTATACCCTTATGCCGGCTTGCCCGAGACTCATACCTCTAATCCGGTTCCAGCTCATCCGCTCGCGATTTTATTTCATGCTTCCTCTAGACTTCCCCTCACGATGACGCCCTTGCGCTTCGGCTAATTCCTTCACCTTCATCAGGTTGGATAGAGCACTTTCATCTCCAAGCTGTCTAACGTGCTTGGCGCCAAAAAAAAGGGCGGAGAGATGTCCTCCCCGCCCTTGGTTTCAACCAACGACAAATTCTTTCTCAACTAGTACCCCTACGATAAGCCGAGTGGCCGGATACCGGATACGGACTCGCCTCCATGTATTTCCGACGTAGCTCTTTTAGAGAGGGGCTCTTCGCGGGCGATGTTGATGGCGACCCACTACCAAAGAATATGCGAACTCCCGACTGAATATCAAAACGGGATCTATTATCGACCGTTCCTTTGATCAGTGTAAATTCCACGTTCTGTGCCGGTGCGATGGATAATCCAAATACCGGGCCGACGCCAGCGCCATTAACTCGCGGCCCAGCGAAAGAGTTGACCTGCACGCCACCGGTCACTTCAAAATTATCTTTACCGATCGACAAAAAATCGGGCGGGAAATAGCTGGCGGTCGCCTGAAGCCGATTTATCGCCATGTTGCGTTGAATGACGAGATTGCCATCATTTACAACCCTTACAAGCCTATCCTGAACGCTAGACAGCGGCTGGATGTAGCGTAGGCTAAGATTAATATCCCCCATGTAGTAATCGAGGGCTGGTTCCAACCACCAATAGTTTTCCCCATGACTGCTGCGATGCTGAAACGTCCCAAACAAACCTACTTTACCAGCAGTAAAGTCATAGAGAGGCCCGAAAGTGGTACCGAACCGGCTACCCGCGCCACCGGTGTATTGAAACGAAGCCTGTGCGCCCAGTGGCCCCATCAGAGGAATCACTCCCAATGCCTGAGCCGTGCCTCTGCCACCCATTTGCCCGATCCCAGTTTGTCTTGGCACTGAAAAGCATCCGCCAGAACCGCACCCTCCCAGTTGAGTCGGACCTAAAATCGTCTCTCTCTCCGCACCGCCAAAGCCTGACACTATTCCGAGCCACTCTAAATTAGCTGAGTTGGCCTTTGGTGGAAGCACGAAAATCAAGCTAGCCACCACGATAAGCGCACCCATGGTTATTTTCATTGATCCCTCCCTTGTCTCCTCCACAAATCGCGTTCTGACGCCGAAATTTGACACAAACGCGTATGGCAATTTGATTACCACGCCTTGGTTATAATTTATCAAGAAGTTGCTGTCAAACAAAAAATGCGTCTTTTTTAAGACCGATGAGCTAACCAACCTGCGCTCCATAAAATTGGGCAAAGGACTTGTCTCTCCACGTTGTCAAACATATCTGGCGCAAAAAAAAGGGGGAGATTTCTCTCCCCCTTTCCTGTCTGTTCGAGAAAGACGACTCAGAAGCGCCGGTCGCTGGAGCGGAAGCCCGTGTATCCCGATGTCGGATACGGACTCGCTTCCATATACTTCCGACGCAGTTCCATTAGGGACGGGCTGTTCGCGGGAGATGTCGAAGGCATAGACTTGCCAAAAAAAAGTCGAATCCCCGACTGAAGCTCAAAGCGCGACCTGTTGTCCACGGTTCCCTTAATAAGCGTAAACTCAACGTTCTGCGCAGGCATCATGGATATGCCGAATACCGGTCCAACACCAGCGCCACGCACCCGTGGTCCAACGAAGGAATTGACCTGCACGCCCCCTGTTAGCTCTAAATTATTTTTGCCCAAGGAGAGGAAATCGGGCGGAAAATAGCTCGCTGTCGCCTGCAATCTGTTGACGGCTATTTGTTTAACCACACACGTGTCATCAGCGCCACAAAAACGAGACCCGCTTGTTTGAGGTGACGAAAGCGGTTGAATGTAACGAAGATTCAGGTTTATGTTGGGAAGGTACCAATCCAAGGCGGGTTCGATCCACCACAGGTTTGCATCCCCAAAACTCCGATGCTGATAGGTCGCAAATAAACCGACCTTCCCGGCTGTGAAATCGTAAAGCGGCCCGAACGTTGTGCCTAATCGGCTACCCTTCCCCCCAACGTATTGGAAGGAAGCTTGAACTCCAAAAGGACCGATGGGAATCACGCCGAGAGCCTGCAGCTCACCCCTGGCACCCGTCTTGCCCAAGTTCGATTCATTGGGCAACCCGGAAGTTGGGATTTTCTCAGGTATACTCTCTCTTTCCGCTCCGCCGAGCGCAGAAAAAATCCCAAGCCATTCGAGATTAGCCGAATTTGCCTTCGATGGAAGTACAAAAATCAAGCTAGCCACCACAATCAAAACACCCATGGTTATTTTCATTGATCCCTCCCTTGTCTCCTCCACAAATCGCGTTCTGACACCGCAATTTAATACAAAACACGCATGGCAATGTCAATCGCTATAACACGTGCTTATAAGTCATAACACGACTATTGTCAATAAAAAAAGCCAATTTTTGCGCAAGCAAAAATACCAGGTTAAAGTAGCCTTCGAGGCGTTTCTGTGGTAGCAACCCTTCAGTCTGAATGAGATTGGTCACAACGAATAGTCGCTGATACACCATAGGGAATCACTTTCAACCGATGGCCTTTGAGTACCTTCCCGTCATGGCGCAAGCGTCGGCGCCGAAGCCCCCGCGCATTCCGGTTCCGCCGTCTAAGTTGGCGTGGTGTCTCATGAAAAAGCCCCTGAGCGAATCGCGCCTGGCGCTCCTGAGCAGTGCGGCGCTGCGCCTCGCCGACCAGCAGCATTTCGCTCCGAAAGAGGATCTAAGTTATCGACTGGTGCCTTCCGATCCCGCTGCCGGCGAGATCGTCATCGATCATCGTTCCGGAATCGGGAGGGTCCCGCGCCAGGACCCGGAAATCGTTTTTCCGCGAACAGCTTTGGCCGGGCTTGCCCGAGAGGGCGCCGTCGCAAGCGTTTCCCCCGCCCACCTTTCGTTCATGGGAGGCCTGCGGTGTCACAAAGAAATCGAAAGCGATCTGGCGCCAGCCCTAGCAAGAGAACTTCAAAGGGCCGCGGTTGACCTGGCCTTGCTCGTACCCTATTGACCGTTCTGCCATGAGACCGTCGGTCTCGTCGCTCACGTGATCGAAGGCTACGGGATTCCCACGCTGGTCATTGGCACCGCGCTCGATATAATAGAAAAGGTTAAACCGCCGCGTGCCGTTTTTGTCGACCATCCGGTGGGTCGCACATTTGGACCGCCGCATAGTCGCCAACAAAATTCGGCGGTTCTCCGTAAGGCTTTGGCCGAGTTTCCTTTATTTAGCCGTTCCGGTGAGATCCGCGACCTCGGTTGTCAGTGGGAAGAGGATGGCAGCCGCGCATGGGAAGAGGAACTCCGAGCCGAGATACTCCGCGACCGTTGACACATACGTGTCAATCAGCTACGGAACGTTTGGATGAGCTCAAAGGAGTTATCAATGTCGAAACAATGGTTGAGCATTATCATTGCGGTTATTGTGACGTTTCCGGTTGTGACAAGAGCTTATGGCGCCGCACCGTATTACGATGGGAAAACAATTAGATTGATCGTTGGATTTTCGCCTGGTGGCGGGTTCGACACCTACTCTCGGGTGATTGCTCGTCATATGAGTAAACATATTCCTGGGAACCCCGTCATTGTGGTCGAAAACATGACGGGGGCCGCGAGCTTGTTGTCGGCGAATTATGTTTACAAGGTTGCAAAAGCGGACGGTCTGACAATACTCAATTTCCACGGCAATCAAGTAGTCAATCAGGTCATCGGCAAACCGGGCATCGAATTCGATGCGCGCAAATTTGAATACCTTGGCAGTCCCACCCAGGACAACGTTGCGTGCGCTTTCACTAAAGCAAGCGGCATTACCAGTTTTGACCGACTAAGAAACTCCAAAACTCCGGTTAAGATGGGAGGCGTGGCGCCGGGAGACACGACTTACAACACTGCCAAAATTCTCCAGGCGGCACTGACTCTGCCTATCCAACTGGTGGCGGGCTATAAGGGGACCGCGGAGGTTCGACTCGCCGCAGAAGGCGGCGAGGTCGCTGGCGGATGCTGGCAGTGGGAATCGATCAAATCCATCTGGCGTCAAGGACTCGATTCGGGCAATGTGTTTGTCGTATTACAGGTGAATCCGCAGCCTCATCCCGAATTAGCCAAAGTGCCGAATGCTATCGACTATGCGAACAATGATAATGGGCGACAGTTGCTTAAGTACGGCGCTCATGACCCCGCGGCGATCACGAGACTGTACGCGGTGGGACCCGGAACGCCAAAGGATCAGGTGCAGACTTTGCGCAAGGCTTTCATCGAGGTTCTCAAGGATCCCGATTTTACTGCCGACGCCCAGAAATCAAAGCTCGACACCGATCCGTTAACCGGCGAAGAAATCGATAAGATCATCGCGTCACTCTTTAAAATGGATCCGCGTCTCGTCAATCAGCTTAAAGAAATTTTGAAGTAGGTCGGCTCCGTCTTATAACGGTTCACGCAAGGGCTTCTGAAGTACGGTGAGCGCTGTGGCTTATAATTTGGCCACGGCTCTCCTGCTGACTAGCCGAATCGAAATCAGGACGTTCACTTGACTCGAGTTGACTCGAAATGATCACCGTTGAGCGAAAAACTCTTTACCCTGCGCAATCGGCGGGCGTCACATCCACGGTTGCAATGTGCTGTTTGTCTTTGTCGTAATACGTATAGCGCAAAGTCACGCCTTTTTTCAAAAAATCATCTCTTGTTTCCGCGGTGTTGCACGCGCTATGGCGGAGGCGTTGTTTGGCGCCGGCCGCGAATTTATCTCGGTTGATTTGAGCGACCGAATAATTCACCAACCGATAATTATAAATCAAAACTCCTTCTGTGCCTTGCAGTGGCATTAGCTCGGTTTCCTGGTCGATCATCACTGGCACGGAGCGATTTAGCTCCGCGGCGATGCGGCCCAAGCGCGTCTGAGAACGTGGATCTTCATTCATTTTCAAGAGATCCGGAAACGCCCACCAAACAAGATAGCCAGCAATCACGCCGGCAGCGACCCACGCTACGATTTTTGTGATCGAGGACTGTTTCATTGTCCTTAATACTTCTCACACTCTCAACTTTGGATCCAACGCATCGCGCAACGAGTCGCCAAAAAGATTAAAAGCAAACACGGCAAGGCTGATAGCGATTCCCGGATAGATGGCCATCCAAGGCGCACGTTCGGCGAAATCGACGGCCGCACCGCGTAGCATCAAGCCCCACGCCGCTTGCGGTTCGGCGACGCCGAGGCCAAGAAATGAGAGCGACGCTTCAAGTAAGATCGCCTGGCCGAGAAAGGCCGTGAGCATGATCAGATAAGGCGCGAGGACATTGGGAAGCATATGCCGCAAGATAATCCGCATCGGTCCAAAGCCAAGCGCACGCGCAGCTTCCACGAAGGGCATCTCACGGAGTGCGAGGGCGCTACTGCGCACCACCAGAGCGCAGCGCGGAATCATCGGGATCGTAATCGCCAGGATCACATTGCCCATTCCCGCACCCAGTACGGATACAACAACCAGAGCTAAAATAATCAGTGGAAACGAAAGCAATAGGTCCATCAACCGCTGCAGCATAAGATCGATCCTGCCGCCGAAGTACGCGCTGCCGACTCCAATAATCGCCCCGATGGTCGCGCCCAAAAAAGCCGACGCGAAGCCGATCCATAACGCCGTGCGCGCCCCGTACAGAATGCGCGTCAAAACATCCCGGCCGTATGAATCCGTGCCGAACCAATGGACTGAACTCGGCGCCTGGAGCATGGCCGCGTAATCCGTCACCAACGGATCGAAGGGCGCAGCAATACTGGCTAAAGCGGCTGCAAGAATCATGATAATAACGATCAGCGCCCCGAATGCGCCCAACGGTCGTTGACACGCGAAGCGAAGCGAGACATTCCACCAACGTCTAACAGGAAAAAACTGCATGATTCCGACGCTCAAGCTTTCGCGGGTCTGTTCAACGTTCAAAGGTTCAAAAGTTCAAAGGAATCCGCAGAACGATTGAACTTGGAACCTTGAACCTTTGAACGAATTTTTTACTGATACTTAACCCGGGGATCCAAGGTTGCATTGATCACATCGACCAAAAAATTGACGAAGATGAATACAAAGGACGTCAGCAGCACTAGACTTTGCACCATCGTATAGTCGCGTTGACTGATCGCCTCGACGAACAGTTTGCCGATACCGTTTAAATTGAAAACTTGTTCGGTCACGACCAGCCCGCCGACCAAAAAAGCGAATTCCAACCCGATGACGGTGATCACGGGCAAGAGTGCATTCTTCAGTGCGTGGCGAATCAGAACGGCGCGTTCCCGCAATCCTTTCGCGCGTGCGGTGCGGATATAATCCTCGCGCAGCACTTCCAACACTGTTGACCGAGTCATGCGCGTTGCCACCGCCGAGTAACGATAACCCACTGCGAGGGCGGGCCAAATGAGCTGCATGAAATTAGCTTTAGGATCGACCCAGATGGACGTGAAGGTCAGCGGCGGCAACCAATGAAAATAGATCACAAAAGCAAGAATGATGACGATGCCCAGCCAAAAAGACGGGATGGCCAATCCCGCGATTGAAAAAACGCGCACGCAGTAATCAAGCCATGTGTCCTGCTTCACGGCAGCAAGGGTGCCGAGCGGAACGGAAATTAGAACAGCCACCAGGGTGGCCATTAATGCAAGTTCAATGCTCAATTCAAGCCGGATGGCGATCTCGTGCGTAATCGGCTGTCCGGTCCACATCGAGGTTCCGAAGTCCAGCCGAACCATTCCCCAGACCCAGCTCAAAAACTGCTGCAGTATGGGCTGATCGAGCCCCAGCTGGGCGCGCTCGCGCGCGAGCGCCTCTTTGGGCGCATAGGATCCGGTACCGGAATATTTTAGCTCGACGATATCTCCGGGCAAAACGCGCAGGAGAAAAAAAACCAGCGCCGCAACGCCGAACAGCGTCGGGATCATCAGCAAGAGCCGTTTGAAAATATACCTGTGCATGCGGCGTCAATCCTTCAAACCGCCTTGATCGAAGTGTTGAACCACTTGAACGGCTTGAACGATTTGAACTCAATCTTGTTGAGCTCTTAATCGGCAAGCCAGACGTCGCGCAGGTCTTGATTGACGTAGTGGCTCGGCGTGATTTTCCATCCTTTCAGTCGAGAGGAATGCGGGACGATGCGCTGCCACCATAAGAGATCGAACTGATAGGCTTTGTCATCGAGCACATGCTTTTCGAATTGTCGCAGCAGCTTTAAACGCCCTTTGGGGTCCGTTTCTCTGCTTTGCTTTTCATAAAGTTCATCCAAGGCGCTGTCATTGTATCTCGAATAATTGATTGGACTCTTGTCGCTGCTGACAAACCGGAATAATTGAAGATCGGGTTCATCCATGAAGTCGCACTGGAAGTCAATGCCGGTATCGAAGTTGCCTTGCCGGAAATCATTGAAATAGGGTCCTTCTTCTTGCTGCACGTGATTGACGTTAAGCCCGACTTGCCGCCACTGGTCAATAACGTAAACGCCGGCAATCTCATAGGGCTCTTTAACGTTCCTATTCTTGAGTGTAAAGGTAAAACCCTCGGGCACACCGGCTTCCTTCAGCAAGCGCCGCGCCTCTTTGCGCGCCGTAGCAGCGTTTTTGCCGAAGCCGGCGAGTTTGGTGAGTTCGGCCTCCGGCGTGGCGAAATTAGAACCCGGCCTTAAAAGCCCGCCCACATACTTCATCACAGAGATCTTGGACAACGCCTGGGAGGCGCCCCAACGATCGATGGCGAGACTTAAAGCACGCCGCACCCGAACATCGTTAAAAAATTTCTTTTCGTTGTTAATGGTCACTAGAATGTTACAGGCCCACGGGGTTTCCTGAACGACAATTTTATTTCCACCGGATTTTACGATGTCGTCGCGCGCCGCCGGATTAAAGCCGCGGAATTCGACCAGCGTCTGACCACTGCGCACCGAAGCCACCCGCGGCGCGGTGTCCCGGATTATCACCGCCTTGTAACCATCGAGGTAAGGCCGGCCCTTGACGAAATAGTTCGGGTTCTTCTTTCCCACCCAGTGCGAGCCGGCAACATACTCAACGAAAGTAAACGGGCCAGTGCCCATAATGTTTTTTTCGTACCAGCGCGGATCTTTCGCCAAAATGTCGGCCTTGTAAATAAAATTCCACGGCGACGCTAGATTGGCGAGAAACGACGCCGACAGATGCTTGAGCTGGAAGACGACCGTGTACGGATCCGGCGCTTCAATTTTCTTCACCAATTCATACGAAGCTTGCCTGGCGCTCACCACACCTTCGGGCGGGAAAACGATTTTGTCGTAGGTTGCCTTCACGTCTTTAGACGTCAACTCACTTCCTTCATGGAATTTGATCCCCCTGCGAAGTTTGAACGTATAAGTGAGAGCGTCTTTGGAAATCGCCCAACTCTCCGCGACGTCACCGACGATCTTAGGATAATTCTGTGGGTCAAAGCGAAGCAACGTGCTGTAGTGCGGCGCGATCGGATGCAGCATTGCAAAAGTTGTTTCGCGGTGACCGTCGTAGGACGGGGGCGTGCCGCCGACCGCGAACACCAACTCGCCGCCGGGACGGGGATTTTCTGCTTGCGCGGAAAACAGGCGCGGCGCGAGAACGAAGACCAGCAGTGCGGCCAAGGGCGCAGCTACAGTCACGGTCGTCCTTCGGGTCCCGAATCGTTTCATAAAACCTCCTAGAGCGACAGTCAGCCGACTAATGATCCAACAGCTACGCCAACTGTCCTCCGGCTGTCAATAGTCAAACACCGAACGGAACTGGCGTCTGCGTTCAACCGTAGTGTATATCCGGCGCCAACCCCAAGGGCAACGCAAGGCCCCAATCTTGCCCCGGGCTTGAAAGGTCTCCAAAAGGTCAAGAAGAAATTCCCAGTCGGCTAAGTTAGAAAAATACCTTTTTAGAAAAGACGCAGGATAAGGGCAACGGAAGTCGCGGCCGGGGAATAAATTCGGGACGGGGAGGAGTGGCTTCTTTGGGATTTCGAACTTCGGAAACAAAAACAGGGGAGAGACACTCCGCTTCTCTCCCCTGTTGAGCTGTCGATCGGTTGGGTGCCGATCCACGTTTAATAAGTGTAAATCAATTGCATTGCAAGTGTCGTCTGACTCTTGTCCGCCCTCCCGCTGTTACCGAGAGCAAAAACTTTTTGGTCGGCCCAGTCCTGGCGCACTTCCACGCGGCCTAAAAGCATCTTGGTAAACTTATAAGCTCCCGTCAAAGTAAATTCGCCGAGCCCTGTATCCATCGGGGTCGCGGCTCCGAACAAGCCGCTACCAATTGTCCGGACACCGTCGGCATCCTTGAAGAATTCCAATCTTAGCGCAGTGTTAAAGCGATCTGTCCAATCGTAGGAAGCGATCGCGGCGACGCCCTGCCAGCTGGCATCCCGCAAACTGGCAGTCGCCTTATCCTCATGCCCGTAAGTGTATTCCAAGAAGAAAGTAAGATCGGAGATAACCTTTAAAGTAGCCACGTTGCTAATGGTAAATCGCTGGCGCCCGCTGTGGTTTCTTTGCTCGGGTCCATACATCATGCTGGTCGCCAGCGAAAATGCATCGGCGGGAGTAAAATTGAATCCGCCGTGAAAAGATGGACTGGTATTGTTGTCATGGGGATCATCCCAACCGGTAACCGGGCCGCCCATAACCGTCAGCCATTGGGCAACGGGATAAGTCAATAGGAGCCCGGTGTGGGTAAGCGGGATGCCGAAATTGAAAAGGAACGAGCGGGAAATATTCGGATTGTACGAACCCGGGGCCGGAATCACTTCCGTTCCCATGAGCGTGACAAACTTTCCTCCCTTAACTTGGAGACCCGCGCCAATAGGAATCGTGAACGTAAGAAAGGCTTCCCGTAACTCCGCCGACGGTTCTCCGCCATTGCCAGCTCCAGTGAACTTGTTGGAACCCCAAAAAGTCGCCTCCCTTAGGAGTTCGGCGGTACGTCCGAAATCACCGACTATATGAAAACCGACTCCCCAGTCTTTTTCCGGCTTATCAAGCGTAATATTGAAGTCGTTGAAAACGATCTGGTTGTTATCCATGTCGAAATAACGCCCGCTGATATTGTGGTGCCAGACAGAACCCGGATGATTGGTACTGAAAGTCCAGCTTGTATCTAGGAAGCCGCTGATGTTGATCCCAAAAAGAGCGTTTTGCAACGCCGTCTTGCCGTCGGCAATTTTCGAATCCAAGAGGCCGACACTTCCGTCCAAGCTCAGCCAGCCCGGCGCTAATGGCTTCTCTGCTGGCTCGGCCGGTTTCTGTTCAGGCGCAGGTTGCTGTTGAGCTTGCTGAGCGTTGACCGCTGTGAGCGGTAGCACGACGATACTTAATAGCCAGACGAATACTCCGATGCTGCTTTTCATTCTATTCCTCCCCAGACCCCGGACAACTATTCCTTCCCTAGCACATTAACAATCTATTTGTATAACCACTCCCATTAACCCAGCAAACTCGATGCCGTCAAAGACTCGCGAGCAAAAAAAGTTGGCACCTTGGTAAATTGCGTTACATTCAGGTAACCGGATTAGCCGCTTGTCTATGATCGCTCAGTTTTTGATCACTTGCTTGCCTAATTGCTGGGCGAATATCAAACCCGGCTCATGCCCTTAGTTGTTTCCCGCCGCCTCTGCGGCTCATCGAACGCGCCGACCGTCGGACAAATTCAGATAGGAATCGTTCGCCGTAATATTTCGCCGTGGGCGCGTAGTTTCGCGTGTCGGAGCGGATTTTGTCAGCCGAAACGTACGGTGCCTGCGCAAGGTCTTTGGAGCGCTCGTCGATCCATCGTTCGATCATTCGAGGGGTAACCTCGAGATGAAATTGCAATCCATAGATATTTTTCCCAAGACGAAACGCTTGGTTCTCGTAGTGAACGGATGAGGCCAGGCGAATAGCGCCGGACGGCAAATCGAAGCCGTCACCGTGCCACTGAAACACGGTGGCGTTTTCAGGGAGGTATCCTAACAGCGAATCGACCTGCCCATGAGGGGTTATCGAAATGGGGCTCCAGCCGATCTCTCTAACACGCCCATGAAACACAGAAGTGCCCAAAGCAGTCGCAATCAGTTGCGCTCCCAAGCAAATACCCAAGACAGGCACACTCTCATCGATTGCCGCGCGGATAATTGTCTTTTCCCAGCGGAGGAAAGGATAGGCATCTTCCTCGTAAGCGCTCATCGGCCCGCCGAGAACAATTAAAGCTTTTAGCTGCTCCCAATCCTCGGCCGGCATTTCGCCATGGAATAAACGAATGACGCGATAGTTGACCTTCTGTTTTTCCAGTATTTCGGCAAAAAAGCCTAGATCCTCGAATGGATCGTGTTGAAACACCACGATCTCTTCCATCGGGTTCCTCGCGGCTGCGGCCGGTCTACTATATATCGAAGTAGAGGGCGAACTCCCAGGGATGAGGTCTAAGGCGGATCGCATCGACCTCGTTTTTACGTTTGTATTCAAGCCAGGTCTCAATCACGTCCTTGGTGAACACATCTCCCCTGAGCAAAAAGTCGTG
>JBGPIK010000017.1:0-35429 GCA_041484845.1 Binatia bacterium | reverse complement strand
GTGATGCCGGGGATACTCGGCATCCGAAAGGTGGCGCAGCTGTTGATTAGAAATAAAACGACCAAAGTCCATGGACCGAGGACCTTACGTGAGAAGCGGAAGCAGGCGCTGACAATCATTCACGGATTATAGAAAGTGTTACGGGAGTGATCAATAGCGCTACCTTGAAGTCCGGGAGTTGACGATCCGCCGCTAAGCCCCTATCCTCTCTTCTAATTAAACAACCTGCGACTCTACAACCCAAGGGGGAGCCGAATGACCGACACGTATGAAATTCCCGCCGAAAAACTGTCATGGCGCTGCGACTTATCGTTTCTGCCTTTCAGTTGTACGTCAGAAATGACTCCGTTGGAAGATTTCATCGGCCAAGACCGAGCGATTCGCGCCATCGAATTCGGTCTCGGGGTCAACAGGCCAGGATTTAATATTTTTGTGACTGGACTCACCGGAACGGGGAAAACAAGTATCATTAAGGCCTTCTTGAAAAAGGTCACGAGCGAGCGCATCGCTCCGGAAACCGATCCTGTCTCTCCCGCTGATTGGTGTTACGTCTACAATTTTACCGACCCGGATCGGCCCCAGGCGCTGCGAATTCGGCGCGGCTGGGGAAAAATTCTCAAATCCGATATGGAGCAGCTGATCAACAACCTGCAGCGGGACGCGAAGAAAATGTTCGAGAGCGACGACTTCGCGCACCAGCGCCAAGCGATGGTCGAGCAGCTCCAAAAGAAACAGCAAGAAATGATGGAAGCCTTAATGGAAGAGGCGAGCCGAAGTGATTTCACCCTGAGGATGACGCCTTCGGGGATCGTGTTGCTGCCGATGAAGAGCGGCAAACCGATGCAGGAGGCTGAATATCTGGCGCTCTCCAGCGCTGAGAAAAAAGTGTTGGATGAAAAGCGCGTCGCGATCGAGAAAAAGGTTGAGGATTCGTTGCGCGAGGGTAAAAAGCTCGAACGCGAAATTACGGAAAAGTTAGAAGTCGCAGAAACCGAGGCGGCCGATTACTTGGTGCGAATTCCGTTGACGGATCTAAAAGAGAAATATAGGGAGTACCCCCGAGTCGTCGGCTATTTAGATAGCGTGCGCGAGCATGTATTAAAAAATCTACAGCGCTTCAAAGGGACGGACGCCGCTGCCGGTTCCCTCGCAGCGATGATGCCGTTCGGCGAGCCTCCTACCGATCCATTTCTTCCTTACCGCGTGAATGTCTTTGTCGACAACAGCGACACACAAGGACTGCCGATTATCGTTGAAACCAATCCAACCTACCACAATCTTTTTGGCGTTATCGAGAAAAAGCCGATCGTGGGCGGTTATGTTACCGATTTCACTCTGGTCAAACCGGGTTCGATCAGCAAAGCCAATGGAGGCTATCTGGTCCTTTACGACCGAGACGTCTTAAGCAATGGCGGGGTCTGGGAGGCGTTGCAACGAGTGATCAAGAATCGCGAGTTGCGAATTGAAGAGCCGGGCGCATTTTTCGGATGGGTCCCGCCGCAGGGTCTAAGGCCGGAACCCATCCCCACCGATACCAAGATCATCATGATCGGCGACCCTTATCTTTATCGCACCCTCGCCACACTGGATCCCGATTTCCGTGAGACATTCAAGGTCAAAGCCGATTTCAATTTTGAAATCGATCGTTCCCAGGAAAATATCGTCGCCTTTGCCTGTTTCATCAGCGATTACTGTAACCGCGAAGGACTGCGTCATTTGGATACGAGCGGCGTAGCGCGCGTGATCGAGCATTGCGCACGGCTCGTCGAAGATCAGGAAAAGCTTTCCACTCGTTTCAGCGACATGGTTGATTTACTGATTGAGTCCGATTTTTGGGCCGGCAAGGAGAATGCCGAACTCGTATCCGAAAAACATGTGGAGCACGCCATTGTTGAAAAAACGTTCCGCCTTAATCTCGTGGAGAAGCGTTTACAAGAGCTGATAGTCGAAGGAACGGTGCTCGTGGATGTAGAGGGTTCCGTGGTCGGACAGGTCAATGGCTTGGCGGTCTATCAGATGGGCGATTTCAGTTTCGGCAAACCGTCACGCATTACGGCGAGAACCTTCATGGGCCGAGGCGGCATTATCAACATCGAACGCGAGTCAAAGCTCAGCGGGAAAACCCACGATAAAGGCGTGTTGATTTTGGGAGGGTTCTTGGGCGGCAAGTATGCGCAGCAGCAACCGCTCTCGTTGTCGAGCAGCGTTTGCTTTGAGCAATCCTATGACGGCGTCGACGGCGATAGCGCCTCGTCCACGGAACTCTACGCGGTTCTTTCCAGCCTCGCCGAAATCCCAATCAGGCAAGGCATCGCGGTCACCGGTTCAGTCAATCAGAAAGGCGAGATTCAGGCCATTGGAGGCATCAATTACAAGATCGAGGGTTTTTTCGACGTCTGCCGGCTAAAAGGATTAACCGGCGAGCAGGGGGTCATGATACCGCGCGCCAATTTGCGCAACCTGATGCTGCGTTCGGATGTGGTCAGTGCCGTCAAAGAAGGCAAATTCCATATTTATGCCGTGGGCACGATCGATGAGGGCCTGGAAGTTCTGACCGGTGTTTCGGCTGGACAGCGACAGGACGACGGTCATTATCCCCCGGAAACGATTAATGACCGCGTGCAAAGAAAACTGCTGCACTATGCGGAGCAGCAAAGACGCTTAACTGGGGAAGATCGTGACCCGAGCGCTGGGGGAAAATAGATCTATGGCGAGATGACCGAATGGCCAGCGTTAGAGCGCCGATAGCGCTCAGGTTACGCGCGAGGAAACCTGCGCTCAACTTAAATGGTGCAGTACCGGACTCATCCCTCCCGTTCGTTCGTCGAGTCGGGTCTGGTTCCAAGCGGCACCGAGAGTTGCAAGGTATGGCCTCTTCGCAGAATCGTGAGCTTGACCACTTTACCGGCTTCTAGCCCACCGATCATGCGCGCCACCTCCCTAGGGCTATCGACTCGAATACCGTTCACGGAGAGGATAATGTCGCGCTTCTGAATGCCGACGCGTGCCGCCGGCTGACCCGGCAACACCGAGCTGACCACGACACCGTTGGATGAAAGACCGAGAGTCTGGGTCTGCTGCAACGAAACTTCAGCCATTTGAACCCCGAGCCAACCCCAGGCGAACTTTTCGCCGCTCAGCAGCCGCGGTATGATTTTGCGAATAACGTTGATCGGCGTGGCAAATCCCATGTTTCCTCTCTCCGAAGCCATGGTAATCATACCCATCACATGTCCCTTGCTATTCAGCAAGGGACCGCCGCTGCCGCCGGCGTAGGCCCCTGCATCGGTTTGTATGAACTCGTAACTTGCCGATTCGGGGTAGCTTCTACCGGGACGGCTGATAATACCTAAGCTCATTGAGCTCTCGCGACCGAATGGATAACCAAAGACCACGGCTAAGTCGCCGACTTGCAGGCTATCGGAATTGCCCAAGACAAGAATTGGCAGCTCCCGATCCGACGCTATTTTTAAGATTGCCACATCGACTTGCGTATCCGCTGCGATGACCCGCGCCGGAAAGCGCTGTGAATCGCCGACCCGCACCTCGATTTCTTTGGCCTTGTCAATGACGTGCTGCGCGGTCAGGATGTAGCCTCGCGGATGAATGATAAAGCCGGTACCACGGCTGTTTTGCGGCTGAGCCTCGGAATTCGACTTTGGGTCGAAGACAGTCGTTACTCGTATCTGCACAATCGCAGGACGCGCATCGTTCGCCAATTGCACAAATGCGCGGTTTAAACGATCGAGCTCTGTCTCCGCACTAGCGGCCGGCGCATCACGCCAGATCTGACCTAAGCTCTGTGCCGATAGTTCTTCACTCCCCAGGGCGGCAGGCCAGAGCCAAAGGAAAAAATGCACAGAGGTGAGTGCTAAAAATTTCCTTGTCATGCTACCCCCTTTATCGAAAACGGAGGTCGAGGACAAGACGGAGATCACAAGCGCCGGCCCGCCCTCAAAAAGAGTCGATCCATTGCATTTTGGCCGAAGGAATGTACTATCCTCGCCTTATGAAGGGGCTTCAAAATAAGGTTGTTTTAGTGACCGGCGGCAGTGGCGGATTGGGGCGGGCTTTGGGGCAGGCTTTTGCGCGGGAGGGTAGCCGGGTGGTTCTTTCGGCGCGCAGTGAAGCGAAACTCAAAGCGGCGGCTGAAGAAATGAATCGCGACGGCGGTGCCGTCCTGGCTCTCCCTTGCGATATTACCGAGAAGGATCAGGTACTACGGTTGGCCGAGGCGATCCGCGCGCGCTGGGGACCCGTACAGATACTTATCAATAATGCGGGCGTGGCCAAAGCGGCTAGCTTCCTGCAGATGCCCGACAGTCTATGGGACGAAATCCTAAAGACGAACCTGACAGGCACATATTACTGCTGCAAGGTATTTCTGCCGGAGATGATCGAGGCGCGCTGGGGTCGGATCATCAACATCGGTTCAACCACTTCTAAGGTCGCCTATTCCCATGTTTCGGCCTATGTGAGCTCGAAGCATGGTTTGTTGGGTCTCACGCGGGTGTTGGCATTGGAAACAGCGCGTTTGGGAATCACCGTGAATGCCATCTGCCCGGGTTATCTCGATGACGAATTGACACATGCAAACGCTAGGCAGATGGCGGAGAAGACAGGCAAAACCGTCGAGCAGATTCTCTCGATGTTCGCCAGCAGCGCGCCGCAACAGCGGCTGATCGCGCCTGAGGAAGTGGCCGATCTGGCGCTCTTGCTCTGTGCTAAATTGCCAGGCGTGACCGGCCAGGCTATAAGCGTCGACGGCGGAGCGACGATGATGTAGGTTCGTTGGTCGACGCAAAAGAACCGCGTTGCACTGAATCGCTGGGGAATGACGATGGAACTATTGCCGTTTTTTGATCCGGACCACGAACAACTGCGCCAGCGCGCGCGTGCGTGGGTAGAAACAAATCTCCTTGTCGATTCAGGCGCGGGAGCCGACCTTGAGGATGAAGCACGCCGGCTGGTTAAAAGCCTCGGTGAGGCGGGATTCACGCGCCACGCAGTTCCAAAGGCGTATGGCGGCGCACGCGAAACTGTGCACGCGCGCGATCTGTGCATCATGCGAGAAGAGCTGGCGCGCGGGTCAGCACTCGCCGACACGATGTTCGCCATGCAGGCTTTGGGCAGTTACCCGATCACGCTCGCAGGCAACGAAGCGCAAAAACGCCGTTATCTGCCCAGGGTGGCGAGCGGAGAAGCGATTGCTGCATTCGCGATTACGGAACCCGAGGCGGGATCCGACGTTTCATCACTCAAATCTCAAGCCACGCGCCGCGGCACGCAATACTCTCTTGTGGGCACCAAGCGGTTTATCTCCAACGCCGGGATTGCGGATCACTATGTGGTCTTTGCGGCAACCGAGCCGGAGAAAAAAGCTAAAGGCGTAAGCGCGTTCATCGTGGACGCCACGGCTCCCGGATTGGTTGTCAAAGAGAAGACCGCCCTTCTATCACCGCATCCCATCGGGGTCATCGCGTTTGAAAATTGCCTGATCTCGGACGCTGCGCTTTTGGGAAACGAAGGCGAGGGGCTTGCGCTTGCTTTGCGGACATTAGATACGCTGCGCTGCACGGTGGCGGCGGCCGCCCTTGGCTTGGCGCAGCGGGCGCTCGAAGAAGCCATACGTTATAGCCGCAAACGGCAGCAATTCGGGCGGCCGATCGCGCAATTTCAGGGGATTCAGTTCAAATTGGCGGAAATGGCAACCGAATTGGAGGCGGCCCGTCTGCTCGTTTATCAAGCGGCTTGGGCCAACGATATCGCCAGTAGCGATCTGAAGCAGAAAGCTTCAATGGCGAAGCTTTATGCGACCGAAGCGGCGCAAAGGATTATCGATCAAGCGCTGCAGATTCATGGCGGCGTCGGACTGATCGCAGGACATATCGCGGAGCGACTTTACCGTGATATCCGGGCGCTGCGGATTTATGAGGGGACATCGGAGATACAGAAGCTGGTCATTGCTCGGGAATTGACCAAGTAGGCAACAGAAAAAAGAATCAGGGAGGAAAGAAGAGTGGAACACTGTTGTCTCACGGCTTCGGACTCTCGCGTAATTGAGGAGGAATAATGGAGTTTGAATTATCGGAAGAGTTGATTGCGGTGCGTGACTTGGCACGAGAGTTTGCCGAAAAAGAGATTGCGCCGACGGCGGCGAAGGATGATAAGGAGCACAATTTTCGCCACGATCTAGTGAAGAAGATGGGCGAGCTGGGTTTCTACGGATCCGTAATTCCCGAAACGTACGGCGGCAGCGGCTTGGGCTTTCTCGCCATGGTCTTGATCACGGAAGAAATCGCGCGAGTTCACAGTGCCATGAGAGTTGCGATCAACATGCAGATCGGCCCGGCGTTAACGCTCCTGCAGTTCGGCACCGAGGAACAAAAAAAGAAATGGATTCCCCCGTTGGTGCAGGGAGACGTGATTGGCTGTTTCGCGATTACCGAACCGGACGCCGGATCGGATGTGTCAGGAATGCGCACCACCGCGACTAAAAAAGGCGACGCTTATATCGTCAATGGCAACAAGATCTGGATCTCCAACGCGCCGGTGACAAACGGCGGATTGGTCTACGCGTATACAGACCGCGCGCAAAAGCATCGCGGCATGACAGCTTTTTATGCCGATCTGAACCAACCAGGCGTCACACGCAAATCCCTCGACACCCTGGGCGCGAATTGTTCGCCCATCGGTGAGTTGACGTTTGACAATTTCCGCATTCCCGCGGCCAACCGGCTTGGTAAAGAAGGTGATGGCTTCAAAGTGTGCATGTGGCAACTCAACCAAACACGCCTCAATTGCGCCGCCGGCGCGCTTGGCGTGGCCCGGGCGGCCAAGGAAGCCGCCGTATGTTACGCCAATCAGCGCGTGCAGTTCGGACAGAAAATCGGCGAGTTTCAGATGAATCAAGATCCCATCGCCCAGATGATCGTACATGAGGAAGCGGCCCGCTTGCTCGTTTATCGCGCTGCCTGGTTGGCCGATCAAAAGCGACCGAATAACCTGGAAACCTCGATCGGCAAGTTTGCCGCGGCGGAAGCAGCAGCTTATGCGGCGGATGCAGCGCTTAAAATTCTCGGCGCCTACGGTTACTCCACCGAGTTTCCCGTGGAGCGGTATTACCGCGATGCCAAGTCGTATCAGATCGTCGAGGGCTCAACGAACATTCAAAAAGTCATCATCGCTCAGGACGCGCTGGGATACAGAAAGGCAAATCGCGCGTCTTAGCGGAGATGGAGCAAGCGGAAAATAAGATCCATATCTAGACTGCTGCGCACGAGTGAAGCCAGGCGATCGTATTGGTCTGACGCAGAGATCGCGGGATGCGACGGAGCAAACACGACGCCTTTTCTCGCCGCCAGCTCGCGTAAGATCGCCCGGCGAAATCCTTCGTTATGAAAGAGGCCGTGGATATAAGTGCCCAGCACGTTTCCATCTGGGCTTAGGCAACCGTCTATTTCGTCACACCGGTTTTGTGAGCGCTCGACGATTTGAAACGGCGTGGAAATCGCTGTCCCTGCCGTCTCGCCCATGTGGATTTCGTAACCACTAATCGACATCCCGCCGGCGTTCTGCAACAGTCCTCGCCCCGGTAAGGTGCGCGCCTTCACCTGATGCGTTGATTTAATCGGAAGAAAGCGGGTCGAGATGGGAAGGAGGGCCAAGCCGGAAATCTCCGCCTCGCTCGATTCCACTTGATTCGGGTCGTGGATCGACTCACCCAACATTTGATAGCCGCCGCAGACGCCGATAATCGGCGTGCCCCGCCGCGCTCGTTGGACGATCTCTTTGTCCCGTCCTTTTTCCTTTAGGAAGCGAAGATCGGCGATGGTGCTTTTGGTTCCCGGCAAGAGGATCAGATCGGGCTCGCCGAGTTCATCATAGGCTTCGACGTAGCGAAGCCGGATTTTCGGCTCGTGCTCGAACGGATCGAAGTCGTCAAAATTTGAAATGTGAGGCAGGGCGATGACGGCGATATCGAGATCGTAGTCTTTTTTGTTTTTCATCGTCGTTCGCTTTTCCAGCGAGACGGAGTCTTCCTCCGCGATGTGAATGTCATGATAGTACAGTACGACGCCCGCCACCGGTATGTTCGTGCGCTGTTCGAGCCAGGCGAGCCCCGGTTGCAGGAGCGAGAGATCGCCGCGAAATTTGTTGATGACAAAGGCCTTGATCGAAGCTCGCTCCGCCGGATCGAGCAGCTCCAACGTTCCCACAAGCGACGCGAAGATGCCGCCCCGGTCAATGTCCGCCACGAGCAACACCGGCGAATTGCTGTAAAGCGCGACCCGCATGTTAACTAGATCCCTTTCCTTTAGATTCACCTCGGCGGGGCTGCCGGCGCCTTCGATCACGACGGCATCGTATTGCGCCAGGAGAAGATCGAGAGACTCGGTGATCGCAGCCCACAATGTCTTTTTCACGGACGGATAGTCGGCCGCCGCCACCTGTCTCAGCGGTTTGCCTTTAACGATCAATTGGCAGCGGTTGTCGGCTTCGGGCTTGAGAAGAACCGGATTCATCTCCATCGACGGCTCGACGCCGGCCGCCTCCGCCTGGACCGCCTGCGCCCGTCCGATCTCGCCGCCGTCCGGCGTAACGAAAGAATTGAGCGACATGTTTTGCGCCTTGAACGGCGCGACGCTCAGCCCCTCCTGTCTTAGGATGCGGCAGAGCGCCGTAACCAGAGTGCTTTTGCCGACAGAGGAGGCGGTCCCCTGGACCATCAATCGTTTTGCTCGCATGATTTCAGCTCGAAGATGTTTCTCTCCACACGGTGCAGAAGTTTACAAAGTCGCGCGCGAGATTTCTTTTGCTTCCCAGGTGGAGGTGGATGTAAGAGGCGAGAACATTGTTCATTCGGAAGCCTTCATACCGTCCGTCTTGGTCGAGCACACGATAGGCGGCTGGAACGTCCGGTCTCTCTTTCAGTGCCGAGAGATGGAACTCGTGTCCCCTGACCGATTCTCCACGCTTCAACAATGGGCCATCGTCGAGCGCTTCTATCTGGCGATAACCGAGTGTGAGGCGTGTTTGCTTCATCGAAGAGCGGCACGGCAAGACTCCGACCATGCGAAATTCGCGTCCCTCTCCATCTTCGATGCTATCCCCGAGATACATGAGGCCGCCGCATTCGGCATAGACGGGCATGCCCCGTAGCGCAGCCGAACGGAGTGTGGTGTGCATCGCATCGTTGTCCGACAGCTCGCGCGCGTAAAGCTCCGGAAACCCGCCGCCGATATAAACTCCGGCGACGGATGGCAGCAGCGCGCGATCTTCGAGCGGGCTGAAAGGAACAATCTCCGCGCCCCACGCGCGAAGTAGATCCAATGAGTCGGCGTAATAGAAATTAAACGCCTTGTCCATCGCCACGGCTATTGCCGCTTTGGGGCGCATCGTCTCGCGAGGAAAAATCACAGATTCGTTTTCATTCGGCGCGACGATTGGCGCGGCGAGAGCCAGGAGGCCGTCGATGTCGATCGTTTGCCCCACCTGTTTCGCTAAACAGTCGTAGAAATCTCGGCGGACCGTGCCTTCGTGGTTCGGGACCAGTCCCAGGTGGCGCTCGGGAAGGGCGATATCACGGTTTCTCGGAAGATATCCAAGCAAAGGAACGCCCGCCTTGGCTAAAGAAGGTTTGATGAATTCTAAATGCTTTTCTCCCGCGATGCCGTTTAGGATGAGACCCGCTAAATTGACTTCCGGGTCGAATTCTTTGAAGCCCAAGACGGCAGCCCCGACGCTGCGAGCCGCAGCGGAAGCATCGAGCACCAGGATCACCGGGAGGCCAAGGAGCTTGGCGACCTGAGCGGTGCTGCCCTCTTCACTGTCTCCGCGAAACCCGTCGTAAAGGCCCATTACCCCTTCGACAATAGCGAGATCCTTTCCCGTCATTGCACGGTGAAAAAACTCTTTCATCACCGCCGCTTCCAACAGCCACGAGTCGAGATTACGCGAAGGCAAGCCGCAGGCTGCCTCGTGATAAGAGGGGTCGATATAATCCGGGCCGACCTTGAACGGCTGAACTTTATGACCCTTCTGCCGGAGCGCCGCCATGAGCCCTGTCGCTACCGTCGTCTTGCCAACGCCGCTATGCGTGCCGGCGATCAACAATCCTTTCACGCTCGACCTCATTTGGAAATGAGCGGGTCACGCGGCACAAAATAGCGGCCGCCCGCTGCGCCATCTTCTCTCGCCGTCATGGCGACGCCGAATACCTCTTCGATCGTTTTTTCCGTCATCGCTTCCCGAACGGCGCCACAGGCGTGGATCTTTCCGCCGCGCAGCATAACCACCTGATCGGCGAAGAGCGAAACGAGATTTACTTCATGCAAAACGGCAACGACTGTTGTCTGCCGCTCGATACACAGCCGCTTCAATGTTTTTAAAATCTCCATCTGGTAGTAGAGGTCCAGGTGAACCGTCGGCTCGTCGAGCAGCAAGATACCCGTCGACTGGGCGAGCGCCCGCGCAATCAACACCTTCTGTTTCTCGCCGCCGCTAAGGGTGGCGTATTTGCGATCTTTCAGATGAGCGGAGTCCGTAAGCGCCAATGCTTCTGCAACAGCCGTCTTCTCATTGTTTTCGCGCGCGAAGCGGCCCGAATACGGGTATCTCCCCAACGAGACCAGCTCAAACACAGTCAGCGGAAAACTCGCGGCGGGCTGCTGCGAGACATAGGCGATCCTCTTCGCTCTTTCTTTCGGCGGATAAGTAACCGGCCTCTTGTCATACAGCAAGACCGTTCCTTGCTGCGGCGCGAGAATTCCGAGGAGAATTTTCAGGAGCGTCGTCTTGCCGGAGCCATTGGGGCCGATGAGCGCCAAGAAATTTCCCCCATGGACGGACAGGGAGACCTCCTTCAGCGCCAGCTCTTCCTCGTATCCGAAGGAGAGGTTTTGGATCTCGATAACGGCTTGCGGTTCCATGTCAGAGACCGTATTCGCCCGTTTCCTTCCGCAACAAATAAAGAAAGAGCGGTGCTCCGACGAGAGAGGTGACGATGCCGACCGGCAGCTCCGCAGGGGCCATCACAATTCTCGCCGCCGTGTCGCAGAGCACGAGAAAGACGCCGCCGGTAAGAAAAGTCAGCGGGAAGAGAGTCCGGTGATCGGCGCCGAAGATGATGCGGATCATGTGCGGAACGATCAGGCCGACGAAACCGATGAGACCGGCAACCGATACCGAGACTGAGGTCAAAAAAGCGGCCAGGACGGCGTAGAGCAGTTGGATCCGACGGGTATTGATCCCGCTGCTCTTGGCCGTCTCTTCTCCCAACAAGAGAACGTTCAGTTCGCGGGCGAAGAAGCACGCTGTAACGGCGCCTGCAGGCACACAGGCGAGCGCTAGCCAAGCGGTGTCCCAGCTCGAAGTTGAAAATCCTCCGAGAAAGAAAAAGATCAGAGCCTTGAGCTGCTCTTCAGCCATGAGCATGAGCACGGCGACGAGAGAAGAGATGAAAAGGCCCACCCCGAGGCCTGAGAGGAGCAAACGGAAAACCGAGAATCGTCCGTTCCGGCTGCCGAAGTAGAAGACTGATGCCAGGGCGAGGAGTGAACCGAGGAAAGAAAAGACGCTGACGGCGGTAAAGTTGGCCAGAGGAGAAGCCAATCCTAGCACCAGTGCTGCCGCCGCGCCGAGCGATGCGCCCGAGGAGATCCCGAGCAGATAACTGTCGGCCAGCGGGTTACGGAACAGGCCCTGAAAAATTGCGCCTGCAAGGGCCAACCCGCCGCCGACGAAAAATGCCGAGAGACTGCGGGGGAGGCGGAGATTGAATAAGATCGTTTTTTCCGTTGCGGACATGTCCAAAAGCGAGAGCCGGACCGGTCCCACGCTGAGCGCTATCAGAAATGAAAACAACAATGACGAAACAATGGCTATCCAGCCCCAGAAGCGCCGTTTCATCGTGCCTCCGCCGAGGCCGCCGGGCCGGTTGGCTTGTCCCGCAACAGACAGCTCTGGATTTTTATTAATCCTGCGAGGAACTGGACGCTGCGCCTAATGTCGGCCGAATCGACAAAGCAGATCTGGGAGCGTTGAACGGCGCGGATCGCCTTCCACTCGGGGCGCCCGAGCTTTTCTTTCACAAAATTTTCCTGTCCGGTTAAAAAAATCGCCACCTCGGGATCGCGCGCGATGATCGATTCCAGGCTGACCTGGGTTGAGTCCAATATTACGTCTCGAAAGATATTGATTCCTCCCGCCTCGGAAATGAGCCAATGAGGAAAGGAATTCTTTCCCACCGTAATCAACGGATCGGACGCTACTTGAAGGTAGACTCGTTTTTTCGGGTTTCCCTTTGCCCTCTGCTCGATTGCCGCGAGACCGTGTTCAACCTCATTCAGAATCTTTTTCGCTTTGACCGCCTGAGCCAGAATTTCCCCCAGGAGCAAGAAATCCCTTTTTAGGCGGTGCAGGTCGCGCGGCCAGACGCTCCAAACCGGATAGCCCATTTTTTTCAGCGGCAGTGCGACCTTTTGCTGGCTGGGACCGTTTACCAGGATCAGGTCGGGCGCGATTTGGACGATTTTCTCCAGGCTCGCGTCGAAACCGCCGCCGATGACCTCGAGCCGCTTTTCCCGGATGCGCAAAGCCAACTCTTCGGGAAAGCGGTCATAACGTGTCCCGCCCACCAAGCGGCTGCAATCGAGCAGACAGACCATTTCGGAATTCGTCGGCACGAGGGAGACGATTCTCCTGACATCGTTCTTGATTTCGACTCGAAAGCCCTGATCGTCGGTGACAAATCTGTCGGAGGCAACGACAACAGGAGAGTGAACAGCCATCAACGTAAAAGCAAGGAGCGCTGGCAGAGAAAGCTTCACGCGCCTGCGTATGCCGGCCTTGAGCCTTGTCCCGCTCGCAACCGATCTCATGGAATCTTCGTGGAGGACGTTCGAGGCAGTTACTAAAATTATCAAGGCTTGTTTCTCCACGCCACTGATTCGTCGCCGGTCACAATTTGAGATCCGGGTCAGTCCGCTCAGCGGGGCGCAGCTCGTCCCGCAGATCTACGCCGGCAACGCAGGTCAATATGGTATGGAGCTGGAGCAGGCCTTCCGTCAAAGCCGCCGGACCGGGCTGCAAAATGTAAGTGGACTTCACTTCATAGAGGTGGCCGTCGCGCACGGCTGGAATCGTCTCCCAGCCAGGACGCGCACGAATTACATCCTTGTTCACTTTCCGCCCGCACCAGGAAGCGATGACGACGTCAGGTGCCGCGGTGACGACATCGTGCGAATTCACGATGCGCCGGGCGGCATCGTGCTCATGCCGAAGCGCCGGGAAAACGGGCTCGCCGCCGGCTATCTCTATAAGTTCTTCCACCCAGCGGATTCCGCCAATGAGCGGCTCCATCCACTCTTCGAAAAACACGCGCGGCCGGCGCGGAAAACGGCGCGCCGATTCGGCGACATGCTCCAGCCCGCCCCGAAGCTCTTTAATCAGTTTTAAACCGGCTTTTTCCGCGGCGACGATGCGGGCCAGAGTCAGGATCATTTCAAAAATTTCCACCACCGACCGCTGATTGAACACCAGCGTATTGACGCCGGCGCGAATCAGGTCGCGCGCGATTTCCGCCTGGAGATTTGAGAAGCCGATGACAAGATCGGGTCGGAGTTCGAGAATTTTATCGATCTTGGCGGATGTGAAAGCTGAGACCCGCGGCTTTTGGCGCGCCTCCTTTGGGCGACAGGCGAATCCCGACACGCCTACGATCCGCTCGTGCTCACCCAAAAGATACAAGAGCTCGACAGTCTCCTCGGTGAGACAGACGATGCGCCGTGGTTGGGATATGAATTCTCCGAGTTGGAGAGGTAAGTTCTTGCTCATTCGGATTTACCAAAAATTATGGAGTTTTCCCAAAAGTACCTTGTAGCCCAATTAAAAAATTGAGCGGGCGCGCGGGGAAGCCGGCTGCCTCTTGGTATCTTTTATCGGCGAGATTTTGGATTTTCCCGTAGAATCTCACCTGCTTGACGCCCGGCGCGGTCCAAGGAAACGTGTAGGAAGCTGCCAAATCAAAGCGGGCGAATCCCGGAGTATTGATGGTATTAAAGTTGATTGGATCGATATCGAGCCGCCGGCCCGTGACATGGGCGTTAAAGTTAATATTCAAAGGTCCACTCTGATAATCGAGAATGACGTTGCCTTTGTGTTTGGGGCGACGCGTAAGCGGCTGGTCGAAATTGACGTAAGTATAATTTCCTTTGAGTGTGAAACCGTAGCCCAGTTTGGTCTGCAGACCCAACTCCGCGCCGTCGAAAATCACTTGCCCGACATTCTGGGGCGCCAGGCCTTTAAACGTTATCAGGTCTTTAACGTCCCGGTGAAAGTAAGTTGCTTCGATTTGCATTCGCTCTTGCCACAAATCTTGCACGACTCCCGCATCGGTTTCCCAACTCACTTCCGGGCGCAGATTTGGATTGCTGAACCCGGGAAAGAACAGATCGTCAAAAGTCGGCGCCCTAAAGCTGGTCGCATAACTGGTTTTCAACCGAGTTCCGGTCTGTTGAAAATAATAGCCGGCGGAAGCCGATGGACTCCAGTGGGAGCCGAAGTTTTCGTTATGGTCGTAGCGAACTCCGCCGATTAAAAGCAATCGGTCGTCCAACAACTTCCATTGGTCTTGGAGGTAGACGGCTTGGTTGTCTTGGGTTTTTTGAAACGCAGTGACGGTGCCGAAGGAATCCTTATTGGTGAATGCCGCCTGTCGAAAATCCAGATCAATGCCGAACGTAAGCTGATGCCCGGATGGGAAGCGGTAGTTGGTTTGAAACTGCGGCGTAAGGATGCGTGGCTTGATCAATGTGCGCGCCGCCGAAAACGGCAACGGATCGGGGTCGCTGAAGCGTTCGTGGGATTGGTTGACTCCGAAGGAGACGCGGTAATCCCACACCGGCAAAATGTGCTGTTGCCACTCGAGCTGGCCGGTGAAATGCTGATCGGACTCGCCGGCGTCAGGGTCCGGCACAGCGATAAAATTATTATTGTTAACCAGACCCAATTTCGTGTCGGTCATGAGGAACACGC
Organism: Binatia bacterium; assembly: GCA_041484845.1. Lineage (GTDB taxonomy): Bacteria > Desulfobacterota > Binatia > UBA9968 > UBA9968 > JBGPIK01. Next base: position 20,393 of record JBGPIK010000017.1, on the reverse strand, counting down.
CCTTCAGCGACGCATTCTCAAATACGTCATAGTCGAGACGCGCGGAAACCGAGGCGTTGCGATAGCCATCATTAATGGTGAATCCCTCGGTGCGCAGGTAACTGGAGCTGAGCGCATAGCCCAGCGCTCCGGACTTTCCGGAAACACCTACGGTCTCCCGGTGGGTCCTCTCGTTGCCGCCCTCCGCCGACACGGTGACTTGCGGTGATCCGCTACCTTTTCGGGTAATGATATTGACCACGCCCCCCAGGGCTTTGGAACCATAGAGCGACCCGCCGGCGCCTCTTAGGACTTCGATCCTCTCGACATTGTCCGTTAGTAGGTGGGCAAAATCAAAACTCCCTGCCGTGACGCTATTCAGTTCCATGCCGTCCAGAAGCACGAGAACCTGATTCGAGTTGGCGCCCCGGACAAATAGCGATGCGATGCTTCCCGGAGAGCCTGCCTGCACTATATCGAGGCCGGGCACGTTGCGCAGCGCATCGAGAATCGTCACTGCGCCTTCCTGACGTATTTCTTCGGCGGTAATGACCGAGATCGAAGTGGTTGCCTCTTGAGGCGAAGATTCGGTGCGTGTGGCTGTAACCATGACGGGGGCGAGCGTCTGCTCCGGCGTTGCCTCCGCGGCCAGCGAAGATCTGCAAAGAAATAATGACAACAATACGAAGATAAATACCATACCCGCCTCCTTTTCCCGCGAAAGGGGAGTGTTGAGGCAGATGGATAGGTCTCCTGGCTTGGGCTTCAAACCTACTGGCCGCGCCTTCCCATCCGAAGCGATTTCTGATTTTAGATTTTCGATTTTGGATTAAATCCGAAATCCCCAATCCGAAATCCGAAATTCTCCTGAGCAGTGGCTCTATGGCGGCTTTCGTAGCCCTTTACAGTTGCGGGGCAGCAGGGGAATTTCACCCCTTTCCCTTGCATCCGTCTGCAGTCGATAATGTTTGCTTTAAACCCTCCTTTGACTGGCAGGCTGCTGAAAAAGACTCATATGCTTCGTTGCGCGAAATCGCCTCGCTCCAACGTACTGGCTAAGTACGCCTCTGCTCGTCGATTTTTCGCGCGCCTCGCCTCTGAGATCTTTTTGAGCAGCCTGCAAACATACCTTTTCAGCAACTCGCTAGTCATTAATCGCCAACGTCGGTTAGACGAAAATCAACTGGAATGCGCACCCAGCTCTCCACCGGCTTATCGCCATAACGCGCTGGTGAAAAACGCCAGAGCTTGATGGCTTCGGCGGCGGCGCGGTCTAGTGTTGCGCTGCCCGAGCTGCCGCTCACTTGCACCGATTTTGATCTTCCTTCCTGATCCACCAGGACGCGAAGCAGAACTCGCCCCTGTTGACCCTCTTTGCGCGCGCGCTCGGGATACAAAGGTTTAGGCGTTTCCCGATAGCGCGCTTGGGTGAGGCGAGAATCGCTGCGTGAGAATCCACCGCCGCCGCCGGCCCCGGTACCTTGACCAGCGCCGCTCGATCCTTGGCCCTGTCCGCCGCCCAAACCGCTCCCCGCTGAACCAGCGCTAGCGGTGCCTGCCAATGATACCAACGCTACCTTGGCGCCGGTTGGGCCGGCCTCGTCGGAAGCGGGTGGGTATTCCACCGGCGCGGGCTGTAGGACCGGCTCGCCCAACTGCGCGGTTGCTGGTTGTGTGGCCCAACGGGGCGGCTCCACGCCGGCGCTGACAGCGTTTTCGTCAAACCTGCCGAGGTGGCTCGTTGCGCTTGGATAAAAACTCGCAGCGCCATTTTTCTTTCCCAACGTTTGCGCTGTGGCCTTTGAAATTCCACTCGTTTTAGCTTCGCCCGCTCGGCCGAAACCGCCTAGGGAATCGTCGAGACTTATGATGGTAACAGGGATGAATTGCTCGTGAGGGTACGGCATGAAAGGGCCAGGATAGAAAAACGCGACTGCGTGCAATGCCGCCGATAACGCGAGGAATGAGGCCAGCTTCATAAAATCAATCAGCGGCCTCTTGGTGATGTCGGGAAAGATTGCGGAACCTTTCTCTCTCTTCCGGAGAGGCCGGTTAAAAAAAACTCTAGTCAGGTTTCCTGGCTTGTGGGTTGGAAGCACGTTTTAGCTTCCATCAACCGCAGCCTTCCCGTCTGCTAGGACAGTGGCTTGAATTGCGGTTGAGCACCCAATTACAGTGGCGGGACCGCGCCGGATTTACACCGGACTTCCCTGGGCACTAGAGCCGTAAACTACTACGCGGACACTAGCCCGAGAAGAATAACCTGTCAAGATGCTTTTTTCGCAACGCCGTTACTTATCTTTTGCACTAGGTCCCGCGCGCGAAAAATCTGCGATCCTATAGGATCAGCCAGAAGACCAACGGAATCGTCACAACGGAAATGCCGTGCTAAGCACGACAATAGAGGCGGCGAGCTCCGGGTCTTGACGGTATTTTTCGGTGAGCATGACATTGATCACGGCGGCGGGAAGAGAACTATAAAGGATCAGGACTTGGCGATTGAGGCCTGCAACGCCGATCAGATTCACGGCCGTGACCGTTCAGAATATAAATTCCGAGAGAGTATTGGAGAAAAGTGACCATTACAAAAAGCAAAGTCGCCCGTTACATGCCGGCCTGACCGAAGGCCAACAAAACCAAGGGGAGGCCCATGTTGCCCGCATTCATAAACAATGTTGGCAAAGCAAAGCCGCCGGAGCGGAAACGAAACAAGAAGAAATAAACACCTAACAATAAACCCACGCCGACGAAAATGAGCAGCAAGCACGAAAATAGAACCACAATGTCGCCGGCAAAAAGAGGTCTACTCGCAAGCGAGGTAAAAACAAGAGACGGAGTTCCGAGGTAAACGCTGATCTCGGTCACTGATGCAAGACTGATCTTTTTCCAATGGGCAAAAGCAAAGCCGGTGCCGACGAGCGGAAAGACGGGAACGACCGGTGAGAGAGGGTGAAACAAATTCATGCGTTGCAAACCGCTGCAGGCTACAGGGAGGCAAAAAGAACAAAACTCAAGCTTTCACTCAGCTCGATAAGCGGGCCCAAATCATCTTGACAAAAACCGCCGCTACGTCGATGGACATATATGCGGCTGAAGAGCGCGAGAAGCGAGAGGCTAAGTCCGACCCAGAGGCCCGCAATACCTACGAAATAACCGGCGACGGCCAGCATCAGCGCCGTCGCCGCAACGAGCTGCCAGCTTCTTACCTGCTCGGCGATGCAAGCGGAATCATTGGCTGCCGGGCTGCTGCCGTAAACTAACATAATCGGTGCCCAACGCGCCAATGCGGGAGTGATCAAGAGCGTAAGTGAACGGGTTTCACCGATCACTTCGATAGCGCGAATCTTGAATAGGACAATCAACAGCAGCGCGAGTAAACCATAGATGCCCAGGGAACCGTCGGACGCGTGCGCGGGTTGGGAGCGAATCGAAAGCCGATCGAATGTCTTTTGCGTTTCCTCCAGATGAACCGCTCCCGTCATGAGGATCAGAATAGTGACATGAACCGCGCCAAGAATTTCGGATTCGAGATAAGGCTCCAGCAAGTAATTCAACCCGGCCAAGATCAGACCTAAAGCGAAACCCACAAGCGGAAAATAAAATATGCCCGAACCTATGTCGGGGGCGCTCAGTTCCACTCTTCGGTAGCGGCGCGCGATTGTGAGAAATTGCAGGGCGGCCAAGATGCTTTTCATGGCTTTCTTTTCGCTCACGGGGAAAGATCTGTCAACATGGCTTGTGACGGATACGATAGGCTCACTCGCATGGGGCGTCGGCGCGTGGCTAAAGGGTGCTCTGCAGGCCAAAACCGCGGCCTAAGGTGCTCCGCAATACGCCAATTTAAAGGCTGTCCGACGCTTTACTTTCGGGCTCGATTCCGGTACAGTTTTGTAGGTTTAAAAGTCAATCTAACCTCAGAAATTTACAAGCAAATTTTGCACGCCGTGATGATTCGACAATGGCTGAATTAAGAGCATCAGAACAATCCGATTACAGCGCCGATAATATCAAAGTTTTGGAGGGGCTTGAAGCAGTCAGAAAACGCCCCGGCATGTATATTGGCGACACTAGCGAACGCGGTCTTCACCACCTGGTCTATGAAGTCGTGGATAACTCCATTGACGAGGCGTTAGTGGGTCATTGCGACAAGATCGAAGTAACCATTCACATCGATAACAGTGTTACCGTCATCGATAATGGTCGCGGTATCCCGGTGGACATTCATTCCACGGAAAAAGTTTCCGCGGCTGAAGTCGTGTTGACCAAACTCCATGCCGGCGGCAAGTTCGATAAAGCCTCTTACAAAGTTTCTGGCGGACTACACGGTGTAGGGATCTCCGTCGTGAATGCTTTATCGGAAGATCTGGAAGTAGAAATCAAGCGTGACGGCAAAGTCTACCAGCAGAGCTACAAGCGCGGCGTTCCGCAGGCGCCATTGAAAGAGGTCGGCAAATCCAAAGAACGGGGCACGCGCGTCACGTTTAAGCCCGATAGTAAAATTTTTGAAACGCTGGACTTCAGTTTCGACATACTCTCCCAGAGATTACGCGAGCTCGCTTTTCTAAACCGCGGAGTCAAAATTACGATCGACGACGAGAGAAGTCAGAAGAAACATGAATTCTTCTACCAAGGCGGTCTCCTGTCTTTCGTCGAGCATCTAAACCGCGCCCGGACCGCTATCCATCCGAAGGTCGTCCACTTCGAAGGGGAAAAAGACGGTGTCGAAGTCGAGATCGCCATGCAATGGAATGACGGCTATTCAGAGAGCGTTTTTTCCTTTGCCAACAATATCAATACCATCGAAGGCGGCACTCACCTGATCGGCTTCAAGTCTGCCCTGACGCGCACCATTAACAGCTATGCCATCGACAGTGGGCAGTTGAAAAAAGACGAAGCGAATTTACAAGGCGAAGATGTTCGCGAAGGTTTAACGGCGGTTATCAGCGTCAAAGTTCCCGAGCCCCAATTCGAAGGTCAGACTAAAACCAAACTTGGCAACAGCGAAGTCAAAGGCATTGTCGAGACGCTGGTCAATGAGAAGTTTGCGAGTTATTTAGGTGAACACCCGAGCGATGCGAAGAAGATCGTCGCCAAAGGCGTCGAAGCGGCTCGGGTGCGCGAAGCGACGCGCAAGGCCAAAGATCTGGCGCGGCGCAAAGGAGCGCTGGATTCCGGCTCCTTGCCCGGGAAATTGGCCGATTGTCAGGAGCGCGATCCCGCATTGAGTGAAATATATATTGTCGAAGGTGATTCCGCAGGAGGATCCGCCAAACAGGGCCGGGACCGGCGCAATCAGGCGATACTTCCGCTCAAGGGCAAGATCCTCAACGTCGAAAAGGCACGCTTCGACAAAATTCTATCATCCCAGGAAATCCGCTTATTGATCACTGCGCTCGGCGCCGGCGTGAAAGAAGACTACGATGCGGCAAAGCTACGCTATCATTCGATCATTATTATGACCGATGCCGATGTCGATGGTTCTCACATTCGCACGCTGCTGCTGACCTTCTTCTATCGGCAGATGCCGGATCTGGTTGAGAAAGGGTACCTGTTTATCGCCCAGCCGCCGCTTTTCAAAGTGAAACGCGGCAAGCAGGAGCGATACCTCAAGGACGAGGCAACATTGGAAGATTATTTGATCGAGCTTGGGACGGAAAATATCCGGGTTCGGGCGACCCGTGACGGCAATGGGCTGGCTGGACAACCGTTGCAAAACTTCGTCAAGAAAGTGGCGCGCTGGGAGAAGCTCATGGCGCTCATCGTACGCAAAAGAAAAAATCGTACGCTTATCGAAGGTCTGTTATTGGAGGCGGATTTCAGCGAGGAAACTCTCAAAGATGAAAAGGCTCTCAAGAGCCTACAGGAACGGCTCGCTTCCTATGTAAACTTGATGGCGCCGGAACAGGCACCGCTGTCGTGCGCTCTGGAAGAAGACGCGGAACACAATTGTTTTAAGCTCATTTGCTCGCTTAAAGGAAACGGCACCGGAGTCCAGACTGTTATCGACCGAGAGTTTCTGACGACTCCGGAGTACAAGGAAATCAAAAAGCTTTTCACCGACCTTAGCGGCATCGGGCTGCCTCCTTATGCGGTGGAGAACGGCGACCACAAGGCGCAACTTCGCTCGCTCACGGAAGTCCTCGACTACATCATGGAGGGCGGCAAGAAAGGTCAGTACATACAGCGTTACAAAGGTCTCGGCGAGATGAATCCGGAGCAGCTTTGGGAAACGACGATGAATCCGGAAACGCGGGTTCTCTTGCAGGTTCGGATAGAGGATGCGGTCGAAGCCAATGACATCTTCTCAACCCTCATGGGCGACGAAGTCGAACCGCGGCGCAAGTTTATCGAGGAGCACGCGCTCACGGTCAAAAATCTGGATATCTAATCGAAAGAAGTTCAAAACGTTCAAGCCGTTCCATACGTTCGAAACGTTTGAACGACTACTGATACAATTCATTCAATGGAAGCGACTCTAAAATCGCAGAAGGTCCCGGTCTATATCGAAGACGAGATGCGCCAGTCCTTTATGGACTATGCCATGAGCGTCATTATCAGCCGCGCCTTGCCCGATGTGCGCGACGGGCTCAAACCGGTGCACCGGCGTGTGCTCTACGCCATGTACGACATGAGCAATACCTGGGACAAGCCGTACAAGAAATCCGCCCGTCTGGTCGGCGACATCATCGGCAAATATCATCCCCATGGCGACACTGCGGTCTACGATACCATCGTGCGCATGGTGCAGAATTTTTCCCTGCGCTATCCGTTGATCGATGGCCAGGGGAACTTTGGCTCCATCGATCCCGACCCCCCGGCGGCTATGCGCTATACGGAAATTCGCATGGCGCGGCTTGCCGAAGAGATTCTCGCCGATCTCGAGAAAGAGACCGTTGATTTTGTTCCCAACTACGACGATTCATTAAAAGAACCAGCGGTTTTACCGTCGCGCATTCCCAACCTGTTGATCAATGGCGCTTCTGGAATCGCCGTCGGCATGGCCACCAACATTCCGCCGCATAATTTAAGCGAGGTGGTGGATGGACTGGTGGCCCTGGTGGAAAACCCGGAAATGACGATCAAGCAACTGATGAGACATATCACAGGTCCGGATTTTCCCACCGGCGGCTTCATTCACGGCAAAGAGCCGATCGTGCAGGCCTACCACGAGGGCAAGGGCATCGTGCAGATGCGCGGCAAAGCCTTCACCGAGACAGTCAAGCGCACCGGCAAAGAGCAGATCGTCATCAGTGAAATTCCCTACATGGTGAATAAGGGCAGAATCATCGAGCAGATCGCCTCCCTAGTGCAAGAGAAGAAGATCGACGGGATCGCCGATCTGCGCGATGAATCGGACCGTGAAGGGATGCGCATCGTCATCGAGCTCAAACGCGACGCGATGGCCGAAATTGTCATCAATCAACTCTATAAACACACCTCCCTGCAGGAGTCCTTCGGTATCAATATGCTGGCCATCGTCGAGGGGCGGCCGAAGATTCTCAATCTCAAAGAAGCGCTGAAGGCGTTTTTGGATCACCGCAAAGAAGTGGTCACCCGGCGCACGGCTTACGATCTGCGCAAGGCCGAAGAGCGCTTGCATATCCTGGAAGGTCTGCGCATCGCCCTGGATAATCTCGATGCCGTGATCACCTTGATTCGCAATTCCCAAGACCCAAAAGTCGCCAAAGAGGGTTTGATGACGACCTTTGGCCTGAGCGAAATCCAGGCGCAGGCCATCTTGGACATGCGCTTGCAGCGCCTAACCGGGCTCGAACGCGACAAAATCATGCAAGAGCATAGAGAGACCGTCGAGCTGATCGCCAAGCTCAGAGCGATCCTAGCCAGTGAAAAAGAAATCTACCGCATCATTGTCGAGGAGCTAAAGGAGATCAAGAAACAGTACGGCGATGAGCGGCGCACGCAGATCGTCGCCCGCACCGAAGAGATCTCCATCGAGGATCTGATCGTCGATGAAGACATGGCGGTGACGATTTCCCACGAGGGTTATATCAAACGCAATCCGATTACGCTCTATCGAGCGCAACGGCGCGGCGGTAAGGGAAAAATCGGCACGACTACGAAGGAGGAAGATTTCGTCGAGTACCTTTTCATTGCGTCGATGCACTCTTATATTCTTTTTTTCACGACCATCGGCAAGGTCTATTGGATTAAGGTTCATGAGCTGCCGCAGGCCAGCCGGGCGGCCAAAGGAAAACCGATCGTTAACCTGCTCAACTTAGAATCAGGCGAAAGAGTATCGGCGTTTCTCTCAGTGCGCGAGTTTGTCGAGGGGCGCAACATCATTTTCGCGACCAAGAAAGGTTTGATCAAAAAAACCGAACTGATGTTGTATTCCAACCCCCGTGCTTCCGGCATCCGTGCCATCGGCCTCGAGGATGGCGACGAAGTGATCGGTGTCAAGCTCACCGATGGGCAGCAGGAAATCATCCTTTCGACCTTGCACGGTCAGTCGATTCGGTTCAAGGAGGAACAGGTTCGGCCCACGGGGCGAGGAACCTATGGCGTTGTCGGCATCCGGATGGACGAAGGCGACGCGGTCGTCAGCATGGAGATGTTGAGCCTCGGAGCCAACATTTTGACCGTATCGGAGAAAGGCTACGGCAAGCGCACGGGGATGGACGAGTATCGGCTGCAGTCGCGCGGCGGTAAGGGCATCATCACGATGAAGACCACCGACAAAACCGGCCGGGTCGTCGGCGGTCAGCAGGTTACCGATGAAGATCAGCTCATGCTCATAACCCATAACGGCAAGATCATTCGGCTGCGGGTCAAAGACATTCGGGTCATTGGCCGCAATACCCAGGGTGTGCGCCTGATCGATCTGGAAGGCGATGAGCGGGTGGTCTCGTTAGCGCGCCTGGCGGAGAAAGAGGAAGACGAAGACGAAGAAGAATAAGTATGCCGAGCCGGATCGATATGCAAATTCTCAATTTATCGGTAAGTTTCGCTTCGGCGGTCGATTGAGAGCTACCCTCTGTCGACAGGCTCCCTGTTGACCGCGTGGTGACGGGCTTGTTCGGATCACGGGTTTCAATACTCTTGCGTATTGAAAAGCCTCGCCTGTTTCGTATTTTGTGCCTTTCCGCAGATGACTATTATGGGGAAAATCGCAGTTGTTGGCTCAGGCGGCTGGGGTATCGCTCTCGCCAAGCTCATGGCTGAAAAAAATGGCCAGGTCACGCTATGGTGCCACGGGTTGGATAGTTTCCGGGAGCTGGCAGAAAAACGAGAAAGCGCTACCTATATGCCAGGCATTTTTTTGCCTGCCAGCGTGGAAGTCACGCAGTCACTCGATAAAGCCGCTGCCGGAGCTTGCTTGGTCATTTGTGCTGTTCCTTCGCACGCCATGAGAGAGGTCATGGAAGGGGTTGCGGCGAAACTACCTTCCGAAACGATCGTACTCTGCGGGACCAAGGGACTGGAAGAAGAGAGTTTAAAAACTATGGGCGAAGTCTTGGCGGAGATTGCCGGGGATGGGGGTAAGAACCGCCACGCTTTTATTTCCGGCCCGAGCTTCGCCCTTGAAGTAGCGCGCGGATTGCCGACCGCGGTTACGGTCGCGGCCTATGTCGATTGGGTGGCGAGCGAAATCCAGGAGGCTCTGAGCACCAATAATTTTAGGGTTTACACGTCAAAGGACGTTATCGGGGTGCAAATGGGGGGAGTCATAAAAAATGTCATCGCCATTGCTGCTGGTATCAGCGACGGCTTAGGGCTGGGTCAAAATGCGCGCGCGGCGTTAATCACCCGCGGACTTGCGGAAATGACCCGTTTAGCTGTGTGCATGGGCGCGGACCCGATGACTCTCGCCGGCCTCCCGGGTTTAGGCGATTTAATTCTTACCTGCGCCGGCGACCTGAGCCGTAATCGAAAAGTGGGCCTGCAAATTGCTCAAGGGCAAGCGCTTGAAGAAATCATGGCCGGAACGCGCATGGTGGCGGAAGGCATTCGCAATACCCGCTCCGTGCATTCGCTTGCGGCTAGGTTAGGGGTGGAAATGCCGATTGTGGAACAGATGTATCAGGTTCTTTACGGCGGCAAAAAACCTTTCGCCGCCGTGCGCGATTTGATGCAACGCTCCCTCAAACCGGAAATCCGTTAAAATTGACAATACCAGGACTCTGTGATTGAAATTAACGTGTGGTGGTTTATGCTGCCGAAGGAGTAAAACTTCATGAAAAGAACTTACCAACCGAGTAATGTGAGGCGGAAGAGAACGCACGGGTTTCTTAGCCGAATGGAGACTCCCGGCGGACGCAAGGTGATCAAACGGCGTCGGGCCAAAGGCCGCAAAAAACTAACCGTAACCGTGCCGCCGAAGCGGGCGCGCAGGTAAAGAGCCGGTGAATGCCGCGCGGGGGTAAGGAAAGATTCCCAAAATCGGCCCGCCTGAGAAAACGACCCGAATTCCTAAACTTATCGCGAACCGGTAGGAAAGTTCACTCGCCCAATTTCATCGTTATCAGTACGAGCAATGAGCGCGGAGAGAGCAGATTGGGAATTACTGTCAGCGCTAAGGTCGGTAATTCCGTGGTGCGGAACCGGATTAAGAGGCTCGTACGAGAATTTTTTCGGCGTCGGCGCCGCGAGTGGGTTGCGGCTTCAGACATAGTCGTGATCGCGAGAAAAGGCGCGGCGGCGCTCTCTTCCGCGATGATTCAGAAAGAGATCGAAAATAGCTTTGGGGAGAAACGGAGTCGCCGGAAATAATGGCTTTAATGATGCGTAGAATTTTAACCCTTGTGCTTTTGGGCTACCACAAGATTTTCACGCCGTTGGTGCCGGCGGCGTGTCGTTTTTATCCCACCTGTTCTGTTTACGCATCACAGGCAATCCGAAAACACGGTATTGTGAAGGGTGGCTCACTCGGCCTGCGTCGGCTGAGTCGCTGCCATCCCTGGAACCCCGGCGGCTACGACCCGGTCAATTAATCTTTATCAAATGGAAAAACGCGCGTTTATAGCTGTTGCCCTTTCCTTGCTCATCCTGGTCGTTTACCAAGAGTGGATTAGCCGTTACTACGGAAGCCCGCCGGCAACCCCAACTTCGGTTACCAAAGAAGCTGACAAATCTGCGCCGTCCGCGCCACCCGAACCCCCTTCGATACCCCAGGCTGCGCCGCCGGTTACGTTGCCCGCGGGGAAGCAAGGCAAGCAAATTAGAATAGAAACAGACAACTACATCGCAGTATTCACAACACAAGGCGCCCGGCTGAAGAGTTTTAAACTCAAACATTACCGCAGCTCAGTCGATGAAAATAGCCCGCCCTTTGAGATTGTCACGTCAGCCCCGGGAGTTCCTTTACCGCTAGGGGTCCGCTGGCAGGTTGCGACGTCGTTTGATGATGCCGATTTGCTTTACGCAGTCCAGGGGGGCGATCTCAGATTAGCTGACGGCTCTAAAGGAAACTTAATTTTCCTAGGGCATACGCCTGATGGAACCACGATAACCAAATCATTTACTTTTTCGGGTTCGACGTATCCCATCGCGCTCGATGTGTCAGTTAAAACAGCTGATGGGCAGCCGTTGGTTCCGGAAATATTGCTTACCGACAAGAGCGACCATAGCGTGCCGAATCCCGAAGCGAAATTTGAGGGATTTATCGCGGTCGTCGATAACAAAATCAAGCGCGAACCGCCTGCTGAGGCGAATAAGGGGCACGACTTTACCGGGGACATTGCGTGGGCTGGATTCGGTCATACGTATTTTTTCTTTGCTCTTCTGCCGGAAAACGGCGCGCAGCACAAAACCTGGGTTCATCAAACCGGAGCCGCGCTGACCGCCGCCATTAGTGGCGCCTCGGGTGACGGTCATTACACGCTGTTCATTGGGCCGAAGGACCTTGATACGCTAAAGTCATTGGGAAAGCAGCTCGAGCGCTCCATCGATTTCGGCCTTTTCGGGTTCGGCGAGTTCATCTCAGTGCCGTTACTCTACATGCTTCATTTCTTTCACCGCGTAACCTCCAGCTACGGGATCGACATTATCCTGCTGACGCTCTTGATTAAACTCCTCATGGCGCCGCTCACGCACAAGAGTTATGTGTCAATGAAGCGAATGCAGAGGCTGCAACCGCAGATGGAAAAGCTTAAAGAAAGGCTGAGCAACGACAAGGAAAAGCTCAACAAGGACATCATGGAGCTTTACCGCCGCAACGGTGTCAATCCGCTCGGCGGATGTCTCCCGATGGTGCTCCAGTTCCCCGTATTTATCGGACTCTATAATGCGTTGAGCACGCCCATCGAGCTAAGACACGCGCCGTTTATGTGGATCAAAGATCTTTCGAAACCGGACTGGCAGTCGTTACCTTTTATAGTCCCCGGCTGGTGGCCTGCTTTCTTGCCTGCAGGTATTCCCGTGCTGACGATTCTCATGGGCGCCAGTATGTTTTTACAGCAATGGATGACTCCGAGCGCGGGCGATCCTAATCAAAGGAAAATGATGATGATGATGCCGCTCATGTTTACGTTCATGTTTGTGTCGTTCCCCGCAGGATTAACGGTTTATTGGTTGGTGAATAACCTTCTGACCATTGGCCAGCAGTACTGGATCAACAGCCGCGAGCGATGAGCAGCCGAGGAGAGGTTTGGCTATGGATATCGTAGAGACTGATGGCGACACCATTGATCAGGCTATCGATAAAGCTCTGAAGATGCTCGGGGTCGAGCGTGACAGGATCACCGTCGACATACTGTCCGAAGGCAAAAGGGGCATTCTCGGCTTCGGCGCACAAAAGGCGCGCATTCGTGCCGCACTCAGAAAAGCCAGTTTCGATATCACCACCGCGGCTAAGACTTCCGCGGCAGAAGGTCAGATAACGCAAGTCGAAACTTCCGCCGTTGCGGAAAAAGCCGGCACGGCTTTAGCGGAGATCTTACGATTGATGGGCGTGCCGGCAAGCGTGGAAATTATCACCGAACCGACTCGTGATGAAATGATTTTGGAAATCCGCGCTGAAAACAGCGGGCTCTTGATCGGCCGCAAAGGTCAGACTTTGGAGGCCTTGCAGTATCTGGTTACGCGGATTGCCGGGGAGCGCGCCGGCGGCGAAGCTCCCCATATCGTCGTCGATGTTGAAAACTACCGTGATCGGCGCCGAAAATCGCTTGAAGACATGGCGCTGCGTCTGGGCGAAAAGGCCAAGCGCCAGCGCAAGACGGTAACGGTGGATGCGCTCAGCGCCGCCGACCGCCGTATCGTTCACGCCGCGCTGCAGGACGATCCGTGGGTGACCACGCGGAGCTTAGGTCAAGGTTCTTACCGCCGCCTGCTGATCATTCCGGAAGGCGACCGCAAGAAAAAGGAAGAAGTAAACGCTACACCGGTGGACAAGCAGAGCGTTAAAGCTTCGAAATAAACAAGCAAACCATTGTCAGAATCACGGGCTTTAGACCGAAACCCCGACAGTTATTCCCACGCGTTGCTGGCCACTGAGATGGCGGGTCGCTGAAGAAAGCGCATGGTAGCGCAGGGCGGGAAAGAGTTCTGCGCTTGCCGGCTCGGACCGCCAAGAAGACTCAGCCGCCAGCCCGGTGAGTGGACCTGTGATTTCCAGAAAATCGTTGGTTGACCGCTACTGGGCCGTCCACTATGATGAATAACGAGATGATCGAGCGAAGAAAAACCAGACAAATCCAACTCGGCGGCGTGAAAATCGGCGGAGATGCGCCGATTACGGTCCAATCGATGACCAAAACCGATACCCGCGACGCGAGCGCCACCGTGCATCAGATCTGGGCTCTTGAAGCGGCGGGTTGTGATATCGTGCGCGTTGCGGTGCCGGTTCGCGAGGCGGCCGAACAACTCGGCGAGATCAAAAAGCGAATTCGCATTCCACTGGTCGCCGATATTCATTTCAACTATAAACTCGCCCTTATGGCGCTGGAACAGGGGGTCGATGGTCTGCGTCTTAATCCCGGCAATATCGGCGCGCGCAAGTACGTTGAAGAGGTCGTGAGAGCGGCGTCCGAGCGTAAGATCCCGATTCGAATCGGCGTCAACGCCGGGTCGCTAGAAAAAGATCTGCTGCAAAAATTCGGCGGCCCCACCGTCGAAGGTATGGTCGAGAGCGGGCTGCGCCACATTCGCATTCTCGAGGAGCTGAATTATCGCGAAATTAAAATCTCGCTTAAGGCGTCCGACCCTTTAATGATGATCGAGGCCTATCGAATGCTTGCCGACAAGGTGGGTTATCCGTTTCACCTGGGAGTCACTGAAGCCGGCACTCCGGGTGTCGGAACGATAAAATCAGCGGTTGGACTGGGGACGCTGTTGGCTGAAGGGATCGGCGATACGATTCGGGTGTCCTTGGCCGCCGACCCGGTCGAAGAAGTGCGCGTCGGGATTGAGATTCTGAAAGCGCTGGGGATTAAGAAGCAGGGCCTGACGTTTGTCGCTTGTCCCTCTTGTGGTCGCGCCGATGTCGATCTGGTTGCGCTTGCCGGAGCGGTAGAACAGCGCATGATTCCCTACAGCCATTTGAACATTCATGTGGCGGTCATGGGATGCGAAGTTAACGGTCCGGGTGAAGCGCGCGCGGCCGATTTGGGTGTGGCAGGCGGCAAAGGGATCGGCCTGATTTTCAAACACGGCGAAATCATTCGCAAAGTACCCGAAGCTCAAATTGTTGACGCGCTGATCGAAGAAGTCCAAAAGCTGGTCGGCGAAAGAGAGTCAAAGGTTGCGCTCGCCCCGAGCGCTTAGCCTTCCACCCTACTTCATTTTCAAGCCTAGGAACCCCCATGCGCTGGAGTCAAACACTCATACCGACACTCAAGGAAGATCCGGCCGACGCTGAAGTGATCAGTCATAAACTGCTGGTGCGCGCCGGAATGATCCGCCAGATCAGCCGCGGCATTTACGATTACCTGCCGTTAGCACTTAAAACGATCCGTAAGATCGAGGCTATCGTGCGCGAGGAAATGAATCGAGCGGGCGCGCAGGAATTGCTCTTACCGATCGCGTCTCCGGCCGAGCTATGGCAAGAAAGCGGTCGCTGGGAACTTTATGGCAAAGAGCTGGTGCGTTTCAAAGATCGCCACGAGCGGGATTTCTGTCTTGGTCCCACCCACGAAGAGGTCATTACGGACTTGGTGCGTCGCGTCGTTCGCTCCTACCGTGAATTGCCTTTCAATGTCTACCAGATCCAAACGAAATTTCGCGACGAAGTTCGGCCGCGCTTCGGCCTCATGCGCGGGCGCGAATTCATTATGAAAGATGCCTACAGCTTCCACGCCGACGTTGACGATTGTCGCCGCGAGTACGAAAACATGTTTCAAACCTACAAGCGGATTTTCACCCGGTGTGGATTGCAATTCCGGCCGGTAGAGGCGGATACGGGCGCCATCGGCGGGAGCCAATCCCATGAATTTCAAGTGCTCGCCGAATCCGGCGAAGACGCTATTGCAAGCTGCGATCAGTGCGACTACGCCGCCAATGTGCAAAAGGCCGAAATCAAGCTCCGGCGTCCCGCCGCGCGCGATATCATCAAGGAAACGCCCAAACCGCAGAAGGTCTCGACTCCGGGCAAAAAGAGCGTAGCGGAAGTCGCGGCGTTTTTGCGTCTCACCCCGGACAAATTTATCAAAACCCTGGTTTATAAAACCGAACAGAGAGAGCTCATTGCTGCTTTAGTGCGCGGCGACCATGAAATTAATGAACTCAAACTCCAGGCGGTGCTGGGCTGCCGCGATCTTGCGCTCGCAGACGAAGCCGAAATCGAAGCCGCGACCGGTGTTGTCCCGGGATTTCTGGGGCCCATGGGGTTGCACCTCCGCACCGTTGCAGATCAGGCGATTCAAGGAATTCAACAAGCGGTGACGGGTGCTAATGAGATGGACGCGCACTACATTGACGTGGATCAGGAGCGTGACTTTACGCCCGCGGCGTTCGCCGATTTGCGCCTGGCCGTTGCCGGCGATCCCTGCCCCCGGTGTGATCGGGGGTCGCTCGAGACGCATCGCGGTATTGAAGTGGGACAGGTCTTTTATTTGGGTAAGAAATACAGCGAAGCGCTCGGGGCGACTTACCTCGATGCCGAAGGACGGGAGCAGCCCATCGAAATGGGCTGCTATGGCATCGGCATCACTCGCCTGGTGGCCGCGGCGATCGAGCAGAACCACGACCGCAACGGCATTATCTGGCCATTTGCTCTCGCGCCGTTTCAAGTCCTGCTACTGCCGATCAACTACAAAGACAAGGCGATTCAAGAAGTTTGTAATACGCTTTATGCCGAGTTGCAAAGACGCGGCATTGAGGTGCTCATGGACGATCGCGATGAGCGGCCCGGCGTCAAATTCAAAGACGGCGATCTTATTGGCATCCCGCTGCGCGTGACCGTCGGCGCTAAAGGATTGGAAAAGGGTTGCATCGAGTTACGCTCGCGCCGCGATGGCAAGAGCGACGATATCCCACTCGCGGTAGCCGCGCAGAACATTCAAGAAATCATTACCGCTGCCGTAGGAGCCTAGACGAAATGGCATCGAGCCTTGAGCTGGTGCGCGCGCGCGCTTCCATGCGAGAGCGGCTGATCGTCGCGCTGGACGTGGGCGATCTAACCGAGGTGAACGAGCTGGTCAAGCTGCTGGCGCCCGAGATCGGCATGTTCAAAGTCGGCAAGCAACTGTTCACTCACGCCGGCCCTCAGGCGGTGCGCTTGATTCAACAAGTCGGCGGCGAGATTTTTCTCGATCTTAAATTCCATGACATACCGAATACCGTCGCCAAAGCGGCCGCTGAAGCGACGCGCCTGGGCGTGAAGATGTTTAACGTCCATGCGTCCGGCAGTTTGGAGATGATGCGCAGTACGGTCAAAGAGGTGCGCCGGGTGTGCCGCCAGGAAAAGTTGCGGCGTCCCATCATGCTCGCGGTAACCGTGCTTACGAGCCTGAATCAGGACGATCTCATCCGGGTCGGTGTGCAGCGTAACGTTGCGGATCAGGTGGTGCGATTGGCTTTGTTGACCAAGGAAGCGGGAATGGACGGCGTGGTTGCCTCGCCGCATGAAGTTGCCGATATCCGCGCGGCATGCGGCCGCCGTTTCGTGATTGTCACTCCCGGAATCCGCCAGCGCGATGGCGAACGCAATGATCAGCAGCGCGTGATGACTCCCAGAGAAGCGATCGAAGCCGGCGTTGATTATATCGTTGTCGGTCGGCCGATCCTGGAAGCCAAAGATCCGGTCGTCGCCGCGCGATCGATTGTCGCGGAAATGGAACAGGCCGGTAAGTAATTCTAGGACGTGCGAACTGGAGTATTGGAATCATGCCGTATTGGCCGAATGCAATGCGCAATAATCTAAAACCCATCACTTCACACCTCCATGTTCTCCTTACTTCTTTCTATTCCACGACCGGTAAAAATGATGCACCGGACCGTCGCCCGCGCCCACGGGAAAGCTGTGACGGATCGCCGCGGTGATATAGGTCTTTGCCTGCACGACAGCACTCTCCAACGCTTCGCCACGCGCCAGATAGGCAGCAATGGCTGCGGAAAACGTGCAACCGGTGCCATGAGTATGATGCGTGCGAATACGCCGGGTGCGCAGTTCCCGGAATTTCTTGCCGTCAAAAAACAGATCCGTGGCTGGACCTCTGCGATGGCCGCCCTTGATGATTACGCTGTGCGCTCCCATATCGAGGATGCGCCCGGCGGCTCGCTGAATCTCTTTGACGGTGCGAATGTGTATTCCGGTCAAGGCCTCGGCCTCAGGAATATTGGGAGTGACTAAGACAGCCAGTGGAAGGAGATCCGAACGGAGCGTTTCAAGGGCATTTTTCTTGAGCAACAACTCTCCCGATGTCGCGACCATGACCGGATCAACCACAATATTTGCTAGCCTACGGCGCCGCAGTTTCGCCGCCACCAGTTCAATAATCGGCGCGGTCGCAAGCATGCCGGTCTTAACCGCGTTCACGTCGATGTCAGCGACGACCGCATCGAATTGCGCGGCGATAAGATCAAGATCTAACGCTGCGATCTTCGTCACGACGACGCTGTTCTGCGCTGTGATTGCGGTGATGACCGTTGTCCCATAGACGCCGAGAGCAGCGAAAGTCTTAAGGTCCGCTTGAATGCCGGCGCCTGCGCCGGAGTCGGAACCGGCGATAGTCAGAGCCTTGGGGACAGCCTTCATGACCTGGCATACTAACAAAGCTCAACGGGCTATTCGAGTCAAAGAGATGCTTACGAGAGCGCGCGGCGGCTCGATGAAATTAATCGCAAGTCTTAAAGGCTTCCCAACAGTACCAAGGGTCCGGAAGGTTTTAGCACGCCGCCCGCCGGTGCGGACGATCACCTTCCGCTCCGGATAGCCCGTTTGCTTCCTGCCGTGCTTTGGATTTACGATACGTTCATCCCTTAACAGGAGGAAATCGTGATGGAGCAAATTCCGCCTAGCGTTCTTGCGCCGGCTAATGCCAAGAGCCGCATCCTTAGAGAACTGGTTCGCGCGCCTGAGATTCTCATTATGCCCGGCGCCTACGACGTCCTCAGCGCGTTACTCTTCGAGCAGTTGGGCTTCAAGGCGATCCAAAGCACCAGCGGCGGCATCGCCGCAGTCTTGGGGTATCCGGACGGCGAGGTCATGAGCCGCGAGCTATTTCTAAATACCACGGGAAAGTTTGCCGCCGCGGTGTCCGTGCCCGTCAATGCCGACGCTGAACGCGGCTACGGCGACGAAAATGAAATTCAAGACACCGTGCGCTGCCTCATCGCGCTCGGCGTGGCGGGTATGAATCTGGAAGACGGCGCCGGCGTTAAGCCCGGCGGCACTCGTGGATTGGTGCCGGTTGGCGATCAGTTACGCAAAATTGCGGCGGTGATGAAAACCAAACAGGCGCTCGGCAGCGAGTTCTTTCTCAACGCCAGGGTCGATGCTTTTCACGTCATGACGGATGAGCCCAAGAAAATATTGGCTGAAGCGATTTTCCGCGGTAACGCTTATGCCGAGGCGGGTAGTGACTGCATCTTCTATATGAATGCGCACACACGGGAGATCATTGGCACGCTGGCCAAGGAAGTAAAAGCGCCCATAAGTATCCTGGCCGGTCCGCCCTCGCCGAGCGTCCGCGAACTGCAGGATTTGGGGGTAGCGCGAGTCAGTTACGGGTCCGGATTTCTCAAAGCGGCTATCGGGGCGACGCGGCGCCTCGCGCAGGAAATTTTGGCAAGAGGGACTGTCAACACGCTTAAGGAAGGAATGCAGACACCGGAGATAAGCGCCCTCGTTGGCCGAAAAAAAGCGAGTTGAGGGGATGAACGGCAAGGGCACGGTTGTTTCAATTTACATCGCGCCTATCGGCGCGGCGCCTATGCAATCCGTCGCCGAGGTCCGGGCTCGGGCAGGTCGAGGGTTGGAAGGGGATCGCTATTATGTTCGGTTGGGAACCTTTTCCGATCAACCCGGCACGGGGCGCGAGATCACCTTAATCGAGAGCGAAGCCATTGAGGCGTTGAAGCGCGATTATCAGGTCGAACTGCCGGCGGGACTCGCGCGCCGTAACATCGTAACCTGCGGCGTTGCGCTCAATCATCTTGTGAACCGGGAATTCAAAATCGGCGAAGTTACATTGCGCGGCACCCGCCTGTGCGAGCCGTGCTTGCACATGGAGAAACTAACCCGCAAGGGAGTCATGCGCGGCTTGATTCACCGCGGGGGGTTGAGGGCGGATATCGTAATCGAGGGTGTCATTCACGTTGGCGATATCATTACTATTGACGGCGCAGAACCCTAAGCGATATCTAGACCGTTTCTGAAGCGTTCAGCCTATCCCCACCGTACCCCGGACAAGGATATACACCGGCTGTGTCCAAAACAAAATTGCGTAAATCGATTTGGGTTATCTCGACTGAAGTTGCAAATTATTGACGACGTCGCGTACCCCGCCGACCTCTCGGGCGACTGTGGTAGCCCGATCTCTTACGGCGGCGCTTTCGACAATTCCCGTCAAATGGACGACGCCCTTGACGGTATCGACGCCGATTCTTGTCAGCGAGCTGGCTTTTTCAAGGGCAAGTTTCGATTTGACAGTCGTGGTAATCGTGGTGTCGTCAACGTTTTGCCCAAGACTTTCCCCCGTGAGGGTCGTACAAGCCGATAGCTGGAGGGAAAGCATCAGGGCGGCTAAAATGCCATAAAGAATTCTCAACATAGGTAACCTCCAGTGAGACATGATCAGGCCCGGTCCGATGAAATTAGAATAGCTTCTTATATGCGAAATACGGCAAGAGTTGCAAACACAAAACAATAACAGGGGTGCACGTCACAATAATTGCGGGGTCTGGTTTCCGATGTTGCGGCGTAAGAACCTTTCGAGTATAGTACTCGGAAGGAGATTCAATGGCACACGCTACCAACGTTCCCGAGATCGTTCACGAGTTGGCCTTTAATCTCT
>JBGPIK010000016.1:0-36433 GCA_041484845.1 Binatia bacterium | reverse complement strand
GCACAAGGATATCAATGTTGATTGCAAGGTCGTTGTGAAGGGAGACGGCATCTCCATAGATCTGACCGGTTCTCACCCGCAAGTAGAAGGCTGCGTCAATTCTCCGGCCGGCAATACCGCATCATGGCTTTATACTCCGTTGACGGCGATTTGCCCGGACATTCCCGTGAATTCCGGTTTTCTGCGTCCGGTGAAACTGATTTTGCCGAAGGGAACCGTGGTCAATCCTGATGCGCCTTACCCGACCGGACAATCCACGGTATGTGTGGGCAACCAGATATGCGAGGCGTTGATGGCCGCGCTGGAAAAATGCGTTCCGGAAAAAGTGGCCACTGCGGGGCTGGATCTAACGTTCCTTTACAACTGGGGGATTGATGGCCGCCATGGCAATTACTTCCTCGGCCTGGATTATATTGCCTCCGCCTGCTCTGCGGGCGGCACCTACGGTCAAGACGGTTGGGGAGGATATACGGCGACCCATTGCGCCCTCCGGATACCGACCTACGAGATGACCGAG
Source organism: Binatia bacterium (assembly GCA_041484845.1). Lineage (GTDB taxonomy): Bacteria > Desulfobacterota > Binatia > UBA9968 > UBA9968 > JBGPIK01. The sequence goes on along the minus strand of JBGPIK010000016.1, from coordinate 35,916 downwards.
ATTCAGTTTCCGTATCTTTATCACCGAGGCGAATATGTGACCGACTCAGCCGCTCCGGGCAAGTGGCGGGGCGTGCCTGCTTGGGAGCTCGTGCGTGAGATGACGAATGCAAAGGACGCGATCGTCAATATTTTTGTTCAGGGCTACAAATACCCTTTACGAGGCTATGCGGGAGGAAAGGCTGGAACGGGAAATTGGTTTGTGGTGAATCCCGGGAAATCGGATGAATTGCTGGTCGATTCATTCCTGGATCGCTCTCCCTCTCCATCGGGACAAGTGGTCCTGGCGCGAAGCGGAGGCGGAGGAGGTTGGGGAGATCCGTTCGATCGAGATCCGCAAATGGTCCTCGAAGACGTGCTTGACGAATATGTCTCTATCGAAGGCGCGGAGAAAAATTACGGTGTGGTTATTGATCGTGAACCCATGACGGTCAACGAAGAAGAAACCAAAAAACGCCGGGCGAGAAAAAGTTAGGATCGGCTGTCTGAGACAACGGTTAATAAATTAGTAATGCCCTAACGTATCACTCGAAACGCGCGCGCGAGCCATTGCCAAGCGGCTTAAATCAAGGCCTAAAACATTGAATCGTCATCCCGAACGTATGTGAGAGATCTAGGATTTCTCGCTGCGCTCGAATGACAAGTTTCGTTTTGTGACACATTGTATGAAAAAAAGAATTTATTTAACCGGACTATTTATTACTCTTTTGTTACTGGCGAGGCCTGTGGTACCGCTGGGCGCGGAAACGCCGACGCCAATGGTTCCGGTGCTCAAGATCGACAAGGAACTGGATAAGCGGACGGTGATCAAACCATCGACCATCCCAGGCGCAGGGAACGGACTGTTTGCGGTAGTCGGAATTAAGAAAGGCGAAGTGATCGGCGAGTTGGGCGGCCGGCTCGTAACGGACGAGGACTACCCCGTGGGCAATCATTACCTTGCCTCGATACCCGAGTGCGCGTGGAAAGAAACCAAGCCGTACAAGTATCTCGATAGCAAAGATTACGGCGGTAACGTGAGCCGCACCAACTTCGCGCCGAGCAAGATCAACGGTTTAGAAACGAATTTCCAAAATGCTGAGATGGGCCAGCTGTGTAACTATCCCTATTTTGTTTTTATTGCCGTGAAGGATATCGAGCCGGGAGCGGAGATCTGGTCGAGTTACGGTTCGAAGTATGACTACGACAAATTTATGTACGCGCCAAAGGTGCGAGATTTTTTTTGCGGCCGGTTAAAAATGGACTGTGGTAAACAATATACGTTTGACCCGTGAGGTTCGGCGTAGGAGGTTGCTGAAAAACCTTTCGTCCACCCTTCGACGGGCTCAGGGCGAACGAAGGAATAGGCAATTTTAGAGATTTTCCGTTCGTGCTGAGCTTGTCGAAGCATGAATCCCGCTTTTTCAGCAGCCTGTTAAATTTCTTTCACGTTTTCAGGAGGCGCCGTGGAGATCTTTGATATTCACCATCATCTCGGTTCGTTGACGGGAGGAAGCCTGCAGGAAGGAGAAGGCTGGCAGGAGCGGGATTATAGTAGCCGCGTGCAGATCATGGACGCCAACGGCGTAACACGGTCGGCGATTTTGGCGGCGACGGGGTATATCCAGGCGGATGGTATCAAGGACACGATGCGCTGCAATGACACGGTGGCCGCCTATCGGAAACGAGACCCCAAGCGATTTCCGGCGGCCTGCGGAACGGTGGAGCCGCTTCACGGCGCGCGCTCGCTGGCCGAGCTGGAGCGAATCAAGCATGAGCTGCACCTCGAGGGTGTGGTGTGGCATAACCGCTTTCAGGGGGTGCCCGTCGATCATGATCTCATGCGGCCACTGCTGAAGAAGGTGAGTGAGTTGGGACTCGCACCGTTAGTTCACACCAATGCAGAGTCGAATATGGAAGCCGTGTGGCGATTGGAGCGGCTGGCGCTGGAATTCCCGGAGCTCACCTTCGTGTCCATGGATGCCTTGACGACGAATGCCAATAGCCAGCTGGCGCTCGACATCGCCAAGCGAACGCCGAATATCCTGTTCGACACCGCCCATGTGCGCGGTTCTCGCTATGTCCGGCAGTTTGTCGAGTCCGTGGGGTCTCACCGGCTGGTTTTCGGTAGCCTCTTTTACTCCTACCCCGCAAGCTACGAGCATTGCGCGACGCTGGAGGAGATCAAGGCAGCCAAGATCAGCGACGAGGACAAGGAAAATATTTTCTCGCGAAACGCCAAGCGGCTCTTCAAGTTGGAATAACACTTCCTCGTATTCGGCCGAGGCTTCGCGCTTAGCCAAGGCACCTGAGTTTTTGCGGCCGGTATCCGTTTCGATGAATCGCTAACGGTGTGCTCGGACTGTGACTTTTACCTTAATACGATCCACGAGTAGCGAGTTGGATTCTTCCCCGGGCCATTGTGAAACCTTGACTCAGTCGTTTGCAGCCGACTAGCAGGGGGCCTAAGATAAAGATGAAAGCGGGCATGCGCCTAGTGGAGGGAATTAATGCGGTCTGATTAAGGGCTCCAGCCCGCTCTTGGAGTGCGCGGCAAGTTTGAATTGCTCGCGACATAGTCAGATATCTGTTTTTACTCCATTCACAAATGTTTTCTCCGACAAACTCCTAGGAAACCGCCATTACCAGCCCTTCAAAAATACCGATAATAAAAAACCCAATCGCAACAAACTCAAGTGGCAGCGACGGCGACGAAGTCATTTATTTTGTGTCGCCAAAAAAAGGCGCGAAAATGTACCGGGGTCATTAGAACTACTACTGAGTTCGGGTACTTTTGTTCGAGACAAAGTCAACGGCAAGCATACGGTGTGATTAGGATTTTCAGTGAGACGATAAAGTACGTTGGAAGGACTGAGTTATCACGGCGTATTTAACCGACACTGTAAAAGCCGGGGAAATCGTAAGGCTTTGAACGTTTTGAACCGCTGGAATCAGGCCGTAAGGTCAATCCGGCCACAGCAAGATCCAAGAACGGCACCTTGAAGTATGAGCTAAGAGCGGACTTGATAATCATCTCGAAGGTTTCTCCGGTAGGCGGTAGTTTGGGAGACCAAATTGCAGTCGAAGGAGGAGACGAAAATGAAATTATATGGAGCCGTCGATCTACACTCGAACAAAAACGTGACGGTTGTGATCGACGAACAAGATAAAGTGGTCTATGAGAAGCGACCCTTTTGTCGTTTCGCAGTCTTAGTCAACAACGTCCGGTAGAAAGGCCCCTCTATGTTGCTAGGGTTACATTTTAGATGATTCAATACGTTAAGTAGAGATTGTTGGTGAAGATATATTATAATGAAAACTGCGAAAGGTCCGATGCGCGGCACGAATCGCCTAAAGCTTTGCTGGAGTGTGGGAGTGGTGCTCTCCGTATCCCTCGTGAGCGGGTGCGTCGCGTACAAATTTGCCAGTCCTTTGTTACCTCTTCGAGAGAGCGAGAAGGGTGAACAAATGTTTCAAGGCCTCGTCCTCGGCATCGACTCGCCGGCAGACCCAGCGCAATCGTATGAGCTCGGAAGATTCGTCGAGGATTTGAACAGAACCGGACTTTTCAAAGCGGTTCAATACACGAATGGTAGGGTCCGCGGTGATTTAATCTTGGCGTCTTTCTCGTACAGAGAAACGAATGCGTACGAGGCCTGTCCCTTGGGTTTTGCCGGACAGATACTGATGATGGGAACTGTCGGGCTCATTCCGCAGATTTGCAACTCAAAGAATGAAATTTCTTTTCTCTTGTACTCCCCCAGGCACGCACAACAGAAGAAATCGGTCTCATTTACGTACCAGACTCACTCCATTTTCGGGTGGGCTGCGCTTCTTTACACGCCCTCATCCGCCTGGACGGCGAAGCCCTCCAAGGACGAACGCGCGAATCTGTTAAAGGCGGTGTTTTTTCGCGAAGCACCGGACATTCAAACGATTCTGCGGTGAGGGACCGGCGCGGCGTTAATCTACCCCCGGATCGGCTGGCTCTCGACGAGGCGATCGTGAGTGCGAATCGGATCACCGCCGAATACCGCGGAGTTGGACTCTTAGTCGAGCAAGCACCGCATAACTAAGGACGATTTTTAAGTAAACATCCTGTGACCCCGTGAATGTTAATGGACTTTGGTCCGAGGCCGAGCGGATCGTTACGGGTCTCCGTCTAGAGTGAGATTCGGCATCAGCCGAGCGTGAAGCTAAAAATCCGCGTTGCCCGGAGTGCGCGGAAAGGGAATGACATCACGGATGTTTTTTAGGCCGGTGAGATACATCATCATTCTCTCCAGGCCGAGGCCGAAGCCGGAATGAGGAACCGAGCCGTAGCGGCGTAAATCCAGATACCACCAGTAAGGTTTCTCATCCAAGCCGGTTTCATGCAGGCGCTCAACCAGGACATCATAGCGCTCTTCGCGCTGGCTCCCGCCGATAATTTCGCCGACGCGCGGCACCAACACGTCCATCGCCCGTACGGTTTTGTTATCGTCGTTCAGCCGCATGTAAAAGGCCTTGATGTCCTTCGGATAATCGGTGACGATGACCGGTTTCTTGAAGACTTCTTCGGAGAGGAATCGCTCGTGCTCAGTTTGCAGATCGCTGCCCCACTGAACGGGAAATTCCCAAGCTCGATTGGCATCGTGCACGGCATGGATCGCGTCCGTGTAAGAGATATGGGCGAAATTCGCCTCGGCAACCTGTTCGAGTGTCGCCAGTACCGATTTTTCTATAAATTGATTGAAAAACTCCAAATCTTCACGACAGTGATCAAGAACATATCGAATGGTGTATTTGAGGAATGCTTCCGCCAGACGCATGTCGTCTTCGAGCTCGTAGAAAGCCATCTCCGGCTCGATCATCCAAAACTCCGCCAGATGGCGCGGCGTATTGCTGTTTTCCGCGCGAAAGGTTGGGCCGAAAGTATAGACTTTCGAAAAACCAAGAGCGAAGATTTCCGCTTCGAGCTGGCCGCTGACCGTAAGGTACGCCGGCCGGCCGAAGAAGTCCTGCGTCCATTCTATTTTGCCGTCGGGGGTTCGCGGCGCATGAGCCAAGTTCAGCGTTGTGACCGCAAACATCTGGCCCGCGCCTTCGCAATCCGAGGTGGTGATGATCGGCGTCTGAACGTACAGGAAGTCGCGTTCTTGAAAAAAAGTATGGATGGCGTGGGTCAGAGCGTTGCGCACGCGAAACGCCGCGCCGAAGGTGTTACTGCGCACCCGCAGATGGGAAATCTCGCGCAAAAACTCTAACGAGTGGCCTTTTTTCTGCAACGGGTAAGTCGTGGAATCGGCCGTTCCGTAAAGTTTGATCTCTGCGGCCTTGAGCTCCACGGCCTGGCCCTTCGCGGGGGATTCAACTAATGTGCCAGATGCCGCAATGCTGCTACCGGTCGTCACTTGTTTGAGTATCTCGTCCGGAATAACCCCCGCATCAACCACAAGCTGCATGCTTTTAAAGCGCGAGCCGTCGTTCAACTCGATAAAGGTGACGCCTTTGGAATCACGCCGTGAGCGCACCCAACCGCGCAGAGTGACTTCGGCGCCGACATTCGCGCCATAGGCTTGCTTGACGGAGAGGATTTGTGAATTCATATCGCCAAGTATCGGATAATGAGGAGCGAAGTCAACGGATGAGCGTTGTAAGTCATCTCTTGGGTGTGAGCACCGGCGCATTCAAAAACGCCCTGGTTTTTAGTACTTTCTCTTAACACTCGATAATTGTTTCAGGAAGTATGAAATCGAATCGTTGGTTAACGGCAGTGACCAGGAGACCCCATGAACACCCGAGCAAAAAATATCTTTGCGGCGCTACCTGAAAAATTACGACACGAACACTTTCTGACACTGTTTGAAACCCATGCGGTAAGGATTGAGCGGATCGTCTCCCGCTCCCATAGCAGTCCTGCAGGTTTTTGGTACGACCAGCCGCACAATGAGTGGATCATGCTCATGCGCGGACACGCGACGTTGGAATTTGCCGACGGCGAGCTGGTGGAACTGAAAGAAGGCGATTATTTAGCGATCCCGCCGCACGTGAAACACTGTGTACGGCAAACCGCTTCAGAAACCATCTGGCTGGCGGTGTACATGACTTAGGGGCGTGTTTCAAAGCTGTCCCTACCCGCTTCGCGGCTCTTGGAGATGAATTGCCGTTCGTAAAGCGACTGCAGCTTTGCCAGCGTCGTTAGGGCGTGAAAAACGCGAAGGCCCTCATTTCGATGCTTTGCCGCGGCGGCGCGTTTGGGGGTGAGGCGGGGTCCTGAAAGGACGTGTGCGGGGTGAACCGCGCCCGGCCGTCTTTTTCGGAATCGTACACCTTGAACACCACGGCTTCGTCCCGCCGCATCTCAGGAAAATAAACCCAACGGTGATTCGGGCTGTACTTCAACCGATACGTTTGCCCCACTCGGTGTGGGTAGCGGCGCTCCGCCACGATCAGGTCTTCTATCTCTACGCTCTTGGCGTCGGCGAGCGCGAGGGGATTCGATCGGATCGGCTGGTTGATCGCCCGCCATACCTGAATGATGGCGAAGCGGCGCGCAAGCAATGCTTCGGCCTCATCGGGAAGAATCTCGCGCACGCGATTGGGTCCGGACCATTCCGTATAGTCATTGTGTGCGGAGAGTACCGGCTCGCGGATGAGCTTCGCTTCGCGCTCCGTTTCATCGCCCGAACGCAACGTGTGATCGAAGATCAACACGCGCCAAGCCCCCGACACAGTTTTGATCAGTTGCTCGATCTCCGGGTAATACACCGATTGCAACTCCGCGGCGTCGAAGAAGTCCCTGACCTTCGTCTTGTGCTCGACCAAAACAAAACCCTGCTCCTCCAGTGACAGCCGATCTCGGAGCAGCCTGCCATTGCGAACCGCCATCGGCTTGAGCTCCTGTGTCCCCGTCTTGCGCCGGCGAATATTGTTTGGGCCAAACGTCTCATTCACGATCTTCTCACCCGTGTCCACAGTGTACGGAATATCAGCAGTGACTTCTTCAGTCATGAGTGCACTTCCTTCCTGCGAGCTTAGCGCACATGTTTAGTAGCAACGACGATATTAGAGAGACGACCATCCCATTTATCCAGCGGTAAAATCGGTTTCCGGTTGATCCCAGATTCTATTTTGGCTCAATAGAATTATACCTTGAACGATGGCGCGGCCGAAACGATCCGAATGAGGGAATCCGATACGAATCGGCCAGCATTCTCCTTAGCCCAAAGCGATCGCTGGCCGGCTTCGCCCGAAACCGGTCGCCTGCTCGAAGGCATGAGCCATCTGCAATACTCCGAAATCGTCGCGATAGCGGCCTACGATTTGGATGCCGACGGGCAATCCATCGACGGTGAAGCCCGCGGGTACCGAAATCGCCGGGCGAAAAGTCGCGCTGATCCAGTAGGCAGATTTCATCCAGGCGATGTAGTGCTCCATCTTCACCCCCTCGATTTCCTTGGGCCAGTCCAGCTTCGCGTCGAACGGCGGCACTTGATTCACCGCGCAGAGAGTAAACTCGTATTGCTCCTGGAAGCAGCGCATCCGCTCCATAAGTTCACCGTGCCGGACCATCGCCTTGCCGACATCGGCGCTGCTCAACCTGGCGCCGATCTCGATCTCCCAGATTGCCTCGGGTTTTAACTGATCACGGTGCTTTGCCAACAGAGGCCCGAGCATAATCGCGGATCGCCACGCGCGGATCGTGAGGAAGATTTCTTCCGCGCCGTTCAAATCGGGGTGCGCTTCCTCGACAATACAACCGAGATCTTCGAAAGCCCCGCGCCGTGCTTCGAGAACCGAACGCACCCTTCGGTCGAGCGGGAGCCCACCGAGGTCGGGGCACCAAGCAACGCGGGCTTCCTTGAAAGTGCGGTCCGGCCCAGCGGCGAAGACCGAAGCATCGATCGGATAGCAAGCAGGGTCGCGCGGATCGGGTCCGGCGATGACGCTCAATAGAAACGCCGCATCGCTAACCGACCGGGCCATCGGCCCCTTGACTGCGAAGCCGAGAAACGGAAAGGAATTCGGCGCGGTAGGCACCAAGCCCACCGTCGGGCGGAAGCCGACGACGTTGTTGAAATTGCCGGGATTGCGCAGCGAACCGCCGAGGTCGCTGCCATCCGCCAATGGCAAAAGCCCGGCCGCTAGCGCCGCGGCGGCGCCGCCGCTCGATCCGCCCGCGCTCTTGGTCAGGTCGTATGGATTAACGGTCGTCCCGTAGACCTTGTTGTAAGTGTGCGAGCCCATGCCGAACTCAGGCGTGTTGGTTTTGCCGATGGGCAGCACGCCGGCGTTGCGCAAACGCTCGACGAGAACCGCGTCCTCGGTCGGCATATCGTCTTTGTAGATCGGCGAGCCGCGCGTGAACGGAAAACCGACGGCAGCCTCCACATCCTTGAACGCGAACGGAAGACCATGCAATGGGCCGAGCTTTTCGCCGCTCGCCGCGCGTCGGTCGGCATCATCCGCCAAGGCGAGACACTTGTCGTCGTCCAGTTTGGCGACGATTGCGTTGATCTTCGGGTTCACCCTATTGATTTGTTCCAGAAACGCGGCCATCACCTCGCGTGCTGAAACCTTCCGCGCGCGAATCAGGTTCGCGAGCGAGCGCCCGCTTACAAAGCAGAGATCGCCGGACTTTTTCGGTATGCCCGTTGTGGGCGAGGTGTCGTTGCTACCGGTCATTGTGGTCACGCTCGCGACCGCCCAATGAGTTCCTGAAACGGGCGACGATTAAACATAATAGTGATTCCTTGTAGCAAAGGATTCTATTGCCGGCGTCACCACTTGGCAAGATGCCCTAAGATCAGATCGGGCGGCAGTGGATTTGATTCTTCTGCGCTAAGCTAAAAACGCACCGTTCTTGCCGTTATACTCTAGACGGCGGCGGCAGTTAATTTATATCGGCGCGAGGCTGAGTTGGGTTTATTTTCATTCTGTCAATGTTCACTATCGATAGGTTAATAATGGTTTTACGATTAATGCTTACTCGCGTTGAGGTCATGCGTTTTTACTGTACTAAACAATTCTGCAATCCGGTGGGGATACAACCCGTGGAGCTTGACAACCATATCCTGGGCGGAGTAGCAGAAGATTCAATGAAAAGAAGTACCCTGATAGCCACCTGTCTTGTTAAATCGGATATGATAGCCAGACTCGAATATGCCGAGCAGTGTGTCCAGCAAACATTTTTAAGTGAGTTTCCAAATTCGAACTTTTCCGAATGGAACCACGACATCAATGAGGAAACGGCTGAAGATATTATTAGGAGAGTCAGTCGAGCTTCGCGCATCAACGTGAAAAAGTTCATCGAAGATCTCTGGTATGTCTCCTGACGCCTGGGCGCCAACGATAGGGCGATTTTTCGCCCCCCGGGCAAGATTATGGCCAGATGCCAAGGGCTTCACTCACTTTAGGGTAATCGAATTTACAGTAACCAAACCTTAGAAAACCGCCCAATTCAGACACCCCTTTTCCGGTGGTGTTTTTTAATTGGGCGTAGCTTCCTCAGGGATATTTGCGGCGAATCGTTAGATCTGTGCGCGCTTCTTCTACACCCTGAATAATGATAAAAGGCGGTGGGGACTACCGCCAATACTCTCAGCTTATGATTCGCTTCTCACCCAATTCGAATCGGGCAAACCTCATTCCTTGGCGAGAGTGGGGCGAAAACGCTTTTCGTGAGGCGCGCGAGCATGACAAACCGGTAATGCTATTTCTTTCGGCGTTTTGGTGTCGCTATTGCCAGCGCATGGACGAGGAGGCGTTTTCGGAGACCGAAAACATCGCGTTGCTCAAGGCCTATTTTGTTTCGATTCGGGCGGAAAATGCGCAGCGACCGGATATCGATTGCCGATACAATCAAAACGGCTGGCCGACCATCGTCTTTATGACACCGCGCGGTGAGCCGATCGTCTTTGCGAATTATTTGCCTGGCGATCAACTTGAGGAGCTGCTGCTTCGCGTCTATATGGGTTACCAGCAAAACAAGAGCGCGGACGCAAAGGACAAGCCTTTGAGTGAAAACGTCGCCGCGGCAACCCAAGCGCCAAGTCACGCGCAGCCTAAAAAATCAATCCTAACAGAAGTCACCGCAATAATCATGGAACTTGCAGACGGTGTGAATGGCGGTTATGGCTACGGCCAGAAATTTATTCACGCCGAAGCGAATGACTTTTTGCTTTCCCGTTTCGAGGCAACGAAGGACTCCAGGTATCTCGACCACGTTTGTCTGACCCTCGGCCGCATGCGCGAGGGCGCCATCCATGATCACGTCGCGGGCGCTTACTTCCGCACGACTACCGGCGCGGACTGGGGCCGGCCTCATCGCGAAAAGTTATTGGCGGAACAGGCCGGCCTACTGGGCAATTGTCTACGGACATTTCGCATCACTCAGCAACCCGTCTATGCGGAAATGGCCGAGGACATCATGGCCTACTCGAACCGCACGCTTTTTAACCCGGAGAATGGAACTTTTTATGGTTGCGAAGACTTTCTCCGTACCACCACGGGTGAACAATTTGCCGGCGAAGAATTTTTCACACTTGTGGACCCGTGCGTTTACACCGACGCTAACGCACAAACGATTGGCGCGTATCTTGACGCCTCGGTCATTTTGGGGCACGTCAATTGCAAAGAACGAGCGCTCAGGGCGCTCGAATTTCTGTGGGATCATTGTCGCGACGCCGGCGGGGGAATGTACCATTACTTTGACCGTACGCCGCATGTCCACGGTTTACTCAACGATCAGGTCTTTATGGGAACAGCGCTTTTGCAGGCTCACGCAGTGACGGGAGATGCAATATATCTGGAGCGGACCCAAGAGTTGGCCGAGTTCATCTTGGCACGGCTGAAAAACCCATCCGGTGGTTACTACGATATCTCAACCCAAGGTCCCGCCTATCTGAAATTGCCTCTGAGTTTGATCGAGCAAAACGGTCCCGCCGCTTCGTTTCTTCTTGCCCTGGGCGAAACGACCGGCGAGCTAGGATACCGCGAGGCGGCCCTTTGGGCGTTATGCGGGTTCACGGAAGATTTCAGTAATGACGGCATTCACGCGGCGGCTTTCGGCCAAGCGCTCGGGGAATATCTGAGTCGCTAATACTGACCGCGAGTCACCTTTTAACAGGAGGAAAGTCTATGAAAACCGTCGAGCTGAAAATTGGCGATAAGACCGTCGCAGGAACGCTGGTGGACTTTGAAACCGTACGGGAAGAATATAACACATACAAGCTTTCCGACGGGTCAACCATCAGAATGAAAACAGTAGTTACCAACATAATACGGACCGAAGAATTTACCCCCACCGGTGAGCCCGTCTACATCGTCAATTCGCAGAGCGTGCTCGTCGCCGACGTCCCTGAGGAACTTAAGAAATCGGTACAGATTCAATAGCGCACCAAGAAAGACAAATCACACAGCTCAAGAGCGCCGACACGGAGTTGCCCTCGCACTGCGCTGGGTTCGAAGCGACGGAGAAAAATCGAATGCCGACTTTGCAGCTAAAGGACGTTGAGATTTATTACGAAGTTCACGGCGAAGGCCAGCCGATCGTTTTTTTGAGCGAAACGGCGTGCGACGGAGAGGTATGGAAGATTTATCAGGTGCCGGAGTTTTCGCAGGATCATCGCGTGATCATTCACGACTACCGCGGTACCGGGCAATCGGGAAAACCGTCGATCGATTACACGACGAAAATGTTTTGCGACGATGTGGCTGCGTTGATGGATCATCTGGGGGCCGAGGACGCCATTGTCGTCGGCCACTCGATGGGTGGCAGGGTGGCCCAACTGCTTGCGCTCGATCATCCCAAGAAAGTAAGGAAGCTCGTCCTGGCCTCTACCGGCGCTCATTTTCCGCAAACCAAGGGGCTGCCGCTTAAGATATGCAAAGAGATGATCGAATGGGGCTATGAGAAGTACGAACGGGATCATTCAATCCTGGTCGGCTTTACCGACGAGTTCGCGAAGCAATATCCTGAGCGAATCGAGCGCTACCTCAAGGTGAGAATGCAGAATCTCTGCCCGGTGGAGTTCCACTTGCGCCATATTCTCGCGCGTCAGAGCCACGATACCAGCGGCCGCTTGAAAGAGATCCGCCAGCCGACGTTGATCTTGGTGGGTGAGGATGACCGGAACATGACCAGCGAGATCAATCACAAGATGTCGTCGGATATTTTGGCGCAAGGAATTCCGAATTCAAAGCTGGTGGTGTTGCCGAACGAGCGGCACAGCTATTTCTTCGGAAATCCGGATCGAGCGCACAAGATTATTCGCGACTTCATCAAGGAGTAGGGATCATCAAAAAGGCGAACACCGTTTTCGTCCACCGGCGCGGGATAGGACGAGAATGCTCCTCGTCAAATATGCGTTAGGTTGTTTCGATGTCCATTTCGATTCGTGTTGTGTCGGACGCTGACCTTGAAGTCGCTGACGGCATCCTGAAGTCTGCTTTTCGAAGGACCGAAAGCCGGATCGAGGATCTCCATCTTTATCGTAGAATACAACCCGATGGTTGGTTCTTGGCGTCGCAGGACGGATTGGCCGTCGGGGTGGTCGGGACAATCGTTTATGCTGCTTTTGCCTATGTGGGGTCAATGGCAGTTCATCAGGACGCGCAGAAGCAGGGCGTAGGTGTTGTTTTGATGCAGTATCTGTTGGACTGGCTCGACAGCCGTGGAGTGCCCCTGGTCTTGCTTGATGCCAGCGAAGCGGGCCAGCCCCTCTATCAAAAGCTGGGTTTCGTTGCCTATGATCGAACCTACGTATTCCGGCGCGGCGGCATGTTGCCTCTTCGTGAACGCTCTCACCATGTCCACGTTGTATCGGCGCGGGAGCTTGATGCATTGGTTAACTGGGATGCAAGCGTGTTTGGCGCGGCCCGAGCTGATGTGTTGCATATTCTGCTGACCGCCTTTCCAGGGCGTGCTTTCATGTTGCGGGATGAACGAAATAGAATTACGGGTTATCTTTTCGCGCAAACACATCGAATCGGGCCTTGGGTCGCGCGGCGATCCCAGGATGCCGAGGTGTTGTTAAAAGCTGCGTTGTCTTTGCGCTATGACGGGCCGGTTTCGGTTGTTGTCCCGGAGATAAACCGAGGCGCTGTAGAGCTGCTGAACCGATATGGATTTGAGAGTGTGCGGACCAATCGGCACATGGGGAGGGGAACCAGTGCGTCATGGAGGCAGCGCGAAAACATTTACGGCCAAACGAGCCTTGCCATAGGCTGAGTGGACACTCAGGAATGATATTGTCCAACAGCGCCGATGTGAATCAGCATCCGCCGAGCTGTATCACAAGAAAAGATGCTCCCCGTCACTGATGACAGAGTTTCGCGAATGAAGCTATACGCAGCTTTATCCGCTCACGGTTTGAGCGCGGGATTGCTGCCCATCATCTGGCGCATCTCGCGCGCCGAGACCACCTTGCCGTATAAAGGCCCGCCTTGATCGAACTCCTTGGCGCGGCTAAGCGGTCCAACCAAGACGGGATCGAAGCCGGCGTCGACCACCAGGCGGGACGCGACTTCGATCGCCGCCTTGTCGTCGCCCGCAATCGGTATGGCGACGCGCTCTCCTGCTCGGAAGGCCGCGCCGCGGAGTCTCGTGACGCCGAGCGTATTGAATGTACGCACCAGACGCGTGCCGCGTAAATATTCGGGCGAGGCAATGCCCGTTCCCTTGGCGCGCGCCTCCTCTGCCATTTTACCATCGCGGTTGGGCACCGGATTGCAGGTGTCGAGCACGATCTTTCCTGGCAGTTCGTTGGCCAGATCACGCCCAATCTCGGGTAGAGCGGCGTAAGGAACAGACACTAAAATGACGTCGCCAAAATTCGCCGCCTCTCGCGTTGTCCCGGCATGGGCCTTGGGCCCCAGGCGTTTGACCAGCTCCTGGAGTTCCTCAGGGTGACGGGAGGAAAACAACACTTCATGTCCGGCCTTGATCCAAAACTCGCCCAGTGTGCTGCCAATGTTACCCGATCCAATGATTCCGATTTTCAAGGAAGATTTTTCCGCGCTCATCGCAGCCGGCGTCGTTAGCAGGACGCCGATCACAGCGAGTGTCACGGCGGATGCTAAAGCCAATTTTAAAAAAAGCCGATGACTTTGCTTCATGGCATTACTCTTTTCTTTATAGGCGCGAATTGTCCTCTCTGTCAGTGCACCGTTAGGAATTGTTGTAGCCCTTATCCGACAGCGGGTTGATGGTCCTTAACTTGCCCCATGGCGCGCCGGCGCAGCCAGTACACGTTAGCGTCATTTAGGCGCGACCGGCAATTTTACCGCAACGCCGGCAGGATTTCTTGACCCCAGATATCGATGACCTCTTGAACATCGGGCCCCAGCGGCACGCCGATAACAATTTCCGTGAATCCTTCGCGCGCCGCCAATGAAAACATGCCCGCGATGCGCTCCAGGCACTGCTTGGCCGTGCCGGCGATGACCAAACGCTCTACAGCCTCATCCGGAGTCAGCGCTGCCGCATGATCGACGCCGCGATTCTCGGCGTAGGCTTGGCGCACCGACTGAATCGCACGCGGATCGATGTCTCTGCGTCGCAGCACGTCGTCGGGCCATCCGGAAACGATATGGGAGACAAAGCGCTTGGCGTGCTGTTTAGCAGCGCGCTCGTCGCGCGCAACGGAGGCATTGAGAAGCATCACTTTGGTAAGCGGCGGCAGGAGGGGAGCCTCGGCTCGAGCGCGCGCGAGAGTCGAGAGCGTCGCTTCCATGTCTGCCTGGCCGTAGAGAGTTTGAAGGATCACTCCGTCAAAGTGGCGCGCGATCAAATCGAGCACCGCGGGCTTGAGCAGGCTGGGACCGTAATAAAGCCGGATCGGCGCAGGCGTTTTGAAACGTAGCGTGTAGCTTTCAGCGTTTAAATGAAAGTAGGAGGCGAGCGCCGGAATCTCGTCGCGGCGAAGCGAGTCTCCGTTGAATAGCTTCCGTAAAGCAACGGCTAATTCGGCCATAAGGGTCAAAGGCTTTGTGCGCTCGACTTGATGCGCCAGAATCGATCTCGAACCCGGCCCCAATCCCAGAGAAATCTCGCGACCGTCCATCAGTTCCGAGATCGTCGCGAAGGCAGCCGCAAGATCGATAGGATTGCGAAAGTAAGGGACCGTGATCGCGGTTCCGAGCTTGACCGGAACGCGCGCCACGAGCGCGGCGGAACCCGCCAAGACGCTGCGGTACTCCAGATTGTCGTTGGTCCAGACCTGCGTAAAGCCGAACGGCCGCAAAGTCTGCCAGGCTTTATCCGCAAGGCTGATCAAATCGGGTAAAGAATAGCGGTTGAGAACGTGGAGCGGAAAGTGGATTCCGATCTCGCCGGCGAAGCGCGCAGAATGACCTGCCATACATTTCGACGGCTATCACAATGCGCGCTGAAAGCCAATGAACTCGGGAGAGCGGGGCTCGAATAACACCGCCAGGTTGTTATTGCGACAAGGGGGTTTCTTTCAACGTCTGTTGGAGCAGGGTGAAGTCGCTTACTTGCGATAGCGGCACCTCTTTAACCTTGGCTTCGGCCAATTGCTGATTCACCACGGCTTTCAGCGTCGCCTCTTCCAGGGTGCCGTCTTTGGTGAAGTTATTGATAGACAGTTGGTAGACTCCCTCGGCTGTTTCGCGGTCCAGCTTCAGCCGGTTGACCATCGCCTCCAGGACCAGATTGCGATTCTCTCGCATAAATCTCAGTCCCATCACGTTTCCTCTCAGAAAACGCTTGACTTGATCCGGTTGCTCACGCAATTTTTTGAGATTGACTCCGACACCCCAATTGAGGATCGTGTAATGGTCAGCGGCGTTGAGCAAAATCTTAAAGCCGCTCTTTTTGGCCCGGAACGCTTCGGCATACTCCAAGAGACCCGCATCCATCGCTCCCGACATCAGGCCGGGAAGGCGTGATCCCGCGGCGATTACTTTAAAGACCACATCCTTGTCTGGATCTAAACCATATTCGCGAATAATCAACCGGGTGGCGACGTGATGGCCGCCAGCCAATCCAGCCACACCCAAGACCTTGCTCTTGAGATCTTTGACCGAATTCACCTCCGGGCGCACGACCAGGGCCCAGAAGGGTTTCAGGGTTCCGACAAAAAGCATGCGGATCGGCAGTCCTCTCGCGGCGGACAGTACCGTTGAGCTGCCGCGCAGAGTGTAATCGATATCTCCAGTGACCAGGGCGGTGCGGTCGATGTCCGAGCGCGTCATTATTAATTTGACGTCGAGATTTTGATCTTGGAAAAACCCGCGCTGGACGGCAAGTTCGACGGGCAGGTTAAACACCCCGGGACCCTGGTAAGAAACGGTAATCGGCTCTAAGGCGAATACCGAAGAGTTCTTATGCGGCGCGCCGAAGAGCGAGACGATCGCCATCAAAGCGAAAGCGAAGATTTTCATTTTGGTTCCAGCCTTCCTTGTTGCGTCATCAGTTATGTCATCGGCAGGATTTGTCCACGCGGCTCGTCCTCGCGAGCCGTCAAGCCGTGTGCAGTCGCTTGTGCTGGAGATTGGCGTGCTTCACGGTGCAGCCCGGAATAGCGCAGATGGCGGGCTCGGGAGCATTGTCGTACCGCAACCACTTCATGTGTTTCCAGGGTCTCTTTCCCCAAAAAAGATCATCTATCCAGAGCAGCGGTTTGATCACCAGGGCGCGCAACGGAATGGGGGTCCATATAATCGACTTGATAGCCAGCGTGTGCCACCACGCCTTCGGTTTATTATAGCAGCAGGACGAAACGCAGATGACGCAATTAGTCCACTGGTCGCGGCCGGCAAGCCTGTATTTGTAGCAGCTATCGACGTTGATGCGGTAACGCTCGACGCCGTTGTGCACTTCCTTGCCGCCAAAAGAGATGCTGTGCGACGGGCAAGTGCGCGCGCATTTCATGCAGTACTTGCATACGTCTTCGACACCTATTTCCACGGGCTGATCGACGGCCAGCGGGAGATCCGTTGTAACCACGGACAAATGAATCCGCGAGCCGTACTCTTCGTGGATCAACATTCCATGACGTCCGAGCTCGCCGAGCCCCGCATTCACCGCCAAAGGAATGGGATTGACTTCGCCTCTTGCGTAATCGTGCGCGCGCGCCGGGTAACCCATCTCGCGGATATAGGCGGCCAGCATAAAGGTGGTTGGAATCATGCGCTGGTTGCCGAGCCCGTATTCGGCGTCGGAAATGCGGCTGTTATTGCTCAGAAATTTTTCATAATCACTGGCGAAGCCCAGACAGATGGCATAGCGGTGTGGGAGGTCGATGGGATCGCCCGCTTTTGTGCCGAGGGCGGGATTGGCGCGCCCCCGATGGGAATAGACATACGCTTGATCGAGATGGGCGATGCCGACCACGTCGGCGCCGAAGAACCGCGCGACTTCTTTGATGTCGCTCGCCATCTCGACCGGATTCGGAATGGGAACCGGGTTAGGATTCACCGCGCCTTCGGGCACGCCCTTCATGATTAATTGCAAGCCGTTTTTCGGGTCGCCGCCGCCAACGCCGAAAATGCGCCTGAACGGATCCTGGCCGGCGCGGGTCTTGCGCCAGTTAAGGAGCCGTTCTCCAATTTCGCCACGTTCGACTCTCGGGTGAGGAGTATCACGCTCGTCGACTTGTCGCTGAGGGCCTACAATGCGGTAACTTCTCGGGTTGAGCTGTTTAGATGTTTCCATGAATTGGCGTCCCCATTCCTGGGCGGATTTCGAACGAGAAACGAGCAGGGCGCTGAAAAAATGTTCCTCGTGCTTCGAGAGCCTCAGCACGAGCGGAAAACACGCGATGATTTCAATTTCTCCTCCGTTCGCCCTGAGGCTCTCGAAGGGTGAACGGAGAGTTTTTTCAGCAACCTGCTAGCGAAATACTGGCGGACCATACCACGCGCCGGATCGCCGTCGCAAGGAGGGATTCGCCGATCTCACGGCTTCAGCCTTCCTTCGCTTCTTAGCTCCTGCTGCGCCTGCTTCAAGATGCGGTCGTTGATGACGCGGTCCAAAGTCATTTTCTTGTCGACGACACCGCTCTTTATGTCTTCGTCGAGCATTACTTGAATGCCGTCATACGCAACGGAAAGGTCGAGGGTGTAACCGGATATGAAAAGATCGTAGGAGCGGTTGACGATGTCAGGCTCGCCATTGAGTCCCGCGGCATAGCCGGCTTTGATCGCCTCTTGCTTGTTGTTTTTAGCGAATTGCATGCCCAGGATGATGGCCTTGAGAAATCGCTTCGTTGTCTCGGGAGATTTTTCTAAAACCTCGCCGCGGGTGACAAAGACGCTCTGGGGAATTCTCAATACTTCATTAAGATTAACGATCATCGGATAACCCTTATCGAGCAGACGCACGGTGTCCTCGGCGGAAAACGGCGCCGCGGAGATCATGCCCTTTTCGAGGGCGACGGCACGCACGACGGTGCCGCCGATAGCGCGCAGAGTGACGTCTCTGTCCGGGTCCAGATTGTTTTTCTTAAGAAACACGCGCACGGCGAAGTCCGAGAAAGCGCCCGCGCCCGTTATGCCGATGGTCTTTCCACGTAAGTCCTCGATGGTCTTGGCCTCTTTAGTCCCGAGCAGCGTGTAGTTTACGTAATTCGACTGGGAAGCGATGATGTGAACATCCAGGCCGCGGGCCTTGCTCCGGATGGGCGCCTGCGCGCCGCCGATACTGGCAAAATCCACGTCTCCGGAAACTAATGCCGCTATCGCGGTGGGGCCGCCGCGAACAAAGATCGGCTCGACCGCGAGTCCCTGGTCTTTGAAAAATCCCTTGGCGATCGCAACGCGAAAGGGGAGCTGATTATTCCACGACAGACTCACAAAGACGATGCGCAGGGACTTTTTCTCCTGCGCGCGCACGGCGCCGGGCAGCAAGAAGACGGCGGCGAAAAGAGAAAGTAGTAAGAGCGTTGTGTTTGGCCTGTGCGGTGTCATAAGCGCTTACGGCTCGATCTTTATAATCGACGCTCCGATGCCATCGAGGGATGTCTTACCATCCGCCGCCAGATTGTCTCGCCGCGGCGTGTCGAAATTGCTCACATAGGCGGTATTGCCGACGAAGACTACGGAAGTCGGAAATTCCAGCGGCCCTTTGCTGTCATTTTTGCTGATGTCGTAAACCTTGCCGTCAGGCGTTACCGCAACCACGGCATTGCGCTCGTTGGCGGCGACCCAGAGGTTGCCGCGCGGATCAAACGCCGGTCCGTCGGCGCCTTCGAGGAGCACGCTCTGCGCTAGCAGCGCCGGTCGATCTGTTTTACCGGCGCCGCTAACGACGATTTTCCAGATTGCGCCGCGCGCGGTATCCGCAACGTAGAGCGTGGTCCCTTGGGAATCGAAAATCATCCCGTTGGCTGTAATCGCCTGCTGTGTTTTGCCGTCATCGAGTGTCCGTGTATGGGGATCGATCCGGGCGAAAATTTGAGCTCTACCGCCTTCCGGCCCGGTGCGGTAGATGTTGCCGTTTCTACCGCCGGAGACGTAAAGGTTCCCATGGTTATCGAAGGCTATGCCGTTGGCGCCTTCTGTGTCGGTGGCGAAAGTCTCAGCGGTACCGGGTTTTTCCGGATTAAGATCTCGGCCCTTGATGCGCAACACCTCTTTAAATCCTCCCGCCGTGAGATAAAGATCCCCTTGTTGATTGAATATAATACCGGATACATCGGCCCTCACTTTCTTGCCGCCGATGTCGCGCTCGTGGACTTTGCCGACCACAATGAGCTTGGGAGTTTTTGGATCGATGCGCCAAACGTTTCCGGTCACGCGGTCGCAGGCATAGAGAATTCCTTTGCTGTCCGCCGCGATGCTCTCGACCAGGACCGTTTGTGCGGCGCTGTTGGGATCGAGATCCACCAGGACGGATGCTTTGGCAGCGTGGGCTTGCCTCGCCGAAAACAGCAGAAAAAGCACGATAACACAATCAGGAATCCATCGCTTCATCGACTCCTCCACATAAGTCTCTATTACGACAGTTGCGCAGGTCAGCGTTTATGTTCCAATTCCTCCCTAACCTCATTGGCGAGTTTCAGGTATAAAAACTTTTCTGCCGCGATATCGTCTTTGATTTTGAGCGGCGCCTTGACGTCAAGCTCGATCACGTTCATCAAGCCCTGAGCAGAAGGAACGCCGGGAATACCATCCGGCAAAGCTTTGGCAAAGCGCTTGATGCCTTCGACCACGAACGAGCGGCTTGTGTTTCCCATCGGAATTTTTGCCAGCGCAATATCCGCCGCTTCTTCGGATCGTTCGCGAATAATCAGGAGCGCCCGCATCATCGCTCTCAGCCACCTTTTGATATCGCCCGGTTTTTCGGTGATCTTTTTGTCCGTGGCCAAAAAGCCCTGGAACGGGTAAGGAAATAAGTCGCCAAGAAAAGTCAGCGTGTGCAGTCCCTCTTTCTCGGCCAAGAGCGCTTCATCCCCGTTGAGCGTGGCGGCCTGAATCGCGCCCGACTTTAATGCGAGAATGCTCATCATCGTGCTGCGCGACGGCATGGCCACCCGCGTGACATCACGGGCCGCGAGTCCTTCGCGCTCAAGCAGGAGGCTGATCAAAGTGTCCTGAGTATCACCCACCGTTCCGACGGCTGCCTTCTTACCTTTGAGATCGGAAACCTTGCCAATCTCGGGCGCGGTGACCAGATACCACGTAACCTTTTCCGTTTGGAACATCACCGCCTTGATGGGCGCGCCGCGCACGGCGGCGCGCATACCGCTGCCGCCGCTGTAATCGACGTCACCGCTGACCAGCGCGGCAACGGCGGTGCTGCCGGGGATGACGATCGTCTCATTGTCTAGACCTTCGGCGCGGAAGAAACCCTTGACTTCCGCCACGGGCACACTCAAATAGTTGAGCGTCGCGCGCGGGATGGCGGTTCTTACGCGCTCAGCGCCAACGGGCGTTGCCCAAAGGCTTAGCGTTGTGCAAAGTATTAAGCGCGGGAACATTTTCGCCTTAACGGATTCCCTCGCGGCGGATCTCTTCGAGGATACGAAAATCAACCATCTTGCTGAATGGAATTTCGCCCAATCCTTTTTCAGAGCTTTGGATCAGCTGCGCGTGAACTCTTAATCCTGCTTCGCTCGCTGTTCCATCCTTGCTCAGAGATTTCGCCAGCGAAGCATACGATTCACGCGCGAGCCCGGCGTCGATGTTATATTCGCTTTCAATAATCTTGATGGTTTCCGCGGGATGTTCGCGGGTGAATTGCAGTCCGCGGTAGAGCGCGCGCAGCAGCCGTTTGACCTGCTCGCGATTCTCGCTGAGACGTCGATCGGTTGTTGCAAAGCCGTTGCTGGGGAATTCGATCGCGTCGCCGAGGAAAAGCAGCTCGCGGTAGCCTTTTTGTTTGAGCACCACGTTGTCGGGCGGATTGGCGATGGTGGCGTCGATGGAGCCGGCGGTGAGAGCGGCGTTGCGCGTGCCGGCTAAACCGATCATGATCAAGACCACATCTTTCTGCGGGTCGAGGCCGTTTTTACGAAGCGCGACGCGCGCCGCCAAATCGGTGGTGCCGCCGAAGCGGCTCACGCCGATATATTTGCCCTTCAAATCCGCCACGGTTTTGATTTGCGGTTTGGCGATCACAAAATAATTGGGAAGCGTAGTGCCAAAAAAGATGCTTTTGATCGGAGCGCCTTTGGCGCCGAGGCGCAAAGCCGAATCCGCGACTCCGTGATAGTCGATCTCTCCCGAAAGAAGGGCATTGTGCGCGATGTTGGGCAACATCAGCGGCAGATCGAGCTCGATGGCTTCGTCTTTGAAAAAGCCCCGGCGTAGAGCCACGAACAGAGGCAGATAGCCCAGCGATCGGGAAGGGAGTCCGAGTCTGATGCGTTCGGCGTGGGCAAAATGGCTAGTCGCAGGTAGATGCGAAGACGCCAGAACGAGCAAGGTCATAGTGACAATTCGTTTGATTGATGGCATTGTCAAAATTCCTTTTAGTTTTTCGAGCAGGGAGGAAGCCAACTATATAGGGATCGCCGCGCGTTTAGCAAGAGCCGGGTGCTAGCCATAACTCCGCTCTAAGGGCCTCTCACCATAGGTAAGATGATTCGCCCAACGGGCGAGGGCTCTCCCCTCGTGGAAACCGCCTTAGAGCGGAGTTATGGGCTAGCCCCAATTGTTTACCCATGAGGGCGATCGACAACCGAGCTGTCCAGAGCGAGGCCATGGGTCTGTGCCTTGTTGCATAGCGCATGGAGCAGGGAGCAAGGAGCCTTTCAGAAGCATTCGCTAATTTATGCTTAGCGCTTTGCCCTTTGCATTTTCGTCTCACCTCTCGATCGACACCGTGTCATCGTTTTTCCTCTAATTTTCATGAAAGCTTGTTTCACCCTTGCCCATGCAAGTTCGGCGCGAAGGGACAAACCTGGAGGTCGCAGACGTAGAGCCGTACAGGTGTTGCCAGGCCCGGACTGTTGGAATGAGCACCCATGGGGTGGGGGAGGGGTGCAATGGAGCCACAGACCCATCGGCTGCGGCCGGAAGGTTTGTCCCTGAACGCCACTTTCGGAGGAACCGTGAATAATGCGCGCTAGTGATCTTGTGGGTGTTGCTTGTTATATAATCGTTTCAATCTTTAGCGAAAGGCGCAATGAGGTGTGCATATGTCCTTGGGTCGAGTGTTAGCTGAAGAATTTCAACCGGACGTGCTCAAATGGCTGCGCGAGCGGGTGGAGCTTGTCGTCATCAATCCGTGGGTTGAGCCCGAACGCTGGGAGTTGGAAGTCCCGCGCGTGGATGCCGTCATCAGCAGAAAAGGGAAGATCACCCGTGACCAGATGCAGAAGAGCGGCGGACGGCTTAAGGTGATCGCCCGCACGGGCGTCGGAGTCGATCCCTCGCGGGTCGATCTCGAGGCAGCGAAGGAATACAAAGTTTGGGTAACCAACATGCCGGGCAGCAACGCGGTGTCGGTTGCAGAGTTGGTGTTCGGGCAGATGATCGCATTGGTGCGGCACACGCACGAGGCCAACCGTGCGGTCAAAGAAAACCGCTGGAGCGATTATCTTAAATATGCCGGCACGGAACTGGCCGAAAAGACCATCGGCATCGTCGGCATGGGCAACATTGGCGCCCGGGTCGCGGTCCGCGCGCGCGCATTCGAAATGAATTTCGTTGTCTACGATCCGTACATTCCGGAATCGCATGTCACGGCGCTCGGAGGAAAGTGGGTCGGCTTGAGCGATCTGCTGGCCGAATCGGAATTCGTTACGATTCACTGCCCGCTCACGAGAGAAACCACAAGAATGATCGGCGCGAAAGAGCTCGCGTTGATGAAGGCTTCAGCGTATCTGATTAACGCCGCGCGTGGCGGGATTGTGAGCGAGGAGGCGCTTTGCCGCGCGCTTAAAGAAAATAAGATTGCTGGGGCGGCATTGGACGTGATTGAAGAGGAGCCGCCGCAGAAAAATCATCCGTTGTTCCAATTGAACAATGTTCTATGGACGCCGCATCTGGGCGCGGTGACCTTGCAAGCTGCGCAGCGCGGCGAGTGGGGCGCGGCCGGGGAAGTCATTCGAGTTTTAGAAGGGAAGAAGCCGAAAAATCCAGTGATGGCCGCTGACCAGGCGCGTGTGCTGCTGCCCGCGTGAACCAGAGGTCAGAGGTCGGAGATCAGACGTCAGACGAACAAGGATCGAGAATCGTGAAGCGTTAGGGGGCAACCCTTGAACGGAGCGTGGTTCGACTTGGCTCACCACCCTGAGCAGCTTGTCGAAGGGAAGCGGTTGAACCGACAGAACCGAGTCGTGGTTATTTGGCTTTGCCGTTCAGAGCGGCCTGCGAGACTTCCACCTGGCCGTTGCCACGCAAGCGAATCACATTGACCGTGCCCGCATAATCCGGTGAACCGGAATAGTAGGCGGTCACATCCCCATTACCCACCTGAGTTGCCTGATTCCAGTGGCCAAGGGCGACGTAATCGGCATCGGTTGCCGCAAGTTCTTCGCGGTGAATCAGCCATGAACCGATCAAGCGGTTGGGGTCTCTGGCTTCATCGACATAGTGGCCATGAGCCGCAGCGAGCTGCCAACGCGCGGCGCGAGGCTTGGGATCGGCAAGCGGCGCCATATCGGAATAATCAAAGTGTGGCCTGCCCCAGATCTCCAGCTCGAATTCGCGGAATTCGACGGTTTGATCGACATTAAGACCGAGAATACGGATGTTGGGAATCTGTCCCAGTCCGGCGCGCCGGTAAACCGAGTCGGGAGTTAATGGATCATGATTGCCTGGAAGGATGACAACGGGGCTACGATAATCGCGGAGCATCTGCGCGGCCCGCTCGAGCAGATGCAACGGTTGCCGGTGATTGTCAAAAACATCTCCGGCGAGAACGATGATATCGGCGCGCACGGCGGTTGCCGCCGTCAGCACTTTCGGAAGATTCGCAAGCGAGTCCGAATTGCTAAAGGTATCATCAACGCCGAGATGCAAGTCGGAACTGTGAACGATAACGACTTCAGGCTGGGGTTTCATGCTTTTAGCTTTCCGCGCAACTCAAAAACGTTAACAGATGTATATGGAAAAGAAAAGCGCGCGAACAAAACGGGCCGCCAAAAGTATTAAACAGCGTGGAAATTAAAACGGAAAAGGTGAGCTAAAACATATTCTGTGCGATGCGGGCGCCGTGAGGGAAGGTGGGGAGGGCCACCTTCCCTTGGCTGAAACGAAAACTTACTTGGCCGGAGTCGTACTTTGGTCTGTGGCCTTGGCGTCTGTGGCTTTGCTGTCTTTGGACTTTGTGCTGTCCTTAGACTTTGTGCTGTCCTTAGACTTTGTGCTGTCCTTGGACTTTGTGCTGTCCTTGGACTTTGTGCTGTCCTTGGACTTCGTATCGGTCGTTTTTGTATCCTTCGTGGTCGTGTCTTCGGCCGCATATGCTGCTGAGGCCAAGAACATTGAAGCAATCAATACACCTAGAAAACGTTTCATCAGCTATCCTCCTTAAAGTTGTCGATCTTTAAAATTGAAACGAACAGATGTTACGCACCGCCCTCCGCTCGACACGACGTCACCTGAAGCGTTTCTGATCCTTAGACGCGTGATCCCTGAGTGAAATTCACACTGGGCGTATCATATACAACAATTGACAAAATTCCTCACGAAGTTTCTTGAGTGTTATCACTAGCTTAAGTATGAATACAATTCATTGACAGGCGCATCGGAAATCATTCATTCATAGACAAAATGGCTAAGTGACCCGGATCTGGATCGTGAGATCAATGCGCTATGGCCGTTGGCTCGGAAGGGCGTCATAGAGGATTCCGCCGCGAATTGTATAGACCGGCACGACCGCTTGATGGGCAGGAATCATTCCTTTCTGTGAGTCCACGGCCTGCCACGCTCGATCTTGGAGGCGCAACACGGAAATATCCGCCGTACCACCGATGCGCAGCGTCCCAAGCTCACCGCTTCGGCCTAATAACCGCGCCGCGTTCACCGTTGCCATTTCGACGGCCTGATTGAGCGAAAAACCGAGCGCCATCAGCTTCGCCATGGTTGTCGGCAGATCGTAAACCGGTCCGTGGCGGTTGCCGCGATGGCCGTCAGTGGACACACCGTCGGGGTGAAGGCCTTGATCGAGCACTTTCCGCGCCACATCGAAGTTCAAATTATGCAAACCATGGCCGACGTCCATGAGCACGCCCGATGCTTTGGCGTCGCGCACTTGCGGCCAAAGCCGGCCGTTTCCGTCGAGCAAGCCGCCGGGATGGACGGTGAACATGTGCGTAACGATGTCGCCGGCGCGCAGATACTTGAGAACATCCCCGACGTGAACCGGCTCGGCGTTCTTGCTCCAGCTTTCACCGATGTGAACGAGCAGCGGGAGCTTGAGTTGGTCTCCCAGCTTTCGCGCGCGCGCGAGAGGTTTCAGCCCCTCGGCTCCGAGCGCGCCACCGGTCGCCATAATTTTGATGCCGACGATGATGTCGCGGTGGGTTTCCACGGCTTTCTCGATCTTTTCTTCGTCGATCAGACGAGGGTCGGCGAGAATGCCAAAGCCCGGACCCGCAACGCCCCCCAGTGTCGAAAGGTTGATGTAGTTCAGCACTCGGGTGCGCGCATTGTTAGTGACGTAATCGCGAAACACGGTCAATAGACTATGGCCGGCGCTGCCGGCATCCACCACCGTGGTAACGCCGGAGCCGACGCCAAAAATATCCGGGTCCACGCCGAAAGCGCCGAGCCCCTTCATCAGATGCAGGTGCACGTCGATCAAACCCGGCGTGACGATAAGTTCTTTGACATCGAGGACGGTCGCGCCTTCGGCAGCAATGTTCGACCCGATCGCGTCGACGACGCCGTTGCGCACGCGAATGTCGAATAACCCATCGCGGCCGCTCGCCGGATCCATCAGGCGGCCGCCCTTCAGCAGATAGTTGGCCATTTTTAGATCTATACCCCAGTTGCTATCGCCGCAATGTTCATTGCTTTTGTCGCGCAATCCAATCATCCATTTTTGCTTCCAATAGATCCAGCGGCAGAGCGCCGTCGCTAAGGAGTTCATCGTGGAAAACGCGGATATCAAACTTTTCGCCGAGCGCCTTCTCGGCCTTGGTGCGGAGCGCTAAAATCTTGAGTTGGCCGATTTTGTAAGCGAGCGCCTGACCGGGCATAGCGATGTAGCGATCCACTTCGTTGTCGATGTCCAACTCCGGCCGGGTCGTATTTTCGCGAAAATAATCAATCGCTCTCTGCCGATCCCAGCGCAAATAATGGATTCCGGTATCGACAACCAGACGCACCGCGCGCCACATTTCAAAAGTCAACTCACCAAACTTCGAATAAAGATCGTCGTAAAGTCCCATCTCTTCGCCGAGCGACTCCGCATAAAGTCCCCATCCTTCAACAAAGGCGGTATAACCGCCGTGGCGCCTAAAGTTGGGCAACCCTTCCTGCTCCATAGCCGAAGCGATCTGCAAGTGGTGCCCCGGCACTGCCTCGTGAAGCGACAACGCCATCATTTCGTACTTGGGTCTCATCTCCGGCTTATAGATATTAACGAAGTAAGTCCCTGCGCGCGAACCGTCTGCGGCCGGCCCGCGATAATAGGCCGTCGTTGAATCAGGCGCAACGTTTCGGGGAATCGCTTCTACACCGTACGGCTGGCGCGGGAGAGTTTTAAACAATTTTACCAGCAGAGGATCGATGCGCCGTGTTAAGGCTCTATAAGCCGTGAGCAATTCTTCCGGAGTCTTATAGTAAAATTGCGGATCGTTGCGCAAAAAAGCGGCAAAGTCTCCAAAGGAACCTTTAAACCCTAATTTGTCGATGATGGTTTGCATCTCGGCTTTGATACGTTTTACTTCGCTCAAGCCGATCTCGTGAATCTCTTTTGGCGTCATCGCGGTGGTCGTATGCAGGCGCACAAGGAAGCCGTACATAGCTTCACCTTGAGGCCATTGCCAGATGCCGGGTTGTTCCGCTGCTAACGGCTGGTAATCACGAATGAAAAATTCTTTCAGCCGGCGGAAGGCGGGAAGGACCGCGTTCTCGATCTCTGTCTCTGCTACGGCAGTCAGGCGCGACCGCTCTGAATCGGAAACCGAAGCAGGAAAATGCCTGAAAGGTTTGTAAAAGGGGCTCGCTTTTGGATCGCCAACGATCTGGTGGTCGATTTGCGCCGGAATGCGCTCGAGCACAACCTTGGGCAGCATCATCCGCGCCTTCGCGCCTTCGCGCATGAGCAGGATCGTCTGCTCGATGTGTGTCGGTAGACTCCGAAGCCGCGCTAACCAGTCCTCATAATCCTTGATCGTCTCGAAGCGCAGCGCGTCTGCCAATTCGTCCGCGGTCTGGACGCCGCCGAGTTGGTTGAGAGGGATCAAGTCGCGTCGGTACGCGTGTCCTTCAATTTCGATTTGGTAATCCCGGAGAAACAAATCGAAATTCAGCCGGTCCGAAGCGGATAGAGATTCGCGGTCGATCGCGTTGAGCCGGGCCAGCACTTCGATATTGTGCCGATATCGTTTCTCGATGGCCTCGAGGCTGCGATCTTCCCAGCGATCGTTCCAGCGCCGGTCTCCCAAGCTGGATGCCCAGGTGGGATATTGCTCCATCCAATAGTCCCATTCCGATGCGAACATCTGGTGAAGCGTGTCGGCGGCCGGGGTCATGGCCTTATCCTGTGCACTGAGGGAAGAGGTGGTCAAGAAGACAAAGGTGATGATTGTCGATAGGATCAGGTTCATCAATTTGTGCAGCGGGAACGGATCGGTACGAATTTATCGATGGCGCGCTGCCATCGCTATCTCCAATACATCATGTCGTGTAATACGCGTTCTCTTTAATGTAGCCCTCGGTCAGATCGCATCCCCACACGCGCGCTGAAGCTTTGCCGATGCCAAGGTCGACGCCGATCATAACCTCCGATTGACCGAGATATTGTCGCAGCGCTTCGAGATCGCAATCGAGCGGCGAGCCTAATTCGAACACCTTTGTGGTGCCGAAACGAATGGTTACCCGGCCGGGCTCTATGCTCTCATCGAAACACTTGCCGACCGCCATGATCACGCGGCCCCAATTGGGATCGCTGCCGTAAACGGCGGTCTTGACTAACGGAGAGTTGACCACCGACTTGGCCACACGTTTCGCCTGCACCTTATTTTTTGCGCCGCTGACATCCACGGTGATGAGCTTGGTGGCGCCTTCGCCATTCCGCGCGATTTCACGGGTGAGAAATTCGCAAACTTCATTAAGGCCGTTTTCGAATTGACGGAGATTCACAGGACCCGCTAGGCCGTTCGCCATCAGCACAACGGTGTCGCTGGTGCTCGTGTCGGTGTCGATGCTCAAGGAATTGAATGTTCGGTTCACCGCACGGCGCAGCATGGGCCGCAATGCGGAGCCCGGTAATTCGGCGTCGGTCATCAAGTAAACCAACATGGTTGCCATGTTCGGTTCGATCATCCCCGCGCCCTTGGCGATGCCGGCGATGATTGCCGAACCGACCTGGCAGGAAAAGTATTTCGGGTAACTATCGGTGGTCATAATCGCCTCTGCTGCGAGGGCGAGATTGTTCGGCTTCAGCTCATCACGGATGCCGCGGAGCCCGGTACGAATCTTGTCCATCGGCAGCGGGCGGCCGATAACGCCGGTCGAAAAGGGGAGAACGTCACGCGGCTCGATGCCCAGCTCCTCGGCGACGATGCGGCAAGTTTCAGTCGCATTGTCGATCCCGACTTGGCCCATGGCGACATTGGCATTCTTGCTATTGATCACCAGCGCTTGCACAAACCCATCGGAGATATGATCGCGCCCCACAATGACCGGTGCGCCGGGAAAACGGTTGCGCGTAAACATCGCCGCGGCACGCGCGCGCAGCGTCGAATAAATAACCGTTAAGTCGAGCGTGTCGTCCTTGATCCCCACATTCTTAGCGAGCGACAGGATTCCTTGGGGCTGCAGAAATTCCTTAGGTGGTGAATGCGGCGCGGGTGATGTTTGTTCCATCTACGTGATTTCCTTCGAATTGCATAAGACTATAGCAGAAAACTTTTCATTTTCCCGAACAACACCTCGGAATCAAGCTCTGCCTGATCCGCGGTATGATTTCCAGCGTAAGCGCATAATCCGTATAGCCGACGGTCGGATGTCCAACACCGCGTGGCATCCTCTTTTTTGTTATTGGTTCAGTCAAGGCGCAAGTTAATGTGCTGCGCATCCTGGCAGGTGGAATAGCGCTGCGATTCCGCATTTTGAGGTCAACATTTTATCGCCGTCGTGAGCAACCCCCGACACTTCAAACACGTGATGGTTTAGGTTCGGGTGCCGCATTTTCACGTACCGCGCGTAAGCAAGACCACGCGCGTATCGGTGGGGTCCCTGGGCCTCGCCTGCGCATGACTTGTCCAGCGTGGCATGATTCGGGTTAGTGTCCGCAGTGCCGAGCAGATAGATCACCTCCCGCGCCGTGTACGTTTGCTCGTATGCCGTTGGAGTGTTTTTCCGCGCGTAAGTCGGTGCATCCGCCCACCCGTATTTCCAGTTATTGAAGGCGGAACAATTTACGCTGTTGAAAGGTGAAAAATTTCCGCTTGAGTCCGGACGGTCGGGGCTGAAGTACAAGTAGGACGATGGACTGGCAACGACATAGCGTACACCGATGCCCGCGCTCGTCAGCGTCGCATCGCCGCGTCCTACCACTGCGTAGCGCTGGACCAGTTGACCGCCGGCCGAGTTGCCGGCAACAACCACCTGTGTCAGCTTTGAAAAAATCACCCGATCAGCCAGCCGAGCCAGGATGGCATCAATCGCCTCGAAAGAACTGATGGCTGCAGGCCCGTGCGCTGCCTCACCCGCCATCCAGCTTTCCTGTTTTGAACCCCAATGGAGAACATTGTCGGGGAGTTTGTGAGTGACAATATCCCGATCCGTCATAAACTGCGGTGCGACTAACAAGGTGGTGCGAGCGGCGTCGCCGGCGGCAGCGAGCGCGCGTCGAGCGGAACGTAAGTACTCATCGGCATTCCTGAGCACGCCGTGAAAGACGATGACTGCACGGGTGACATCCGGTTGCGGATGGGTCCAATCACGCGATACGTATAGCGGAAGAACGCCGTTGCCGGCCGCAGTTTTCACTTCCAGGCGTTGATCGGCAATGACCTTGACCGGACGGCGACCGGCAGAATCTTGTTTCGTGGCAGAGATGGCTGTTCCCGTTAACGCCGACAGCAAAATTACACAACCAGCAACGGGCTTAAGACACGATCGGATTTGATCCATGGTCCTATGCTTGCCTTTGTTAAACAATAAACCTCAAAAATGCATGAAAGCGGCTGTTTTTGATTGCTTCTCCTCTGGGACAAAAGCATGATCACTTACAAAAACGAAATTTCTTGGGCGGCTGGAGTTCCTGGATCTTCGCCATCGCTGATAATAACTCCGCTTCGTGTTGCGCTTAGGAACTCTCAAGTGCTTCTGAATCTGCCAGCAGAACCTGAGCCTGTTGCAAAAACACTGGATAAGCCACATCCCGCCGAAGTGGGTAAGGTGGCTTTCGTCGAAGGAAAAACGGACTAATCGAGCTCCTTTTGGCATGTGACACAAAGTACCCTATTAGAGGCGTTTGTGTCACGGAGCTTTTGGACCCCAATTGCAGATTTTTACGCTCTAAGAATGAGCAACTTGCATGACGCAAAAGGTTCGCCTTCATGCTTTTTTGAGGATAATACGACTCGTGATCGGTTCCTTTGCCGATAGTAAATCACCCCCCGGAAGGTCGGCGTGATTTACCCATGGCCCGTAATGCCCCGACCGGAAGGTCGGGGATATAAGGGCCGCTCGCACGTGGACAAAGGGATTTGCGATATGATAACGGGCCAATATGCCGAAGCGGACCGAACATGCGGTATACGATTTGAAGTACCACTTGGTGTGGGCGCCGAAGTATCGCAAATCCCTGTTGGTGGAAACTATTGAGAAGCGGTTGCGCGAGATCTTGAGTGAGATTGCCATGCACCATGGGTTGGAGATTGTCGAGTTGGAGCTGATGCCGGACCACGTACACATGTTTGTGGCGGCAGCGCCAAAGTGGGCGCCCGGAAAGATTGTCGGTTTGTTCAAAGCGGTGTCTGCGGAAGTGTTGTTTCGAGAGTTTCCGGAATTGCGACGTAAGCTTTGGGGCGGCCATCTTTGGGGTGCCGGATATTATGCGGGAAGCGTGGGAGACAAAGTCACGACGGAAATTGTCAAGCGGTATATCCGGCATCAGCGCCAGCTGACAATCAAATGGTAGAGACATCACGGTGTAGCACCAAGAATGCCCCGACCGGAAGGTCGGGGTGATTTACTGGCTACCATTTTTCGGTGGGCAGGGGCCGGCCCCCGCCTACGCCATGGCGCTCGGCGAGACCGCGAGGGCGCGCTTGCGCGACCGCATCCGAGACCGCCTCCCGTCGACCGCAGACGGGTCGATCTCGTTGACCGCTCGGGCCTGGGCAGTTCGCGCAAACGTCGTGAAGTAGGCGGTGGCAACCGCGCTGAAGCGGACGCGCCGCAAGCGGCGCGCCGCTGAGCCGCAAAGCGGTACGGTCAATACCGAGCGCGATTGGAAGGTCGATTCGGAAAGAGGGTTTTTGATATATTTTTTGGGGATGCCTATGAGGACCCCAATGGAACTCTCCCTCATTACCACTGTGCCGATTTATTTCGCCTTCGTTAGCAGGCGATCCGCTGACTCCCAGTCGCTCCAGGTCACACCGCGCACCGGCAGAGCTAAAAGCGCTTGACGCTGTTCGAAAGGAAGAACTTCGAGAACCGCAGTGGAAAAATTAATTAGATTTAAGTCGTGATAAACCGCTTCAAGCATGCGTTGTTCATCGGGCGTGCCCATAGCCGTCAGGATTTTCTGAAAAGAGCGATGAAGTTCCGGGGTGGTGCGCTGGAATACACTCATAAGCGTCGCAAGCCTGAAGACGATCACCCTTGTGTTCCACAAGGCGCCGCTTCTAATGATTTTCTCTGCTGCCTCCGGCGCCGGCTTTTCCACAAACAATTCAACCCTCCTTGCGCAGCCGATCCCGGGCTCGTTAATTTCTTCCCCGGGAATAATGTACCCATATTCCGGTTCGGGCGCTTTGGGCTTAACCCCCAAAAGCACAATCCGCGAGCCGTCCCGCTCCACGAGTCTGAACGCCATGTCGACATGCCGTATAAAAACGTCCTCTTCGAGGATGAAATGGTCCGATGGAAAGACTGCTACGACAGCATCAGGATACCGTGGCTGAAGATAGATCAGCGGGAGCAGAAGCTCGGGCGCGGTATCCTTGTTCGTGGGTTGAATCACCAGGGTTTCCGAAAATCGTGATCCAATTTGGCGGCTAACCTCGCTGAGCTCCAGGTGTTCCTTGGTGATTACGACATAGAGGCGCGCGGCTGGGATTAAACTTTCGGCGCGATCGAAAGTATGTTCCAGCATGGACCGTTTACCGTCCAATTTGACGTATTGTTTGGGGCAGTCATGGCCCCCAAATCGATGCACAAGATCAGGTATCCGCATACCGTTACCAGCCGACAAAATAATCCCGCAACGAATTCCCGAAGAAGGTGAATCATTCGGTTTTGGGCTCATGACGACTTCCTATTGCTGCGCGAAGAGCTATTCCCAGGCCTCTTAGAATCCGTCATTCCCGAATGCTTTTATCGGGAATCCAGGCGAGACCGGAACTGGACCCCCAATTAAGGCATTCGGGGGTGACGCCTTTCGGATAAATTCTCACCGCTGTGTTCTGATACCCCGTCAGCTTGCTGCCGGGTAATTCAATTCCCCCTGTTGTTTCCATAGCGTGACAATGCCTTTCTTTGCCGCAGTCCGGATACCATTGTCCGTTACATAGGTTACGGACAGATTCCTGTTGATTGTGGAGAAAACCAAATCAAGATAGTGAAGGTGGGAGTTAATTTGTGCCACGTGTTTCTCAAGGGGGGGTAGCATGAATGAATCGTTTATCCAGACTTCGGAGCTTCGCGAATTGGGAACCCTGGAGGGGTTTCCTGCCGAACGGCTAGATCATTTAGGCCGTAACATGGAAGAGGTGCGCGTGGGCAAAGGGCAATCGATTTATCGTCCTGGCCAACCTGCTAAATATCTCTATTGTGTGCTGGAAGGGGTGATTGGCGTCTCACTGCTCGGCAGTGAGGGCCGGTTTGTGCGCCTCATCATAGCCACACGAGGAGAATTCTTTGGAATCGACGCGCTCATGCGCAAATGGAGGCGGCTAAGCATAGCTACCGCGCTGCAAGATTCACGCGTTGGAAGGATTGAACCCCGTGCTCTTGTTACGCAGGTTTACGGTCTGCCGTGGGAGCCGTTTAGCGGACTCATCGACACACTGTTAAAACCCGTTCTGGAGGCTTCCTTAAAGCGAGCCATGTTTCTAGTGGAGAATCTGCCTGACCGATTGGCCCTAGTCCTCTGGGAGTATACAAATGGCTCTGATATCAAACGATCCAAGAGGTTTTTGCCGGCCAGGCTCACTCACGATGAACTTGCTGCAATGGTCGGCGCCTCGAGGCCGCGCGTATCCCTTGCGTTGAAGCAGCTGGAACGTCGCGGGCTTCTTATCAGAAGTGGGAAGCAGATTCGAGTTCAGGAGAAACCTCTGCGTGCCTATCTAGAAGCCCGATATGGTTTCGTCTTTTAGATAAAGACAAGATAGAAACTAGGGGTGTCCAAGCGTGATAATTGCAATTTAGCGGATTATGTCAAATGTCACGACTGACCCCAGCGGAGCTCATGTCTACTAGATCAGTGTCAGGCATTGTTTATTTGCTTATTGTGGGTGTTTGGTGATAGATCGAGTCCATGGCCCGCAGACCGCGCGTTCATTATCCCGGTGCGCTCTATCATGTGATTAGCCGGGGCAATCAAAGGCAGAGAGTTTTCAAGGACGATTCAGACCAGCGCCGATTCGAGACCCTGCTGAGTGAGACGGTCAAGGGGCATTCGCTAACTCTGTATGCCTACGTCTTGATGCCCAACCACTTTCATTTGCTGCTCGAAGTCTCCCGCGCGCCGTTATCCAAGGCGATGCAGAGCCTACTGTATCGTTACACCAGCTATTATAATCGACGCTATCGCAAGATCGGCCATCTGTTTCAAGGACGGTACAAGGCGATCCTGTGCGATCGGGACAGCTACTTGATGGAGCTGATACGCTATATACACTTAAATCCGGTGCGTGCCGGCATGGTCAAAGAGCCCAAACTCTATCGGTGGAGCAGCCACGGGGAGTATCTACGGGGAAGATCCGCGAGGGGCATAGCCGTCGATCAAGGGCTCAAACTCTGGGGAGCCCAGCGCGGCCAAGCGATCAAAGCCTACCAGCGGTTTGTCCGGGAAGGATTAGAGGAGGGACATCAGGAGGAGTATTACGAAGTCAAAGAGCAGCAGTATTTGGGCGGTGATGAATTTGTCGAGGTCGTCCATCGTGCAATCGACGACCAAGTGGAAACCCGGCCGGTAAAGATCACGATGGCGGAGGTCCTCCAGGAAATCGTGCGGGGTACGGGACTGAGCGTCGCAGTGATTTTAAACAAAGGGCGTGGACGGATCGGCAGTCGGCTACGAGGCGAGGCGGCGTATGTGGCGAGGGAAGTGGGCGGGATCGGCATAACGGAGGCGGCGAAGTATATGGGGCGCGACCAGAGCACGATGTCATTGGCGGTCAAACGACTGGAGGAGGGGCTTGAAAAGGACATCAAGCGACGCAAGCAGTTGGAGGATTTCTGCACATGGCTGCGACAGGGGAAACGACGCAAATATCAAATAAGCAATGCCTGACACCTGCCCTGATGACACCTGCCCTGACACCTGCCCCTGACACCTGCCCTGATGTGCACCTGCCCTGATGTGTGTTTCAGCCGGGCTGCTTAACGGCGATGAGCGAGCTTTGCGCTAGGTCCATCATCGGATTGATTTCTCTTTCAATTTAAACCGACAATCTCTGAGCATTTTTACTCCAAGTCTTTTCACGCGCTCCGGTTCATTGACAGCGCCGAATGGTTCAAGCTAGATAGACTCTGGTATTTATATTTTTGGAAGGGCGACGAGCACGCAGCATGGCGCTTAAGTCAATTGGCATTGTCGGTTGCGGAGCCATCGGCAAGGCGTTGATCAACGCCGTGGCGGCGGGCAAGCTCGCCATACAAATCGCCGGCATCACGAGCCGGACGGAGAAAAGCGCGCGAGATTTTCTTGCGACTCTTAAAGACGCGCCGCCCTATCTCCCACTGGATAAATTAATTGCCGCCTCCGAACTTATCGTCGAGGCCGCCGGCGGCGCGGTCGTTCCGAGCCTGGCGGAAAAAGTTTTCGCCGCGGGGAAAGATCTGATGGTTATCAGCGTCGGCGCGCTGCTCGATCATCCGGAGATCATGGAGGCGTCACGAAAGAGCGGCTGTCGTCTCTACTTGCCGTCGGGAGCGATCGCCGGCCTGGACGGGATCAAGTCCG
>JBGPIK010000015.1:0-36728 GCA_041484845.1 Binatia bacterium | reverse complement strand
GCGAGTTTGGGCGGCTTATCAGCCACACGGTAGATCCGAATCGGCACAACAGCCGAGCGCGGGTGATTTTACACGAGTAAGAAAACCGCTGGCCTGCAGGAATGACTCAGACCTCCAAACTTCGATTTTTTCTCACGTCCTGCGTCTCTGTGGTGAATAGAAATTCAGATATCTCACCGCCGAGGCGCGGAGGGCGCCGAGAAAAGAGTTTTTTATTGAAGAAATACTCCGAACTCTGCGAACTCGGTGTCTCTGTGGTGAATACTTGTCCACAGGAAACCCAGAAGCGCAAAACTGAAAACACTGGTCACTATGCAAGCGTTAATTTGTGAAAACTACGATACCCGTTGGGACGAATTTGTGTTGGCGCATTCGGCTGGGACGTTTTTCCATCAGTGGAAATGGCGCGAGATCATTTCTACCGCTTTTGGCTATGAGCCCTATTACCTTTTGGCGGAGGAGAAGGGCGAAGTGCAGGGCGTTTTGCCGCTGTTCCTTGTTCGCAGCCTCCTTTTCGGCCGAAGCTTGGTGGCGATACCCTTGGCCGTGTACGGCGGAGTCCTGGCTCGCAACACGGAAGCGGAAACTTTGCTGACCCAAAAGGCCACGGCTATCGCGACCGAGCGTCAAGCCAAATACCTCGAGCTCCGGGGAAATCCGTATCTGCAACAGGATCTGGCAACGACGGGAAGTTCAGGAATGGCGGTTAAACAAAAGGATCTCTACGTGACCTTCATGAGCGCAATCGATCCGAGCGATGAGGTCAATTTAAATCGCATTCCAAGAAAGCAGCGACGCATGGTGCGGCAAGGCGAAAAAAATGGCCTTAAGGCTGTGATCGACAATCAACGGCTACGTGAATTCTATCAGGTTTATGCCTCAAGCGTGCGTAACTTGGGAACTCCCGTCTATGGCTATCCTTATTTTGAAAAGCTTGTCGAAGGTTTCGGCGCTGCCTGCAAGGTATTTCTGATCGAGTACGGTGAAAAGGTGGTGGCGGCAGTGATGGTCTTTTTCTACAAAGATCAAGTCATGCCGTATTACGGCGGTGCGCTGAAGGAATGTTTTAATCTCGCTCCTAATGATTTTATGTACTGGGAAGTACTGCGCTACGGAGCGGCGCACGGTTACAAAATATTCGATTTCGGGCGCAGCAAAGAGGGAACCGGCGCCTTTAATTTCAAACGCCACTGGGGATTTGAACCGCGTCCGCTTCCCTATATTTATTATCCGATCAAGAGCCGGCGAATCCCCGATACCAGTCCGCTCAATCCCAAGTTGCAATGGGCAATTCGCATTTGGCGCAGCTTGCCGCTGAAGCTGACCATGGCACTTGGGCCGCGCATTGTTCGCCATATTCCGTAAGAGTGGAGGAGTGCATGGGGCCAAAGGGCATAGAGCAAAGTGTTAAGTCCCTCAATAAAGTCTACCTGGTGCAAAGCGACCGGAGTAGGACGGGAAGCCCAATAGGGGCGAGCAGGGGCAGAGAACATGGGGCGAGGGAGTCGGAGATGGTAGGAAAGAGGCCAAAATTCCGGTTTATGGATCTGGAGATATGGCAGGACGCCATTGCAATCGGAGGGACGTTGTTTGATCTTGCGGACAAGCTGGAATCAAAAAAACTCTACAGATTCGCCGAACAGTTGCGTGGATCGGGCCTTTCGATGTCGAATAATATAGCTGAAGGTTCCGGTAGCAGTTCACGGCGGGAATTCTCAAGTTTTCTGAACATTGCGCGCCGTTCTGCATTCGAGAACGCTAATGTATTGGTCGTAATGGAAAAACGTAAGCTGCTGGATGAAAGCGATGTGACAATTTTGCTTCAGCAGTTAGATCGGCTATGCCGAAAAATTACAAATTTTCAAAAGAGCCTGCGCGACTAAGGCGTGATGCTTGCCATGCATTTAGTTCTATGCCCTATGCTCCATGCCCTATGCTGAAACTCGCTAGTCCCTCGAACGACGCGCCACCGACCTTTCTGGCCCTCGGAGAGCCCGATTTTTCGAATGGCATCGCCGTCGAAGGTATTCGCTTCTTTGTCGAAGGCGACATACAGATCGGCGAGGCGCCGCTGTTGGATGCCAATGGCCCGGCGAGATCCAAAGTGGCCCAAGCATTGCTGGACCACTACCGTAAGAGAGGCGACGCATTTGTTGAAGATCTGCATGGCGGTTTTCGCCTGGCTCTTTGGGACTCTGAAAAGCAGAAACTGCTGCTGGCGGTGGATCCTTTTGGCACTCGCTCTCTTTACTATTGTTGCGCCAACGGAACGGTGATTTTCGCCCCAAAAATTTCATACGTTGCCGCCTCGCCTTTCGTATCTAAAGAGATCGACCCCAACGCGATTTATTTTTTCCTTAACCATTCATTCATTCCGGCGCCCTACACGATCTATCGTGGTATCAAGCGCCTTGAACCGGGCCAGTGCCTGCTTTGGCAAAGCGGTTCTGTCAGTGTCCGCCAGTATTGGGATATCGAATATCACGAGGATCAGACTCTACGCGCGGATACCGCCGCGGATTTGATCCGTTCCTCGGTAGAGTGTTCCGTGCGTTCGTTACTCGAAGCTCATGATTCTTGTCCTGAGAACATCGGAGCCTTCCTGAGCGGCGGCACAGACAGCAGCACCTTGGTCGGTCTAATGAGCCAACTCGGCCGCGGGCGGGTTAAGAGCTTTTCGGTGGGTTTCGCCGAGGAGCGTTATAACGAGATTCGTTATGCCCGAATAGCCGCGGCCCGTTTTAATGCCGACGCCCATGAACGGTTTGTCAGCGCCGATGATGCGCTGGCTGCCGTGCCGGTGCTAGCGGCCCATTTCGACGAGCCGTTTGCAAACGCCTCCGCCATTCCGACTTATTTTTGCCTGCGTGCAGCTAAGGATGCCGGTATCAATGTAATGTTCGCCGGAGACGGCGGCGATGAGCTTTTTGCTGGCAACGAAAGATATTTGGGTGAGAAACATTTTCTGCCGTTCGATATGTTACCCCCCACTTTGCAGGTACTGAGTAAGCGCATCGGCACGTCCTTGCCTGCTGTGTATCCTCTAACCAGGGTAAGGCGTTACATTGAGCGCGCCAGCGAGCCCAACCCGGACAGATTCTTTCACTATCAACTCTATATACGGCAACAGAGCAGGGAATTTTTGACGGACGATTTCACAGCCACGCTCGATCAGGAGTTCCCATTAGAGATGCCGCGCCGCCATTTTAGGAAGGTCGCTTCCGCCACGGCCCTGAACCGACTCCTCTACATGGATCTAAAGATGTGCATCGCGGATAACGATCTATTTAAGGTGAACCGTATGGCGGAAGCGTCGGGTGTAAAGGTCTGCTACCCGTACCTACAGCGCAATCTGGCAGAATTGACCGGCACAATCCCCGCCGGACTGAAACTCAAAGGATCGGAAAAGCGCTACATTTTTAAGAAGGCATTTGAAAAACTACTTCCCGAAGAGATCTTGCGCAAAAAGAAACACGGATTTGGCCTTCCAGTTGCCCGCTGGTTGCGCACCCATGCCGGATTTAAGGATATCGCCCGCTCTCTACTGCTCGACGCCAAGCCGTTGCAGAGGGGATACTTTAGGCGCACGGGCTTGGAAACGCTGCTGCAAAAACATGATCACGAAAGCAGCGATTATTACGGGCCTTTTATCTGGAATCTAATGATGTTGGAGCTGTGGCATCAGAAATATTGTGACCAGACGGAAAGTAAAGCGCATAGCGCAAAGGGCATGGAGTGATGAGGAATGAAGAGGGCAGTGAGCAGACAGCAGGAAACCGGTGGTCCGTTGTCAGCGGTCCGTCGTCGGGGCTCCTGTAGTCCGTGGTCAGTTGTCTGTGGTCCTTTGTCGCAAGTATTCCGTGGTCGGTTGTCCCGTAAGCTGTCCTCAGCACTCACTTGGTGCTTTGGAGCAACTTTTGCTCGATGATGCCACTACCACGAATTGACAAGTGATTCGGGACAGCGTTGTCCTTAATTGTCCAGAATATATAGGGATAAGACAAATCCTGTTATAGTTATAAAGGTTTGTCAATTTCTGGCACAAACTGCCGATTGATTCTGCCGAGACCTGCCGCCGCATATAAGAGCATGCAGTAATGGCGGAAGCTTGCCGGGACGGTGCCGGCGCGAGCAATGCGCCTTGCAGCAAAAGTGGTTGTCTGTTGTCCACGGTCCTGTGGTCAGTAGTCCTGGATTTCGTAGTCAGTCGTCGGCTGTAGTCTATTCTCGGTTGGTCCGTGGCACTCAGTCCTCAGTCCTTTTTACTCGGCACTCTGAATGGCTGGAGTAAGAACGCTATGCCCCATGCGCTATGCGCAATGTGCCACGAGCCAAGGGAAAAACCACAAGACCGCATGTCACTGATATGACCTCATCACCCTCTTCTTGCCGATTCTGCGGAGTCGGATTGCGCCATACCTTTGTTGATCTGGGTATGTCTCCTTTATGCGAAAGTTATGTGAGCCTTGAACAACTCAATCACATGGAGCCGTTTTATCCCCTCCATGTCTATGTGTGCGGTAATTGTTTTCTGGTTCAGCTCTTGGAGTATGTGAGTCCGGAAAAGATCTTTAGCGATTATGCCTATTTCTCGTCCTATTCTGACACCTGGCTGCAGCACGCAAAAAACTACACCGAAATGGCGATCGCCCGGTTTGGCCTGACTTCCAATAGCCAGGTAGTGGAGATCGCGAGCAATGACGGATATCTGCTGCAGTATTTTGTGGAGCGTCAGATCCCGGTTATTGGGATTGAGCCGGCGGCGAATATCGCAGCGGTTGCAGCGCAGAAGGGCATCGCTTCTATAGTGAAATTTTTTGGCCAGAACACAGCGCGCGAGATTGCCTTAACTGGAACGAAAGCCGATCTCCTGCTGGGGAACAACGTGTTGGCTCACGTGCCCGACATCAACGACTTTGTTGCAGGGATGAAGATTCTCCTGGCGGCCCGGGGCGTGATTACCATGGAGTTCCCGCACTTGCTGTGCCTTATGGAGGGCAACCAATTCGACACCATTTACCATGAACACTTCTCCTATTTGTCTTTTCTCACAGTGGAAAAGATCTTTGCTGCTCACGGCTTGGTGCTTTTCGACGTTGAAGAAATCCCAACTCACGGAGGCTCCCTGAGGATCTATGCTCGCCACAGAGACGACACGTCGAAGACGGTGGAGAACCACGTAATCGAGCTGCGCACAAGAGAGGAAAAGGCCGGATTTGCACGCCTCGATCATTATTTTCCCTTTACTGAAAAGGTCAAGGAAACCAAACGTAAGTTGCTTGAGTTTTTGATTTCGGTAAAACGTCAAGGCTGTTCCATTGTCGGTTACGGCGCCGCTGGAAAAGGAAACACGCTGTTGAACTATTGTGGTATTCGCACGGATTTCCTCGATTACGTGGTTGATCGGAGTCCGTACAAGCAGGGAAAATTCTTGCCTGGCACCCACATACCCATTTTTCACCCAGACAAGATTGCTGAAACAAAGCCGGATTATATCTTGATCCTTCCCTGGAACCTGCAACACGAGATTATGCGACAACTACAATATGTACGGAACTGGGGCGCTCAATTCGTAGTTCCGATACCTGAGGTTAAGGTACATTCGGATCACGCGAGTCAGTAATCGGGCAGTTATCCACGGGAACCGACGGCACGGCGTCAGCATCCGCTCTTCCTTCCTCCGAAGCGGCGGGAAATGTAGATACCCACGGGCTTACGCCCGTGGCACTTGAAATGCAAAACACAGATCAAAACCCTCCCAGCCTTCGGAGGCTTTCACCTCCGGGCTAACGCCCCGGGTCCTCAGCCGGGAATTTGATAGAATGAACAAAGTACTATGATAAGTGTCAATGAACTCAACGGTCCGCCAACATCAGGCACCGTTGGCGATGAGATGTATCGTATTGTATGCCAACTCTATCCTGTCTGTCGCAGCATTACCGGCAATGGAGTTCGGGAAACATTGCGCCATATTTCAAGTCATATCCCGCTTACGATTCATGAAATTCCTACTGGGAAACAGGTACTTGATTGGACCATACCTAAGGAGTGGAATATTAAGGATGCATACATAAAGAATTCGAGAGGCGAGAAAATCATCGATTTTAAAAATTCGAACTTGCACGTTGTAGGCTACAGCGTTCCAGTTAAGCAGAGGATGCCGCTGGAAGAATTGAAGGGGCATCTTTTTACCTTGCCTGACCATCCTGAATGGATTCCTTTTCGAACCGCTTATTATAAACAAAACTGGGGATTCTGTCTGAGCCATGCTCAATTGCAGGAGTTGACAGATGAGGAGTACGAGGTGTGTGTTGATAGCTCACTTAAACCAGGTTTCCTGACATATGGCGAGTATGTTTTGCCCGGTAAGTGCGCGGACGAAGTGTTGATCTCGTGTCATGTTTGTCACCCGTCTCTTGCGAATGACAACCTATCTGGGATTTCCCTTGTGACGATGCTTGGTAAGTATTTAGGCCAGGTTTCACTTCACTATACCTATCGGTTTCTGTTTATACCAAGCACTATAGGTTCTATTACTTGGCTTTCGCTTAACGAGAGCGGGGTACAAAATATAAAGCATGGGTTAGTCATAGCCTGTGTAGGTGATCCAGGCCGGTTGACCTACAAAAAGAGTCGGCAAGGCGACGCAAACATAGATAAAGCTGTGTCGCATACGTTCAAGCATTCGGGTCAGGACTTTGAAATCCTAGACTTCTGCCCCTATGGTTACGACGAGCGCCAGTTCTGTTCGCCGGGATTCAATCTTCCGGTCGGTTGTTTCACGAGAACTCCGAATGGCCGGTTTTCCGAATATCACACTTCCGCAGATAACTTGGACTTTGTACGGCCGCAATACCTTGCCGATTCGTTCTTTCAATGTCTGTCAGCGATAACTGTACTCGATAACAACAATGCCTATTTAAACCAAAACCCGAAAGGTGAACCACAACTCGGGAAGCGAGGGCTTTATCGAGGTTATCCCAGTGGCGGTGCCGACGACTTGGCACTGCTTTGGGTACTAAATCTCTCTGATGGAAATCACACGCTGCTAGATATCGCCGAACGAGCCGGCCTGACATTCGCTGCCGTAAAAAGCGCGGCGGATGCTTTATTGGCATGCGATTTATTGAGGGAGAGCCCAAATGAGTTGTCAACAGGTTAGCCTGAACCCGGGAAAATTCCCGGTTAGGAGAACGGTACAAATGTCAGCCTCAACGAATCCAACATTATCTGAACAACAACAGTTTTGGAATATTTGGAACGCCACTCTTCGCGATCCGCATAACCTCAACGACTGGTCCTTACGGCGTGGCACAGCCATTCTGGACGTTGTCCGTTCGCTGGCCATCGAACACCCGAAGATCCTCGACTTTGGTTGCGGCACCGGCTGGCTTACCGAGCGGTTAGCAGAGTTTGGTGAAGCGACTGGTATTGACTTGGCTGAGAATGTCATTGCAGCAGCGCAGTCTCGGGCACCCCACATCAGATTTATCGCCGGGGATATTTTTCAAATGCGCTTGCCGAGCGCTTATTACGATATCGTTGTTTCTCAGGAAGTCATTGCTCACGTTCCGGATCAAACTGCCTATATCGAGCGCGCCGCGGATCTGCTGAAATCACGCGGTTATCTCATTTTGACGACTCCCAATAAATTTGTCATGGATCGAAGCGATTGGCCGCCGCAGCCGCCCGAGCATATCGAACGGTGGCTGGCAATGG
This sequence comes from Binatia bacterium, assembly GCA_041484845.1. GTDB lineage: Bacteria > Desulfobacterota > Binatia > UBA9968 > UBA9968 > JBGPIK01. Next base: position 29,009 of record JBGPIK010000015.1, on the reverse strand, counting down.
CTGACCTCAAACGTCTTCTCTGTCGGCGCTTCCGAATTATTCACGCGTGTAGCATCGTGCCACTTGGGAATCATGGTATTTTGAGGCTGATAAACTCCCAAAAGCTTAACACCATGCTTGGATTGTTGATGTCTCAACGAAGGCTGGAGAGATTTAAGGAATGGGCCGGATGGGGGTACACACTTGTGGCATTGGCCCAGAAGAGATCATAAGTAGAACTCAACCCCCACCACGTCCAATGGTGGCCGCTCAAAGAATTAACATGGCTGGCGCACGGAAAATCGGTATCTTGGGTCATGTAGGCAACCAAAATCTCGGAGACGAAGCTATTGTTGCCGCAGTAATTCAAAACATTAACTGTCGGTACCCGGACGCTCAGATCTATGGTTTCACGAGCAATCCCGAGGATACAAAAAAAAGGCACAAGATAGCTGCTTTTCCAATACACCAAATTGATAAGCGGATGGACTACAAAAATAACGTGATGGGCCTTCACAGCTCTGGCGTATCAGCGAAGGTTACTCAACAGATCAAAATCACACTGAAAGCAATTCCCGTCGTTTATGCATTCCTTAGAGGACTCCAGAAAAGATGGCATATTTTTCTGACTTCACTGCGTGAGCCGAGGTTCTTGATACAGTGCTATCGAAGTCTGAAGGGCATTGATCTCCTGATCATTGCCGGATCGCAGCAATTGATCGACTATGTTGGCGGTCCCTGGGCATTCCCATACACGCTATTCAAATGGGTGCTGCTCGCGAAGGCTGTCAATACAAAGGTTGCTTTCGTCAGTGTAGGGGCCGGTCCCATTCAGTCGCCGCTGGGAAGATTTTTCGCCAGAGTCGGGCTTATGCTGTCAAGCTATCGCTCGTACCGTGATGAAAGCTCTCGAGCGTTTGTCGAAACGCTGGGCGTCTCAGGGCAAAACGCCGTATTTCCTGACTTGGTGTACAGTTTACAAATCAATCCCCCTTTAAGCGATGCCGTTGGTCGTGAATCTCTACCAATTGTAGGAATCAATCCGGTGCCATTCTTAGATGAAAAGTACTGGCTGGGAGCTAATGCCCATCAGTACGAGTTATATGTGAATAAGGTAGCTACTTTTGCATTGTGGGTAATTCAAAGAGGATATAGGACTTTGTTTTTCCCCACGCAACTCCATCTGGACCCGCCGGTGATCAGTGATATCAAAAAACTCATGAAAGCGAAGGCAAATAATAAGCTTACGCAGAATATCATAGAGAAGTCGATTTCTTCGTTCGATGAACTGGTCTCGGCGATTTGCATGACCGATATAGTTGTTGCTACGCGGTTCCACGGTGTCATCATTTCGTATGTGCTCAATAAACCGGTTTTGGGAATCGCATACCAGAAGAAAACTACCGACCTCATGATGCAGATGGGTCAATCAGAATACGTCGTCGATATCAATTCGTTTGATGCGGATTCACTTAAAACACGATTTATTTCGCTGGAATCCAGATCCAAAACGATAAAGAAAGAAATAGAGGAGAGGCGGTCGGCTTTCAGACAAGCTCTTCAGCAGCAGTATGATCAGGTGCTCGATCTGGTATGAAATGAAGCGCAGGAAACTGTTTTGGTTGCCTTCGCGAGGGACGTCGTTTTGGCGATTGATGAGCACCGAATAGAGCTGCGCGTGTATTCTGGGTTCATGCACCGAGCTGAGCCCAGAGAGTCTTGTTGTGTGACTCTTTCGAACCGCACCGGGAAATAATCAAGCATCGCTCATTTGATAAGGAAGAAATGCTGCGAGTCAACGCTCACCGGATGGGGTTCCTTATAGCAATGGTTTTCGCTTCCAGCATGAGCGGCACCGGCGTTGCGCTAGCAAAGTTACAATCTTCAATTACCGAGTGGACGAAACTCTCTAGCAAGAAGGGAGGCATTGCTACACCTGGGCTGTCTGCCGAACAGACGGTAAGTTTAGTTCTTGATGCGGACAAGGCCGGCATCAATGACTTCATTATTGCGAGTCGAGAGAGGGGTCCGTCGATAGTTGGGTATTGCCGAGCCGTACACGGATGGACAAAATACGTGATCGATAGTTCACCTCTCCCCATTGAGGCGGGATGGGCAGCGGTCGATATCGATGGCGACGGTGATCTGGACATGATCTCCATTGGTTGGAGTCATCGCAAGGTGCTGCTTTATCAAAACAAAGCCATCGATAGTCAACGGCGAATTGATCGAAGGAATTGATGATCGTGGCAAACAGTGGTCATCGGTCTCGGGTTAGCATCGGGATGCCTGTTTATAACGGGGAGCGCTACATCGCCGAGACACTGGATTCCCTGCTCGCACAAACCTACGAGAATTTTGAGCTTATTATTTGTGACAACGCGTCGCAGGATCGGACGGAAGAGATATGTCATTCGTACGCCGCCAAGGAACCGCGGATCCGCTATATCCGTAATTCGACAAATCTTGGCGCGGCGGCGAATTACAGGCTGTGCTTTGAGTTGTCATCGGGTGAATACTTTCGATGGGCGAATTGTGATGACTTGTTTGCGCCCACGTCATTAGCTCGATGTGTGGAGGTGCTTGATCGGGAGCGATCAAGTGTCCTTACCTATCCGAAAACAAAACTCATTGATGACCGAGGCCAAATCATCTCGGATTATGAGGATGGATTGCACTTACAGTCCGGTAGAATAAGTGAGCGGTTTATAAAACTATCTTTAGAACTAGGTCTGGTCAACGCGATTTACGGATTGATTAGAGCGGATGTTTTAAAAAAAACTGCCCTGATTGGAAATTTTATTGCTGCAGATAAAGCACTGCTAGCTGAGTTAACGCTTTATGGCAAATTTTGGGAGATTCCCGAATTCCTGTTCTATCGTCGTTTTCATCCTGGAGCGTCAAGCAGCTTCAAGAGTATCGAACAATTCCAGGAGTTTTTTGATCCTACCACTAGAGGGCGCGTTCCTTTTACGCAATGGAGACACCTTTGCGCGAACTATCGTGCGGTACTGCGGGCTCCGATTGAAAATGATGACAAATGGCGCGTCGTTGTCTTCCTGATGCGTAAAACAGTTTGGGCTCGAAGGGCACTCACCGGCGAGTTGGTCATGGGTTTGAAGCGGGCGGTGCGTGCAGTCTTTCATTGGCGCGTGCTTTTGTCGTGTCTCCCGGTGACTACTGGACTTTTCTGAATGAGCGGTCCTGCGGCGCGAGTGCGAAACGTCACGTTCGGGTAGCTACAGGCCACGTGTACTGGCGACTACATTGCGGCTTACAATATGAGGAGGGTTTCTGATGAAGGTGGCTCTCTTTTGCGGTGGGCAGGGATTGCGGATGCGCGAGTTTTCCGAAACAATTCCCAAACCGATGGTCAACATCGGATATCGACCGATCCTCTGGCATGTGATGAAATATTACGCGCATTACGGTCACAAAGACTTCATTCTCTGCCTTGGACATGGAGCGGATTTTATCAAAAACTACTTCTTGAACTACAACGAGTGTATTTCGAACGATTTTGTCCTATCCAAGGGCGGCAAGAATCTTCGGCTGTTCAATAGCGACATCGATGACTGGAACATTACCTTTGCTGATACTGGCGTCAGTTCTAATATCGGCCAACGTCTAAGGGCGGTCGAGAAGTACCTCGACGGAGAAGATGTATTTCTCGCGAATTACAGCGACGGCCTTACCGACCTGCCTCTCAACGATCAAATCGATCATTTCAAACGTGAACGGAAGGTGGCGAGTTTCCTCTGCGTCAGGCCCAATTTAAGCTTTCACTTCATTACGCTCAAGCCTGACGGCCTCGTGGAATCCATTAAGGATGTGAACCGTTCGGATATCCGGATCAATGGCGGGTACTTCGTATTCCGCAAGGACATCTTTCAATACATGAGGGACGGCGAGGAATTACTTTACGAGCCATTCCAGAGGTTGCTGGAACAGGAGCAGCTCCTGGCTTATAAATACGATGGTTTTTGGGCAGCCATGGACACCTTTAAGGATAAGCAGATGCTCGACGATATTCACAGCGGCGGCAACGCGCCATGGCAGGTTTGGAACCACTCGTCTCAGGTGTTGTCCACATCTCACGCAACCAAACCGAGGGCCCGATGGTGACCCGTCACGCTGCGGCGAGACGGTAAAAACGAACTCGTGCTCAGTTTAACTTTAAGCAATAGCGGGCCACTCCGTGTTCTCTGTCTCGGTGCCCACTGCGACGACATCGAGATCGGCTGCGGAGGCTCGATCCTAAAGCTGGCAGGAACCCGACGTGACATCGAAGTCAAGTGGGTGGTATTTAGCTCGGACGCCCGACGTAAGGAAGAAGCGCTGAAAAGCGCCGACGCCTTTCTTAAAGATGTTACTCGCCAGAATGTTATCATCCATTCACTGCGGGATGGTTTTCTCCCTTACGTCGGCGCTGATATCAAAGAGCGGTTCGAACAGCTTAAGACTGAGTTTGCGCCGGATTTGATCTTCACGCACTACCGGCATGATCTTCATCAGGATCATCGCTTAGTGTCCGAGTTGACTTGGAATACATTCCGAAGCCATTTGATTCTCGAATATGAGATCCCTAAATATGACGGCGATTGCGGATCGCCCAATTGTTTTGTTCCGCTCAACGAATCCATCTGCCGTCGAAAGATCGATACGATCCTTGGCGCGTTTGAAAGCCAGAGCGAGAAGCACTGGTTCTCGGGGGAGTTATTCTCCTCAATTCTGAGAATACGCGGAATGGAGGCGAACGCTTCGGGCGGGTACGCCGAAGGATTTTATTGCCGCAAAGCAGTTTTAGGAATGGAGGTTTAATGAACGTTTTAGTTACCGGGCATGCCGGATACATAGGCGCAGTGCTGGTCCCAATCCTACTTGGCGCAAAGCATGATGTCACCGGACTGGATACCGAGTTTTTCGCGGGTTGCGATTTCAACGGCAGTGTGGCCAATGTACCGGCCATACGCAAAGACCTCCGCGACGTCACGATGGCAGACTTGAAGGGCTTCGATGCGGTAATCCATCTTGCAGCTCTCTCCAATGATCCTCTTAGTGATCTCAATCCGGAGTGCACGTATGAAATCAATCACCGTGCCTCGGTTCGGCTCGCAGAGTTGGCCAAGGCGGCCGGCGTGCCCCGCTTCCTTTTTTCCTCTTCCTGCAGTCTGTATGGGCTGTCTGCTGGGTCTGATTCCCTAACTGAGGACGCGGCGTTTAATCCGGTGACGCCCTATGGCGAATCCAAAGTCTTGGTTGAACGGGACGTCTCGCGCCTGGCGGACGACAGCTTCAGTCCCACCTACTTGCGCAACGCTACCGCCTACGGTGTTTCTACACGCCTTCGCGCCGATCTGGTGGTAAACAATCTCGTCGGGTTCGCTTACACGACAGGCGAGGTTCTGATCGCGAGCGACGGTACGCCGTGGCGGCCTCTCGTTCATGTAGAAGATATCTGCCGGGCTTTCGTGGCGGTCCTTGGTGCGCCCCGGGATCTGGTTCATAACCAGGCATTCAATGTCGGCCGAACGGAAGAGAACTATCAAATCCGGGATGTGGCTTCTATGGTAGAGGAGATTGTGCCTGGTAGTCGCGTTAAATACGCGGAAGGTGGTGGGCCGGATCTCCGCTGCTATCGTGTCAACTGTGATAAGATCGCTCGGACCCTCCCGGGCTTTCGTCCTCAGTGGACCGTACGGCGTGGGATTGAACAGCTTTACGCTGCCTACAAAAAACAACCTCTCACTCGTGGTGAGTTTACGGGGGCGAAATATCTACGTATCAAGCGGATCAAGGGCCTCCGCGACGACGGACGCTTGGACGCAAAACTTCGCTGGATCGGTTGACGTGTGTGAGCTTGAGGCAAAACATCTCCCGTGACAAGACGTCTCGCAACCGTCGATTTTGCGCTGTTTGCTTGGATCGCGTCGGTGCACTTACCCAAGATAGATTAGAGGAGAATTCGTGCGGCCGTAAATTACTTGATCGATGTTCGGATAGGAGACCCTTCGCTCTCGCCCTGCATGCTTGCTGGAACGTTTCAATGGCGAGGCTCTGGGCAAATACGCTTACGCATAGGGTACGGCGATGCTGTTATCTGCTAAGATTGTCGCTGCGATCGTAACTCTCATTTCGGTCGAATATTTGACTACGACGGTTATTTCCTCTACGCCTCGCACTTTCAGTGATATCTCTGGCAACGTAAAAGTCCCTTTCACGCGTAGTATTCTGGACCCGAAGCAGTCCCCCTGGGGAAAGGCGATCGGTGATATCGACGGCGATGGATTTGTAGATGTCTTAGCCGGCTTCGACCATGGGGACGTTTATTGGTATGCTTATCCGACTTGGGCCAAGCATCTCATTGGTGGTCACGGAGGCGACGATCTGCAAGTAGCCGACATCAATAATGACGGGGCCATGGACGTAGTCACAAACGGGGATCAAATCGTCTGGTACGAGAATCCCAGGGGTGTGGGTGGGAATCCGGCCGAAGACCGTTGGCAAAACCATATCATCGATTCAAAGACTGGCTCTCACGACATAGTCGTCGGAGATATGAACGGAGATGGGAAGCTGGATGTGGCGATACGGGTCCAGTTTGGTCCCACATTTGTCTATCTCCAAAATAAGCCCGATTCCTGGACTAAAGTAGCCATTACCACGGCCAGTAATGGCAACGGCTTGGCACTGTTGGATGTCAATAACGATGGTCGTGTCGACATTGTTGAGAACGGCTACTGGTTAGAACAGCCGAGCGACCCAATCAAGGGGGCCTGGGTCAGGCACGACTTTACTCGGTGGCCTGCTGGCTGCAGTGTCATGGTCGGTGACATAAATCACGATGGCACACCTGACGTGGTTCTTTCTCCCTCGGAAAGCGCGGGGAGGATCTCGTGGTTCGAAATGCCAAGAGACCCACTCAACGAAAGCTGGGTCGAACACATTATCGTGCCATCCGTCAGTTATGTTCATCGTGTACGTATAGCGGATTTTAATAATGACGGCGCGCTAGATGTGGCTTTCGCCGAGATGGATCAGTCCAATACTAATCGTATCGGCATCGTTTACAACGATGGCACCGGTCTGTCCTGGACGTTACAGATCCTCGCAACAAATGCGGGACATAATATTGCCATTGGAGACATCGACAACGATGGAGATGTCGACATTCTGAATGCAAACTGGAGGAATGGGAACCTTGAGCTTTGGAGAAATGATCTGAGCAGCGGAAGGGTTATGCCGTATCGGGTGCTTGTCTTTTCGAAAACATTAGGTTTTCGCCATGCTTCGATTCTTGACGGCGTTGCGGCAATCCAGAAGTTAGGTGAAGCCCATAACTTTATAGTAGATGTAACAGAAGATTCCACGGAATTCACCGATCTCAACTTGTCACGTTATAAGGCTGTGATTTTTCTCAATCCCTCCGGTGAAGTCCTCAATGCGAGACAACGTGCAGCCTTTCAGCGCTACATCGAAAACGGCGGTGGCTTTGTGGGTATTCATAATGCGGCTGGGCTGTTATCGCCAGCCATGGACAACTGGGATTGGTATAACAAGCTCGTCGGTGCTCAATATGCATCTGAGATCAGCGCGCGATTGATCCGACTTAGAATTCTCACGCGTGCCCACCCATCCACTTTAAGCTTGCCGGAAATCTGGAACTTTACGACGGAGGCTTACAATTTTAAACAGAATCCTAAGATCAATGGAGCGATCGTTCTTATAGACCTGGACGAGACCTCCGTGGGTGGAGGGAAGATGGGTTCCGACCATCCGTTTTCATGGTACCATGCCTATGTCAACGGACGATCGTGGTACACGAATGGAGGGGCCAACTCGGCTGATTACGAAGACCCGCGATTCAGAGCGCACATCCTAGGTGGCATTGAATATGCCGCTGGGATGTTAGTACCACCTCCAATTCCTCCTGAGACTACACTCTACACACTTTTCTCAAAAGTCTATTTGTTTATCTTGGATGTTTTCGTTTTCGTGGTTCGTGTTTTCAGACATTTTTTGTGACATTTAAACCGGCAGAAGGAACAGCCCGCGCTCCCGTGTTGGTTTTACGACCCACATGGCGGTGGCGATACCGCCCTCCTGTTTCGACATTTAAGTTGCCGTCTGTGGGCGATCTTCCCAAGGACAATTCTGAAGCAACATCAGAATTTGTTCCAATGCCATTGCGTGCTAGAATTTGTCCTTAACGGGGGAGTTACTCTAAGTGAACCTTAAAGAACAAGTCATCTCCGGAGTCGCCTGGAGCACGGTTGCCAGAGTGCTCCAGCAAGTAGGACAGATTTTATTTTCTGTACTACTCGCGCGATTGTTGTTTCCCAAAGATTACGGGCTCATTGGTATGGTTTGGGTCTTTGCGGGCTTTGCGGACATCTTTTCCGACTTTGGCTTTAGAACAGCGCTAATTGAGAAGCGGACGTTGGAAGAACGCCATCTCAATTCCATTTTCTGGTTGACGTTGGTCTTGGGTAGCGCCTTGACCGCCGCTTTTATACGGTTGTCACCCTACATTGCGGCATTTTACCATGAACCCCTCTTACAACCTTTGTGTGGCATGGTGGCGTTCAATTACTTTTTGAGATCATTTGGGGTTGTTCCTCGCGCTCTGCTTCAACGGCGCATGGCTTTTGGGGCGCTAGCAAGGGTGGAGATCCTGACAACATTTCTATCGGGATCGGTAGCGGTATTTTTCGCCATTTCGGGCTGGCGCGTATGGAGTCTTGTAGCACAAATCTTAACTACAGGATTCGCTAGTAGTGCGATGGTTTTCCTTGTAAGTGGCTGGCGTCCCCGCATCAGTTTCCAATTCAGTGCGGTGAACGAGTTGCTGCATTATAGTGCTAACCTGGTAGGATTTAATTGCATTAATTATTGGGCCCGCAATGCCGACGATCTTATCATAGGAAAAATGTTGGGAGCCTCGAGCGTCGGAATTTACAACCGTGCGTATACCCTCATGCTATTGCCGATCTCCCAAGTTATATCCGTAATTTCCGATGTTATGTTTACCGCCCTATCGGCAATCCAGGACAATAAGCCGCAGGTGAAGGGTGTCTATCTACGTGCGATGGGCATCATAACCCTGATTGCTTTTCCCATGATGATGGGGATGTACGTAACAGCAGCACCATTCATTCTATTGTTGTATGGTACACAATGGATGGAGGTCGTACCGATTCTGCGGATTTTATGCGCTGTCGGACTTCTGCAATCATTGTGTAGCCCAGCAGGGTGGCTCTATACGTCCCAGGGACGGACGGATTGGATGTTTAGGTGGGGAGCCGTTGGTTCCGGTACTCTAGTTGCTGGCATATTCGGCGGAGCATTGTTTGGAACCGTTTATTCGATCACGGTTGGGTACGCGTTAGCGAACTTCGTAATATTCTATCCAGCCATTGCGATTCCAGGGAAACTCATCGACTTAAAATTTAAGGAGATTGCTACGATAGTCGCACCGCAACTCTCCTGTTCCGCTGTAATGGCGACGTGCGTTTGGATTATCGGCGAATCACTACCATCTTATTGGCCCAGTTGGGTGACTTTGGCTGTCGACGTAGCGTCGGGAATGTTTATCTATAGTACTTTGATCTCTTTCTTTAAAATCTCGGCCTATCGAGATGTCTGCGGGTTGATAGGCGAGCGGTGGTTTTCAACAAGGAAGGCAAACAGCACTGTCGACGCGCCAAATCCCGCCTAAGAAGTTGAATTTAGGATACATATCTGTCCACGGCCGTTGCCCTCGCAGATTCTTCGTTGAATAAGCCATGCCACCGCCCTTTCAGCAAGTGGCGACGAATAATAAAGCACTGAACTACGCGTTATGCTCTCTCATCTGCCATCGTAATTTACTCAGTTGGTTATCAAACGGAATCGCTAGTTCGTTATTGGTTTGACTATAGGATCTTCAAAATGTGTGGCATTGCTGGTGCTTTGAGTTGCAAAGGGGAACGGATTACGCCAGAGGAGATTGGCCGCATGATTCGACTCATCAGGTACCGGGGCCCCGATTCCAGCGGCGTATACGTCGGGGACAGGTTCAATGTGGGGCTGGTCCATGCTCGTCTGAGCATCATCGACCTAGCTGGCGGTCAGCAGCCTATGTCAAACGAGGACGGATCCCTTTGGATTACGTTCAATGGGGAAATTTTCAATTATCTTGAACTGAGGCACAAACTCCTTCAGGCTGGCCACCGATTTAACACACAATCCGACACGGAAGTAATTCTGCACATGTACCAAGAAAAAGGGGCTGACTGCGTTAAATATTTTAACGGCCAGTGGGCTTTTGCCATCTGGGATGTGAAGCAGCGCAAACTTTTTCTCTCTCGCGATCGAGTGGGGGTTCGCCCGCTCTTCTACACTCAAACGGCGAGCAGTTTTTTATTCGCCTCCGAAATCAAATCGATTTTGAGTCATCCGGAGGTAGAACGATCAATTGATTTTAAGGCGCTCGATCAACTCTTTACTTTCTGGTGCACATTGCCGCCCAAGACCATGTTCAAGGGCATACATGAATTACCTCCAGGTCATTGCATGGTTGTTGAGGGTGGAAAGTTGCGGGTTTGGCCGTATTGGCGCCTCGATTATTCTTCTGTCGATGCTCAGATGACCGAGGAGGACTGTGCCGGGCGGCTGCTGGAGTTGTTGAGTGACGCGACGCGGATCCGGCTTCGGTCCGACGTGCCTGTCGGCGCCTATCTGAGCGGCGGGCTAGACTCTTCCGTTATTACAGCTCTCGTTCAACAATGTTCCGGTGATCGGCTCAAAACTTTTTCAGTTACGTTTGAGGATTCTGAATTCGACGAAAGTAGTTATCAGCGGGACGTGATCGAACTACTAAGGACCGATCACGACTCCGTCCGCTGTTCGTATCAGGATATTTGCAATGTCTTTCCGGATGTAATCTGGCATACCGAAAAGCCCGTCCTTAGGACCGCGCCGGCACCGCTGTACTTGCTTTCGCGGCTGGTCCACAACGACGGCTATAAAGTGGTGCTGACGGGTGAAGGATCGGATGAATTTCTCGGCGGATATGATATTTTCAAGGAAGCCAAGATACGCAGATTTTGGGCGGTCGATCTCACCTCCCGCTATCGCCCGCTGTTGTTGAAACGACTCTACCCGTATCTGCAAAATCTTCAGGCTCAATCGAACGATTACTTGAAGGCTTTCTTTCACGTTAATCCACGCGATTTGTCCAATCCTTTCTTCTCTCACTCGCCACGTTGGGAATTGACGTCGAAATTGAAAAAGTTTCTATCGGAGGCCGCGCAATTCGAAATCCGCAATCTCGATCCTTATTCCGAAATGCAAAAATTGTTGCCGGAAGCGTACTCACAATGGGACGGACTCTCGCAGGCGCAGTATCTGGAGGCGACGGGGTTGCTCCCCGGCTACATTCTGTCATCGCAAGGAGACCGGATGGCCATGGCTCATTCCGTCGAAGGAAGGTTCCCATTTCTGGATCACCGGGTCATTGAATTTGCCTGCACGATTCCGCCCCGGCTGAGAATGAAGGCGCTCAATGAGAAATATATGCTCAAGCAGGCAGCGGGGCATCTCATTCCCGCCTCCGTGAAGAATAGACCGAAACAGCCCTACCGCGCACCGGATGCCAGAAGCTTTTTTGATTCGGCGACACAGCGGGCACGACAGGAATACGTAGACGAACTGTTATCCCGCGAGAGTATCCAGAAAGGTGGCCTGTTCAAACCCCTGGCCGTCCAAAAACTTGCCGACAAGGCCCGCAAAGGCGAGGCGATTGGAGCCAAAGACAACATGGCGCTGGTAGGCATTCTTTCCACGCAGCTCTTTATCGATGAGTTTATCAATGACTTAGGGAGGCATGTTTAATGCTGTCAGTCGAGCAGGAGATACGGGAGTTCATTACCGAGAAATTTCTTTATGGCGAAGACGATGGAAACCTTTCCGGCGGCGACTCGTTCATGGAGCAAGGAATTATCGATTCCACGGGCGTGCTCGAACTGGTCGCTTTTATTGAAGGTAAATACGGAATCAAGATCAAGAACGACGAGTTGGTGCCGAATAACCTGGACTCCATCAACAAGCTGGTCCGGTTCATCAACCGCAAAACTCAGGGGAACGGAAAGGCGTGATCCTCACCGCAGAGACACGGAGAACACAGAGGAAAGTTGAATTTCGAATTTCGGATTTCGAAATGTTCACACTCCGTGACCTCCGTGCCTCTGTGGTAACATAGTTTGTTTGAAATTCTTTGCGTGATGAAAAGCTCGTCTCTGTGAACTCGGTGTCTCCGTGGTGATTCCATCAGTTCCTTCGTGGTGAAAGATATGGACAGACAAAAAGCTTTAGAGTGGATAACGGATGCCTTGGGCGTCCAGGGTAGAATCGTCACGTTGAATGATACTCGTGACTCACTTGCCGAATGGGATTCGCTCGGATCGCTGCTATTGCAGGCGAGGCTGGAAGAGGATCATAAGCTGGTGGTTAGTGCCGATGACATCGTGGCAATCGGCTCGGTTAAAGAGATTTGCGACCTCTTGGAAAAAGCCAATGCGGTTCCTGCTAGTTGACCGGATTCTCGATCTCGAGGCCGGCAAGCGCATCGTTGCCGAGAAGTGGATAGCACCGGATGAAGATTATTTCCCGGACCATTTCCCTGGATATCCCGTTGTACCTGGAGTGCTCCTGGTGGAAATGATGGCGCAGGCTGCCGGCAAGTGCCTCATGGCCGACATTGATCGGACCCAGTGGCCGATATTGCTACAGATCACGCGCGCAAACTTTCGCAAAACTGTCACGCCTGGTTCGACCGTGCGTATCGAGGCAACTATCGAGTCGTGTAACAAGCTGACTGCCAGTGCTCAGGGCTTTATTACCTATGAGGGCGTACGGGTAGCTGAGTCATCCCTGACGTACGGCTTCATCCCGAAGGAACTTTTAACAGCCAACTTCGAAGACGAAGTGCTGCGTAACTACCTCGCAGCGAAGAGATAGATTCACCACTGAGACGCGGAGAACACAGAGTTTATTTCACCACAGAGGTCACGAAGCACACGAAGTTGTTAGGAAAGTTGTTTATAAAAATACCCAAACTCTTCGTGAACTTCGTGCACTTCGTGGTGCAACCTCTTCTCCGAACTCCGTGTTCTCCGTGCCTCCGTGGTGATAGAATTCTCAACCCTTCGTGAACTTCGCGCACTTCGTGGTGAGAAGTCCTAATGGATCCTTTTGATTTAACCGGTAAGGTAGCCCTGGTCACCGGCGGCACCCGGGGACTTGGGCGAAGTATCGCCCTGGAATTAGCTGCGGCTGGCGCGCGCGTTCATGCCGGCTACTTCCAAAATGAGGCGGCAGGCGAGGCTTTTCGGGGCGAACTGGCAGAGCATAAAATGGATGGGGGCACGATAAAGGCGAACCTAATGACGAGTTCGGGTGTGCAAGCCTATTTCGACCACATTTGCCAGAAGGCCGGAAAATTGGATTGTCTTATTTATAATTCCGCCACCGGGGTCCACAAACCGCTAACGGAACTTAGCCAACGCCACCTCGCAATCGTATGGCAGGTGAATGTAGGAGCTTTCCTTGATCTCGCGCTGAAAGTACTCCCCATAATGCCCCCAGGGGGGCGGATCATCGCCCTTTCATCCTTAGGCTCCCAGCGGGCGGTTGATTACTACGGGGCAGTAGGCAGCTCGAAAGCGGCGCTTGAGGCACTGTGTCGACAGATGGCGGTGGAATGGGCGAAGAATGGCATCAATGTGAATGTAGTAGCACCCGGGTTGCTCAAGACCGATACACTCGCGTCTCTCCCCGACGCCGAACGGCGAGTGCAACATGAAGTAAGCGCGAGTCCCCTCGGGCGCCTCGTGTCACTTGAAGAAGTGGCTTCTGTTGTCCGCTTCCTATGCAGCCCAGCCTCCGCCGGCATCGTTGGGCAAACGATAACGGTCGATGGTGGCAAAAGCATTTCGAGTTTTATTCGGCATTGAAAGACGGAAAGCAGAGGTTCACCACGAAGGTCACGAAGATCGGAGTATTTATTAATAAAAAACTCTCTGCTCTGTGCTCTCCGTGCGCTCTGTGGTGAAAAGACTCTTGACCCTTCGTGTCCTTCGCGCACTTCGTGGTGAAAAATATTCTTCTCCGTGCACTCCGTGCCTCTGTGGTGAGCAAACTCTTCATCCGAACCTCCGTGTCCTTTGTGCATTTCGTGGTGAGAAGTCCAAAATCCGAAATCGCAAATCCAAAATTCTGTACTGTGCCTTCGTGGTGATCGTATCTAATGCTCAAGAAAATACTTTCTCATCTCTCGCCGGAACAAAAAAGTCGACTACGCTCCATCGATCGAAGAGCGCGGCGGTTTTTAATCCAGAAATTCCGCTCGTATGGGACACCTCAACTTATCGCAGCGCTTCGCTCTCTGGGAGTAGGGCGTGGCGATGCGCTCATGGTACACAGTAGTTTCGATGGTGCAAATGGCTTTACGGGCTCTCCTAATGAGCTTATTGGCGCAATCCTGGAGGTCATCGGACCCGAAGGCAATCTGCTTATGGTATCAATGCCTTACAGGTCATCGGCCTATGAATACCTGCAGCAAGGTAAAATCTTCGATGTGCGTAAGACGCCATCGCACATGGGGTTTCTCTCGGAGACTTTCCGAAGGCGTAGCGGCGCCTTACGAAGCGAACACCCCACCCATCCGATTCTGGCCTTAGGTCCGAAAGCAAGCTGGTTGATCGGGGCCCATGAAACGTGTTTGTACCCTTGTGGTCTCGGGACGCCTTTCGACAAACTCCTGCAGCTCGGTGGCAACGTGCTGTTTTTCAACGTGTCCTTTTTTACATTTACGTTTTTCCACTACTTGGAGGAGCGGATCAAAGACCGCATTAGCTTCCCGTTGTTTTTTTCTGAGCCGTTTGAGGTTCCCTTTATCGATATTGGCGGTAGTCGCCGCGTGATGCGTACCTACGTTTATTCTCTCGAAGCCAACCGCAGGAGACGTCCTCAAATATTGAAGGATGAACTAGATCGGCAGCATTTTATAAGAGAGTTACGCCTGGGCAATTCTCATTTGCAACTGGTCCGAACCCAGGATGCCGTCCGCTGTGTGGACGAAATGGCCGAACGCGGGATCTTCTTTTATGAATAGAGATGTAAGAAAGAGAGTTCACCACAGAGGCACGGAGAACACGGAGAGTTTACCACGAAGGTCCCAGCGCGGCTGAGGCGCAACCAAAAGAGAGAAGACAATCTCTACCACGAAGGTCACGAAGATCACGAAGTGTTAAGAGAGTGTTATCAGAAAAGTCATCCGAAACCTTCGTGACCTTCGCGTGCTTCGTGGTGAAAATATCTTCTCGGTGAATTCAGTGCCTCTGTGGTGAGGCTATAAATTATGGCCAAGTCAATTATGAAAGGGATGGCGGTCCGAGGGGTGATCGCTTGTGTTCCGCTCCGTGAAATCAGTAACGAACGCGACCATCCCTGGTTTGACGCGACCGAGATCCGCAAGATCACAGCCATGGCTGGGATAAAATCTCGCCGTCAAGTGGAGTCTGACACCTGCACGTCCGACCTGTGTTTGGCCGCTGCCAAGACATTATTGCGCCGGCTCGATTGGGACCCGCTCACCATAGACGGATTGATCTTGGTGACACAGACACCCGATTATGTAATGCCATCCACGAGTTGCATACTCCAGCACCGCCTTGGGCTTGCCGAGAGCTGCGCCGCGTTCGATGTAGCGCTCGGATGCTCCGCTTACGTCTACGGTGTGTGGCTCTCAAATGCGCTGCTGGCTAGCGGTGCTTGCCGGCGCATCTTACTTCTTACCGGAGAAACACCTTCAAAATTCATCGACTCCAAGGATAGGGCGACGGCGCTATTATTTGGTGACGCCGGAAGTGCAACATTGCTCGAAGGCACTGACGATCCGGATAGCGAAGCCCATTACATCATGATGACGGACGGCAGTGGGGCAACTGATCTGATCGTCCCCGGGGGCATGTTCCGCAATCGCTTTCCGCTAGACTCGGCTCAATACTGTCTGCACATGGACGGCGGGCATATTTTTGATTTCACCCGAAACCGCGTTCCCACGCTTATAACCGATCTTCTAGCCCTCGCTCACAAAACACCGCGGGACTATGCTTACTTCATCTTTCACCAGGCAAACGAGTACATGATCAAGTTTCTGGCGTCGAAGGCCGGCATTAGTCTTACCCAAGTACCTTTCTCGATCGGCGAGTTCGGTAACACCGGCGCGGCGTCTGTTCCGTTGACTTTGGCGCTCGCCGGGCCACCGGCCGTGGCATCGGATGCATATCATGTAATGCTGCTTGGTTTCGGCGTCGGGCTTTCGTGGGGGGGCGTGTCGTTATCGATCCAGCGGGAATCTGTCCTTGGACATTTTGTTTACCACGGCAGCGCCGATATCGGTCATTAAGAAAGTGCTGAAAACAGCGGCTCCAAAGTAGTCAAAAAAATCTTGGCTTCAAGACGCTCGGGTTTCGTTCTTCGTGTTCGTGGTTCGTGTTCGTAATGCGAGCACGATTGCTTCGCGAAGCGATTGGGGCAGCGAAGCGTATGAGGTGTTTCCAGCAGCGTGCTGAAGGAGAGCGTGATGCAGGTTGACGAGTTTCTAGAGCAAAGCGCACGGCGCTTCCCTGAAAAGACGGCGCTCAGCTGCGGGGAGCAACGCCTGAGCTATCGGCGCATCGAGGAACAATGCAACCGGCTCGCCCACGGGCTGATCACAATCGGCGTGCAGCGAGGCGATCGCGTGGCGGTTTATCTCGATAGCTCAGTGGAGGCCGTACTATCAATATTTGCGATCCTGAAGGCGGACGCAGTCATCACGGTTGTCAATCCCGCGACAAAGGCCGAGAAGCTCACTTCTATAATGATTAATTCAGGGGCTAACGTTCTGATCAGTGAGAGCAGGAAACTGACGACGCTTCAGTCGTGCTGGAGAGACTTGCCCGAGCTGACAACGGTGCTCCTCGCAGGCAAAAGGACGGAGAATGCGGCTAATGGAGTGAAACGTGTGGTCTGGTGGGATGATCTTATCGCTGAACACGTCGAGTGCGTTGAGGCTCAGCCGAAGCACAGCATTGACATCGATATGGCAGCGCTTATTTACACCTCGGGATCAACCGGCAATTCCAAGGGCGTCGTCATGACCCATGCGAATATGGTCTCTGCCGCTATGTCGGTGATTGGATACCTGGAGAATACCTCCGATGACATTATCCTGAATGTGTTGCCTTTGTCCTCAAGCTACGGGCTATATCAGGTGCTCACTGGTTTTAAGGTCGGTGCGACCGTCGTCCTGGAACAGTCGTTTACGTATCCACATGCAGTTATCCAACAACTTATCGACGAACGGATAACGGGGTTAGCGATCGTGCCGACGGTAGCGGCAGTCCTGTTGCAACTGAATCTAGCAGAATACCAGTTCCCCTCTTTACGCTACATCACGAATGCGGGAGCGGCGCTGCCGACTCAACATGTCATGCGACTTCGAAAATCGTTTCCCCAGACGCGATTGTTTCTGATGTATGGCCTCACCGAGTGTAAGCGGGTGTCGTACCTACCGCCTGATCAGTTGGATCGGCGACCGAACTCGGTCGGCAAAGCGATGCCGAACACGGAAGTGTACATCGTGGACGAGCAGGGGCGGCGGTTACCGCCGGGCAAAGTGGGGGAATTGGTGGTTCGCGGCTCCAATGTCATGAAGGGGTATTGGAGGCTTCCTGAAGAAACGGCCAAAGCGCTAAAGCCGGGGCCGGTCCCTTGGGAGCAGGTGCTCTATACCGGCGACCTGTTTCGAATGGATGAGGAGGGTTATCTCTACTGGATCGGACGCAGGGATGACATCATCAAGAGTCGTGGTGAAAAGGTGATCCCCATAGAGGTGGAGAATGTGCTGTATAGATTGGACGGTATCGACATGGCGGCAGTTATCGGGGTTCCCGATGAAATGCTCGGGCAAGCCGTCAAGGCCGTGGTGACGTTGAAGGAAGGTGCGCACCTCACTCGCAACGACATTCTGCGTCATTGTGCGCAGCATCTTGAGGGCGTCATGATTCCGACGATCGTAGAGTTCCGAGAGACTATGCCGAAGACCGCGGCAGGAAAGATCGATAAGCGACAACTGGCTGAACCAAAGGAAGAATCAGCGCCATAAACCCGGCGCATCCGAGCCGCAAGCAAAAAAAGAAAAGATAATCTTTACCACGAAGGTCACTAAGTTCACGAAGTATAAATTGATATTTACTCGGTGAACTCGGTGTCTCCGTGGTGCGTAAATGAGTTTAAATTTTACCACTGAGACGCGGAGAACACAGAGGAATAGATATATCGAAATTCGAATTGCGAATTGTCTCCGTGCCCTCCGTGCCTCCGTGGTGGCAAATGTCTTTTGAATTCTTCATGTACTTGGTGCACTTCGTGGTGAAAAAATATCTTCTCTGTGAACTCCGCGCCTCCGTGTTGGAAATCATCATATGCTTAATCCAAATTCAGCTTTTTCGGCCGATGCGTTGAAACTGGACGCGGCGCTTGCTGTTGATCAGATCACAACTGCGATCCGTGAGCAGGTGTTGAAAGACCTGAGGCGCAAAGGAGTGATTGTCGGTCTCTCGGGTGGAATCGACAGCAGTGTCGTGGCGGCACTCAGCGCCCGAGCTTTGGGGAAAGATAAAGTTCTTGCCCTGTTGATGCCTGAACGCGAGTCATCGGAGGACAGCTTAACCCTGGGGCGTCTTGTCGCTTACGGGCTGGGGGTCAACACGCTAGTGGAGGACATTACACCGATTCTGGAAGGCGCTGGTTGCTACCGGCGGCGCGACGAAATGGTTCGCGCCGTAATTCCGGAATACGGGCCGGGCTACAAGTGCAAAATTGCATTGCCCGATCTTATGGACCAAAAAGGCTATCGAGTTTTCTCAGTCATTGCGCAGTCACCGAACGGCACGCAAAGCACGGGGCGGTTAACGGCAGAGGCATATTTCGGAATTGTCGCCGCAACCAACTTCAAGCAGCGGATCCGCAAAATGATGGAATACTTTCACGCCGACCGGCTGAACTATGCGGTTTCGGGGACACCTAACCGTTTGGAATACGATCAAGGTTTCTTTGTAAAGAACGGAGACGGAGCGGCGGATTTTAAACCGATTGCCCATCTTTATAAGACGCAAGTTTACCAGCTCGCAGAGTATCTAGGGATTCCAGAAGAAGTCCGGCGGCGCCCGCCAACAACCGACACCTACTCGTTGAGTCAATCGCAAGAGGAATTTTTCTTCTCACTTCCATACGACAAATTGGATTTCTGTCTCTACGGAAAGAATCACGGGGTAGCGGTGGAGGATGTGGCGCGGGTGACGGGCTTGACTGTCGAACAGGTGGATTATGTGTATGGTGATATCACCGCGAAGCGCAAGGCCACACGCTATCAGCAACGCAAACCGCTACTCGTTGAAAGCGTCGACGAGATTGCCAATTAAGCCGCTCCTATGGTGACTGCTTTTCTCACTCGGCATATTGCCCGGAGCCGAAAACGCGGACTGAAGTTTCGTTAGCATAAGCCGATAAAATGAGTGAGCAGTGTGATTGCCCCGTGTCGCCGCTAAACATTTGGAAGCCAAAATTCGCGCGTTGAATTTGTTCCGGGACGAGGCCCTGTGAAATAAAAGAGCCTCCTTGATAAGAAGACAAAATACTCGCCTGAAACCTCAAATGCTCCACAGTCTTGTTAGTTTTCATCACACGTACCCGACGATCGTTGGCTCGTCCGTAGGCGTCTTGATCTCGTCTATAAGAGAGCGGTACTGGACGGCACGGCCTTATTTCGCCTTGATTCGGCGTCTACTCCAACCATCAAACCGAGGTTTTACCCGCCACGTGGCGAGGGATTACTGGCGGTTTCTGTCAAACGCAGTCCAGCCGATTTCGGGAGAGACGCGGGAACGAGCACGGGCGGCGGCAAGTTGGCTTTTGCGAGCCCAAGACTCCACACCCGATGATGGCGTATCGCTTGGGTATTTCCCTTGCGACCCTGACTCAATGAACGGTTGGCGTCCCTCATATCCTGAAACCACCGGCTACATTATTCCATCCTTGCTGGAATATGCAGAGCGCTTCAACGATCCAGACATTCGACGGCGCGCGTTGCGAATGGCTATCTGGGAGACAAAGATTCAAATGCCGTCAGGCGCGGTGCAAGGCGGGCCGGTCTGCGCCGCCGAAAAACAAACGCCCGCCGTTTTTAACACGGGCATGGTGCTGCACGGTTACACTGCAGCTTATCGGGCGACGAAGGCCCCAGAATTCCTGGACTCAGGACGGCGTGCGGCGGATTTTCTACTAGCGGACCTACGGGACGACGGCCACTTTCAGACTCTCGGAAAATTCGTTAGCCCGAATCAGTACAAGACCTATAACTGTCTTTGTGCTTGGCCTCTATACCGCTTCGGCGAAGACGTCAATGACCAGCGGTATCAAGACGGGGCGATCAACATGATCGAGGCTACGCTCGGGCAGCAGTACGCGAATGGATGGTTTTCCAACAACTGTCTCACAAATTCTGAAGCGCCGATAACCCACACGATCTCCTATACGCTGCAAGGAATTCTCGAGGTCGGTCTTCTTGGCCGTCGTGAAGACTTCATAGCGTCAGCGAAAAGGGGAGTGGAGCCACTGCTGCGACAAATTTCCCCCAAGGGATTTTTGTGTGGAAGTTTTCTTTCGAATTGGACCGCTAGCGCACACTATTCATGTCTTGCCGGGAATGCCCAGTTCGCGGTGGTATGCTATCGATTGTACGAGCACACCGGGGACCCCAAGTACAAAACTGCCGCGGATCGCCTGGTCAATTACCTCAAGGCGTTGCAGATTATTGACTCTGACATTCCAGCGATCAATGGCGCGATCCCGGGATCTTTTCCTTTGATGGGTTGCTACATGAGAGCCGGCTTTCCCAACTGGGCTACGAAATATTTTCTTGACGCGCTTTTAATGCAAGATCGACTTCAATCCTCATAACCGGCGATAACGGCCATTTCTGAGCGAAATGCGTTCGCCGTCACGGCGCCACAATTGATTGCACAGAGCAAGGGCTTTTCCTTGGCGGCCCCAGTCCAAGTGTCCGCCGCGTTTCGATGGAAGTGATCGGTTTACGTGAATTCTGTAAAAACGGAATTTGCTGCTGCGAACGGCAAAAGTGGGCCGCCTTTGGTTGTTCACATTATCCACCGCTTCGCCATAGGCGGTTTAGAAAACGGGTTAGTGAATTTGATCAATCATATCCCGGTAGGGCGTTACCGCCATGCCGTAATCTCATTGACAGATATCACTGATTTTCGTAATCGAATTCAACGGGGTGATATCGCCGTCTTTTCTTTGCACAAACGCCAGGGGCACGATTTCAGGCTTTATCGGCGTATGCATCTACTATTACGCAGCCTGCGTCCAGCCATCGTCCACACGCGCAATCTAGGTACACTGGAGTATTCAGTATCGGCGGCGCTGGCTGGAATCCACGCCCGTGTCCATGGCGAACATGGCCGGGATATGTACGATCTCGCTGGTTTGAATTTTAAGTACAATCTATTTCGCCGCGCTATGAGACCCTTCGTGCATCGCTATATTGCCGTTAGCAATGACCTCGCAGACTGGCTGATTGAAACGGTGGGTGTGCGCGGCGACCGGGTCAAGCGAATTTGTAATGGTGTTGACATCGAGCGGTTTCACCCTAAAGCGGGTCCCCGGCGCGATATCGGCCCGGAGAGATTTGTGTCTCCTACCACCTTCGTAGTGGGTACGGTGGGTCGAATGGAAGCGGTAAAGGACACGCTGACATTGGTGCGGGCCTTCTTGCATATCGTCGGTACTGACACTACAGTGCGGAACCGCCTAAGGCTTGTGTGTATCGGCGATGGGTCGTTACGTGAGGAAGCCAAGCGTTTGGTCTCCGCAGCAGGTGTCGACCGCATCGTTTGGTTTCCGGGTGAGAGGGACGACATTGCCGAATTGATGCGTGGGCTGGACGTTTTTGTGTTGCCCTCCTTGAGGGAAGGAATTTCCAATACGATTCTTGAAGCTATGGCCAGCGGCTTGCCCGTAATCGCAACGAGAGTAGGCGGTAACCCGGAGCTTGTAGAACATGGGCGAACCGGGACTTTGGTTCCTGCTGACGATCCACGCGCAATGGCGGAAGCGATTCAGAGTTACCTCAGCGATCCAGCGAAAATGGCTCAACAAGGACGTGCCGCTCGAATGAGGGCCGAAGCAAAATTCAGCATGGAATCAATGGTCAATGGTTACCTGGCGGTTTACGATGCTGTCTTACAAGGACCACCGACCGCTGACCGTAAACCGGTAACCGATTAGTTCCAGGACGATCGCTGACTATCGACCGTCAGGCGAATATTGCAATCTGGAACTCTGAAACCTGGGACTTCCCAGTTTTCAATTTCCAGTCCGCGAACCGTACACAGACTGCTCCTAATTCCAAGCAATTCCACGTCTTCCAGCATTTCGTTGTCTGGAATGGGTTTTGCGCAATTCTTCCTAAATCGAAGCGAAATGGTGACTGTAGCTGGAAAATCAGGATATTGCGCGGGGCAGACTTGCCCGACCCGAATTGCCGGAGCAATATTAGGGTTTTCTTGGTTTCATTAGCGGTGCCTTGCGGCTGGTTGTAAAGCCGATAGTCGAAGGCCATTGCGTCATTGCCGGTGACGACGCGGCTCCAGGGGCGATTATGAGTCAACTCAAGCAAACGCGTGAGTATGCATTGGTGGCGGAAGCTTGCCCGGGGGGTGGGCAGGGGGCAGAGAAGCGGGAATTTCGAATTTCGAAATGCGGATTGCGAAATGTAAGATGGATAGAGGAATTTCGGATTACGGAATATGAATTGCGGAACGGACAGAGCAAAACTCGAGAAGTGAACCAGCGCCGGCAAGGAGCAAGGCCCTGAGTGCAGATCAACGTGAGTATTGCAATGCGCGGCCGCTTTGGGACTTCGGCAATTGGCCTCAGCCTACTTTCTCGGCTCGGAGTAAATTTGAAGCGGGATAATAGGACCGGTGACGCCGCGCAGGTGCAATCATGGTGAGAGCTGGAAGTCGACCGGAATTCTTACGAACCCGGCCGTCGCAAAGTGTGAGTCAAAGGCAAAGGCGTACCGGATGCGCTGCTGTCGCATTAGGGCGAAGCTTGTGCTGTCCACAAAGCTGAAGGGATGGTCAGCATAGCGATGCAAAATCTCGTAGGCTTGTCGTTCGAGGCTTTCGGTGATGAACAGGCGATCCAGTTTCTGGCTTTGTGCCAGCTTGTCGAGGAACCGCTTGGCCTCTTGATACCCCTTGCTCAGCCGCAAGAGCGTATACGTCTCTCCGATGATGAGGTTTGATGTAACCAGTGATTTGGATGTTTCCACTATTTTGGGGAGGGCCATCCTGGCCGCGTCATGGTGTGCGTCGTCTGTCGCCTGGACAGCAAACCACGCTCCGGTATCTACGAAAACCCTGCCCAGGGTCACCGAGACCCTCTCGACGTGGCAGCCAGAAGGTATGCATCATGTCGGCGCGAAATGTCTTTATGTCCTACACGTCCAGCTTGTCCGATAAGATCAAAGAGCGGGTCAGGTGTCCGTTGCTCCCTTCGCTGGAGAACAAATTCCACTCCCTCACGGACCAGTTTGGCCTTAGAGGTGTCCAGTCGGCGAGCCAAAGCTTCAAGGCGGCTGTCCTGTTCCTCCGTCAGTAAAATCTGTACCCGGGTCACGGTTGATCTCCTCTCCCCCGCTGGGATGTGTAAACGTGAATAAAGATTACACAATTGAGATTTTGAAATCAAGCAAACAAGCATGGGTGGAATGTCGGATTACGAAAAGCGGATTGCGAAAGTAAAAGTAAAGCAGACGGATAAATCGCGCATATTAGATACCAAAACGACAATCGAATTGCGGCAATAAAGAGTTGAACTGAAAGTGGACAAATCCGAACTGAGAGACGAACGAATCTGAAATTTGGATTGCGAATTGTGGATTGCGAAATTCCTCGTGAAGAAAACAGATCTGGAAAAGCGGACGAGTAACGGAATATCGAATTTGGGACTGCGGATTGCGGAATTTCGGGTGGCACTGAAAAATGGATAAACGCGAACTTGAGAGGCGAACAAAGGCTTTCGCGTTGAGGGTGATTCAGTTCGTCAGTAATGTCCCGGTTAACAAGGTTACTGATGTATTAGGATACCAGGTACTGAAGTCAGGGACCGCTGTTGGCGCAAATTATCGTGAAGCAAATCGTGCCGAGTCGCGCAAGGATTTCATTCATAAGATCGGGATCGTTGAAAAGGAAGCTAGCGAAACGCAATACTGGTTGGAACTGCTTGAAGAATCCGATATCGGTTCCGTCATTGAGCGTCAGTGGTTACTGCGCGAGTCCGGTGAGTTTATAGCGATATTCACGAGCATAGGCAAAACAGCCAAATCGAATATGCCTAATTCGCCACTCAAGGGTCCAAAAGCCAAAATTCACAATTCAAAATTAGGCATTCCCAAATCTGAAATTCCAAAGAACTTGTAAATCCGCAATTCGACATTCGCAATCCGAAATTCCCGCTATGTGCGGTATCGCCGGCATTTATAACTTCAAGTCCCAAGAGCCTGTATCGCCTCGGTTGCTCAAGGCCATGACGGACACGCTCGTCCATCGCGGTCCAGACGACGAGGGCTTTTATATTTCAGGTCCCCTGGCCCTCGGTCATCGTAGACTTTCCATTATCGATCTAGAGGGTGGACATCAGCCAATAAGCAATGAAGATGAGAGTGTGTGGGTTGTGTTCAATGGCGAAATCTACAATTTCAGCGAGCTACAAGACGGCTTAATCACGAAAGGCCATACTTTCAAGACGCGATCCGATACCGAAGTCATTGTCCATCTGTACGAGGAAGACGGGGAGCGCTGTTTTGAACGATTGCGGGGCATGTTTGCAATCGCTATCTGGGACGGACGAAACCGGAAGCTTGTCTTGGGCCGGGATCGGGTCGGTAAAAAACCTCTTTTTTATTTCTACGACGGTTCCAGAATCGCTTTCGCATCGGAGATGAAAGCTATCCTGAAAATTCCAGGTGTTCCGCGCGAGATAGACCCTCAAGCCGTCTCGGATTACTTCTCGCTGCTCTACGTTCCGGCTCCCAAATCTATTTTTAAGCAGATTCGGAAGGTCCTCCCCGGTCACTATGTGGTTGTGTCGGATAAGGGTCTTCGTGAAGTCGAATACTGGGACATCCATTTTGCCGCAACAAGCGCGGCTACCGAACAACAGTGGTGCGATAGACTGCTCGAGACTTATCGTGAAGCAGTCCGTCTTCGGCTCGTCAGTGATGTTCCCCTGGGCGCTTTCCTTTCCGGTGGTGTTGATTCCTCGTCGGTGGTTGCCTTGATGGCGGATCTCGTTAATCACCCGGTGACTACCTGTTCCATCGGCTTTGACGAGAAAGAGTTCAACGAGCTCGATTACGCGCGGGAAGTGGCATCCCGGTTCAAGACCAATCATCACGAACAAACCGTTCGACCCGATGCCGTCGGAATAATCGAAAAGCTGGTGTGGCATTACGACGAACCGTTTGCCGATTCTTCGGCGGTGCCGACCTATTACGTTTCTCAAGTCGCGCGGGAGCGCGTGACCGTCGCCCTGTCAGGGGACGGAGGAGATGAGAACTTTGCCGGGTATCGCCGTTATTATTTCGACAGACGCGAAAATATGATGCGGGCGCTGCTTCCGGCCACGGTCCGCGCGTCCTTCTTCGGCACCTTGGCGGCGCTATATCCCAAGGCCGATTGGGCCCCGCGCATATTTCGCGGGAAAGCGACGTTTGAAAATTTAGCTCGCACTCCCATCGAAGCCTACTTCCGATCCGTTTCAGCCGTTCGGCCTGAGCTTAAGGGGCAGGTTTTGCACGGCGATCTTGTGAAGGCACTCGACGGTTATGAGTCTCTTGATGTGCTCCGCTACTACTATGAAAGAGCCGATACGCAAGACCCGCTCTCTCGGATTCAGTACGTCGATATAAAGACCTATCTGACGGACGACATTTTGGTAAAAGTTGACCGGGCCAGTATGGCGCATTCTTTGGAAGTGCGTGCGCCCATCCTCGACCACAAGGTTATGGAACTGGCGGCTTCCATGCCGTCTTCAATGAAGCTTCGAGGAATGAACGGTAAGTACATTTTTAAAAAGGCGCTCACGCGGCTTTTGCCGGAGACCGTTTTGCGTCGCCGCAAGATGGGCTTCGGCGTACCGCTGGCGCTGTGGTTCCGTAAGGATCTCAAAGAGCTGGCGCACAGCGTCATTTTCAGCCGAAACGGAAATAATTTACTAAGCGAGTCAACGGTCAAGCACGTGTGGCAGGAGCATCAAAGCGGTCTGCGAGATCGTTCGACCGAGCTCTGGACCCTTCTAATGTTTCGCCTCTGGGAGCGACAGTTTATGAAGCAAGAAAATAGTAAGATGTCGGATCGCGGATTTTTCACCACTGAGACACGGAGTACGCAGAGTTCGGAGTGTTTGATCAATAGTTCTTTCTCCGCGCCCTCGGCGCCTCGGCGGTGAAGTATCCGAATGCCTCTTCGCCACGAAGCACGCAAAGGAAGCGAGAAATTAACCGCAAAGAGCACAAAGGACGCAAAGGTCTCTAATAAAATGGTTAAAACACTTCGTGGTCTTCGTACTACTGTCGTTGAAAAGTTTCCTGGCTTGCGCAAAGTTTACCGGCCAAGAAGAAAACTCACCGCGGAGACGCGGAGGAGACAGAGAAAACGAGTTTGAAATAAAACAATCTCTGCGTGCTCTGCGCCTCTGTGGTGAGTCCTCGGTTTTCCGAGTTTTGGTTGCGGCTCTGCCGCGCTGGGCACTTCGTGGTGAGATAATATCTTCTCTGTGAACTCTGTGTCTCCGTGGTGAATTTTGTTTTTGAAACGCTGCACTATGAAAGTATTGGTTTTTACCAGCTTATATCCAAATAACATCTGGCCCAATCACGGCGTCTTCATTAGAGAAAGAATGACGCAAGTTGCCAGATTGGACGCATGTGAAGTGAAGGTCGTTGCTCCGGTTGCTTACTTTCCCGCGATCAACATCAACTGGCGCTGGAGGTTTTCTCAAGTGGCGCGGCGCGAGTTTAGGGATGGATTGGAAGTCCATCATCCGAGATATTTTCTGACGCCCAAAGTCGGCATGGTTCTTTACGGTTGGATGATGTTTCTGTCCGTACTTCCCGTCGTGAAGAAGATCCAAGAAGATTTTGATTTTGATATCATCGATTCCCATTATGTCTATCCCGATGGTTTCGCCGCGATCCAGTTAGGTCGATTCTTCAAAAAGCCGGTGGTGGTTTCCGCAAGGGGAAGCGACATTAATCTTTATCGGACGTTCCCCCTGATCCGGAGGCTGCTTCGCTATGTCCTGCGCAAGGCCGACCGGGTGGTCGCGGTCAGCCAGGCATTGAAGGAATCGATGGTTCAGCTGGGCACTCCCGGGGAAAAAATATTTCACATTCCGAACGGCGTAGATCCAAGCAAATTTTATCCGCTCCCCAGAGAGCAGTCGCGGCGGGAGCTGGGCTTGGCAAATCGAAGGACGATTCTTTCGGTCGGGAATCTGACTCCGAACAAGGGCTTCGATCTGCTCATCAAAGCGTTCAGAATGCTTGCTGACCAGTGTCCCGAAGAACAATTGCAGCTGGCAATTGTCGGGGAGGGGTTGTTCAAAAGCGAACTCAAAAAAACGATCTCGACATTGGGGCTCGACGGAGATGTGCGCCTCGTCGGCGCGGTGCCTCATGACCAGCTTTGCCGCTGGTACAGCGCAGCGGATGTATTTTGTCTGGCGAGCAGGCGCGAGGGATGGCCCAATGTTGTTCTTGAGGCCCTGGCCTGCGGCACTCCGGTGGTGGCTACATCTGCGGGAGGAATTCCTGAAATCATCCGTTCGAATAGAGAAGGCATGCTCACAGAACGAAGTGAAATCGGAATAGCTGCCGCGCTGGGCGCCGTGCTGAAACAAAAGTGGACATCCGGAGAGCTGGTGGAATGCGCTCGGAATCATAGCTGGGAGCGCACGGCTGCCGCCGTTCTGGGCGTATTTCAATCGGTATTGAACGCGAGGGATAGGCAAGCCGCCTTGGATGCGGCGATCGAGCTGCAAAGATAGCGAGCTTTGAGGGACTGGAGATAAGAACATGAGGGTGAGCTTGTTTGGGCTAGGTTATGTCGGCTGTGTAACGGCGGCTTGTTTAGGGAAATCGGGTCACGAGGTTTGGGGGGTGGATGTCAATGCCGACAAAGTCGGCATGATCAATGCCGGAAAGAGTCCGATCATCGAGAACGGCTTGGGAGAAATAATTCTGGAGAATCGGACTAACGGGCGCTTTCGCGCGACCTCCGATGCGAATGAAGCCGTCCTCAATACGGATGTATCTCTCGTCTGTGTTGGGACACCCAGCAATGGCAATGGCAGCCTGGATCTGAACGCCGTAAAAGCAGTGGCCCGGCAGATCGGCGAAACGATTCGAGAAAAGGGCTCTTATCACTGCGTTGTTTTTCGCAGCACGGTGTTGCCCGGCACAGTGCGTAGTGTGTTGATCCCGATCCTGAGCGAGGCGTCCCAAAAGACGATTCATAGCGATTTCGACGTCTGCTTCAACCCGGAATTCCTTCGCGAGGGCAGCGCCATACATGATTTTTATAATCCTCCGTTCACCGCGGTTGGATGCGCGACGCCCAGGGGCGGCGACACGGTGGCGCGACTCTACGAAAGTGTCGCCGGAACGGTGGAGCGGACGAGTTTCGAAGTCGCTGAGATGCTCAAGTATGCCTGCAACAGCTTTCATGCCCTGAAGGTGACTTTTGCTAACGAGATCGGTTCACTTTGTAAAGGCTTGGGTATCGACAGCCACCGAGTGATGGACCTGTTCGCGCAAGATCAAAAACTGAATATCTCGAAGGCGTATCTCATGC
>JBGPIK010000014.1:0-36915 GCA_041484845.1 Binatia bacterium | reverse complement strand
TCCGAAATTCACTCCCGGATTTTCTCATCGCTTCCGGTCCAGGCCACTTGTTGAGAAAATTCCTGCGTGACCGTCTCGATCTAAACAGGGCTGAAGGGTTCCGCCTGGCAGGTTAACCAAGAACGCGGTAGTCTTGAGTTTATGAGGTGTGTTTTGGATACAGTTCAAGGTCGCTGTGTGCGCCATCTATTTCAGGTTTCCTTACTTGATCTTCTGCACGAGCCAGTGGTTAGCCAAGGTGTCGCAAGAGACCTGCGGTTGTGAGATCCAGACTCAAGTCGCCAAAGAAATGGGGGAACCCCAAATGCAGGTACCGAATGAGATCGCTGTGAAGCTAAGAAGGATTTCCGAGAAGTGATGCGTGCGCGAAGAGATTAGATCTGAAGTTGGCTTACAGGGAATTAGGGAGAGGCGGAGAGCTAGTGATAATCAAGGCTGAAAATGGGTTGGCGTTTGTAATAAGCGTTGGTGTTGAGATGCTCCGAACCGTGACACTCCTCGTATCTTAGTTTTCAACTCTTCAATAAGGAGTTCTTCAGTGGAAAAACACATTCCCCAGGAGTAGGGTTGACCGATGTGCGGAACCGATAGTAAGTCTTGTGCAAATTCATCGATGCGGCTTGCGGGTCTGAACATGCGGCCTCTCACGAGATCGCGCAGAGTCCAACCTTGACAACGCCAGATGGGAATAAATAAGATCCGGCCCGACTTTTGTCGGGCTGTGGAAAAGGAGAATAGAATGAAAACGAAATGGCTTTATCTAATTGTCGCAAGCGCACTCGTCATGCCCTCGTGGGTACCTGAGGTCAACGGGCAGGCTGCCAAATTTCAACAGGTGCTCAACGCCGCACGCAAAGAAGCAGCCCAGGGGCCCTTTGTGGTCTATGCATCGAACCCTCGAGAAGAAAAAACCAGGCAAGTGCTTTTCGATGCTTTTAAAAAGAAATACGGGCTGCCGGATTTCAAATTCCAGTGGCTGGAGCTACACCCCTCCGTGGCGGTGCCCCGAACGATAACGGAGGCGAAGGCAGGGAAAAGCGGCCCCACTGTGCTCATGGCCAGTGCCAACACCCTGCTCGATCTCGATCACGCTGGTTTTCTCGAGCCGGTTGACTGGGTCGCCAGTTTCGGCAGCGAGTTCCCAGATATTAAAGAGGCGGCGGTGGATCGGGTCCCAGCCGAGCTAAAGGGAAAGTGGGTCGTAATCTACGACGCAACCCGGAGTTGGGTTTTCAACACCCAGCAGATCAAGTCTAGCGAAGTTCCCAACAGCATTGAAGCCCTGACCGACCCGAAATGGTCCCGTAAATTCGCCATGAATGCCAGCGGAGGATCACCCTTCGATCTGTTTGCCCTAGTGTGGGGCGAGGAACGGACCCTCGACATCGTGAAAAGGCTTATGGCTAACCGGCCCATTTTCAAGAAGGGAACGCCGGCTGTCAACAACGCCGTTGCCGGCGGCGAAGCGGCGCTGGGGCTCGGTAGCATTCACGAAACCGAGCGCCTCAAATCCAAGGGGGCGCCGGTGGAGTGGAAGAGCTATGGTGAGTACATTCCGGTGCTCAGCCAGGGATATTCGGTTACCAAGAAATCCCCCCAACCCAACCTGGGACGGCTGTTCATCGCGTGGTTGGCCATGGATGGCATGAAAATCTATGAAGAGATGGAGTTCACGACCCGAGCCACGCGCAAGGAATCCGCTTTGTATAAGATCATCAAAGAGCGCGCTCCCAATGCTAAACTACTGGAACCCACTAATGAAAAAGAGTTCAAGGTCTACGAAGCCGCCAACGAAAAATTGGAGAAGCTGTTAGCAACAGCGACCGCTGGTCATTAGTGTTCAAAATCGTGAGAGGCTTTTCGCTAGCCGGACCGTATAAGGTCGCCCGGCTCAATGGAGCATCGAGGGAGAACGTGCTATGGCGAATCCAACCCTGAAGATTGATCACGCCCGGTTTATTCTGACGATCGACCCCGAGCGCCGAATTATCCGCGACGGCTCTATCGTGATTGAAGGCCAACGGATTACCCATGTGGGCAAGGCCGCGGATCTGGCTAACGTGGCGGCGGACCATGTGATCGATGCGCGCACGATGGTGGTGACGCCGGGCTTTTTTAATGGCCACATGCATATTAGCTACGCCCATGCAGTGCGCGGAATTTTTCCGGACGACGTGGCTGACCGGTTGACGGTTGTGTTTCACCTGCAATCGCTCATGACGGAGGAGGAAGAGTACTATACGACGCTTTTAGGGATTATCGAGTTACTCAAGAACGGCAACACCTGTTTTGTCGATCCCGGCACGACCAAATTTCCCGACGCCTGTATGCAAGCCTACGAAGATTCCGGCTGCAGAATCATCCTGGGAGAGGGACTGACCGACATCCCGGAGTCGAGAAAGTTGCCGCTCTATTCGACGCAAGAGGCTATCTCTCGAACGGAACAATGGATCAAGAAATACGACCAGCGGCTTAACGGCCGGGTGCGCGCGTGGGCCATGCCGTTCTCGGCGGTCAACTGCACGCCGGAGTTACTCAAGGCCCTAAAGAGGCTCGCCGATGAGCACCAGAGCGGAATGACCTTTCACCACACGTTAAGTCCGAAGATCCAACGGACTTTCAAGGAGAAGTATGGGCAACTCGCCACGGAGTTCCTGGAGAGCATCGGGGTTCTTGGACCGAACGTGCTGCTTGCGCACGTTATGGGTCTTGAAGACGCAGAGATCGATTGCCTGGCACGAACGGGAACTAACGTCGTAATGTGCCCGAGCAACGCCATCAAGCAGGCCAAGGGGATCAGAGAAAACGGCAGGATGCCGGAGATGCTGCAAAAGGGCATCAACGTCAGCCTCGGCAGCGATTCCGTCAACAGCTCGAATCACCTGGATCTCGTTCGCTCGATGTTCTTAGCCGCTTGTCTCTATAAAGACGCGCGGCAGGATACAAGAATGATCCCTGCAGAGCAGGCGTTGGAGATGGGCACGATTATGGGCGCCAGGGCCTTTGGCCTCGCGCAAGAGCTTGGGTCTGTTGAGGTGGGAAAGAAGGCCGATCTCGTGCTTTTCGATACCCAACGTCCGGAGTGGCAGGCGCTCTTCAACCCGGTCAACAATCTAATTTACAGCGCCGACGGGCGAAGCATCCACACCGTAATCATCGACGGCCGCGTGGTCGTGGAGTCCTATCAACAGCGATTCGCAGACGAGCGGCGTTTAATGCAGAAGGTTCAAGAGATCGGCGAATCCCTACTGGCCCGCAGTGGAGTGACCGTCCCCCAGAGGTGGCCAGTGATTTGACATCTTAGCTGTGTGACTCGGTCTTTATGGATGCGTAAAGCTGGATCGGTAGCACGAGCAGCAGCAGGCCCAACACCATCAACATTAGTAAGGCGGAGGCGCGTGGAACATCGCCGAAAGTCCAGAGCACCCACAGAGTCGAGCTCAAGACGACGTTGTCGGGTGACATCAAAGTGAGCGCCAGCGTCAGGTCTCGCATGCTGTGGGCAACAATCCAGAGCCACCCATTCAAAAAATGAGGCCAGAGAAGGGGCAGGAGAATCTTCCGCATCATGGTCGCCCAGGGCGCGCCACAGGCCGTCGCCGCATTTTCCAACTCCGGGTGGATTTGGATCAGCGCGCCGTTGACTGTCCGCGTGCCGAACGCAAGATAAACGGTGACCTGGGCCAAGACGATGATCCAGATGGTGCCATAGAGAGGCGTGTTGATGTAGAGAAGCAGAATCGCGATCGCCATCACAATCCGCGGGATCGCCAGCGGTGAGAAGGCTATCATCTCCAGAACACGTCCCAGTTTTCCTTTGCCTCGCACGGCATACCAGCTGATCAGTCCGGAAAGGAGCATCGCCAGAGTCGCCGTGGCAAAGACCATGATGAAAGTGTTGACAATCGCCTGCCGGATTTTAGAGCTGCTCAATATAGCGCGGTAGTTGTCAAGCGAGACCAGACCCAGCGCCGTTGCGGAGGGAAGCTGATAGAACGGCAGCAAACTGCTCCACAGCAACGCCAGCAAAGGGGCTATCATCAAGACAAAGTACGCTGAAGTGAAGATCAATGCGCCGTAGCGCCACCGCCCCAGGTTGATCCGCCTCGGGCGAAAACCTTTACCTGTGACCACCCTGAAGCGCTCGGCCGACCAGGTCGCCACGTAGTAAACCGCCATGAGGATGATGGCTAGCGCGAGAAGTCCTACCCCGAAGGCTGCTGCCAAGCCGTAGCGGGGGACGCCGCCTTCCGGACTGCTCAGCAGATAAATGTAGACGCTCAGCACCGGCGTCCCGGCAGTCAATCCAATCGCGAGCGGGATCTCAAACGCTTGCACCATGATCATCAGCATGTAGATGGCTACCGAGAGAACCCCGGGGCTGAGCAGTGGCAATGTGATGTGGCGAATCGTCCCGAGGTAACCGGCGCCACAAACCGCTCCGGCGCTCTCCAACTGTGGGTCCATATTGCGGAACACGCCGCTCAGCATGACGAACATCGTCGGCACAAGCTCGGAAGCGGAAATGAAAATCATCATCCACAAGCTGTAGACGTCGAACGGGGTTTGCTCCAAACCGAACAGGGACTTGAGTACGAGATTGATAGCACCGTTGTTGGGATTGAGGAGCATAATCCAGCCAAAGGCGAACGCGAGCGGAGGGATGGTCATATTGGCGAACATGGTCACCTTAATCAGGGTGCGAAAGGGCATGTCGGTCCTCTCCACAAGCCATGTCAACAAACAGGCGACAACTAACCCGAAAAAGACACTGCCGCCGGCATAATACAGCGTGTTGAGAAAGAGTCTCGCGGTGGCCGGCTCACCGTACGCGGTTACGAAGTTCTTGAAAGTCACGCTCAGGCTGTCAAATGGCAGAAGTCCGGGGGGGAGTAAGCTGCTGCGCAAAAGAATCAGCAAGGGTGCCACGACCAAAAGCACTGTCACCAGCGTGACCAGAGGCA
The DNA here is from genome assembly GCA_041484845.1 of Binatia bacterium. Taxonomy (GTDB): domain Bacteria; phylum Desulfobacterota; class Binatia; order UBA9968; family UBA9968; genus JBGPIK01. Next base: position 31,951 of record JBGPIK010000014.1, on the reverse strand, counting down.
TAGCGATCTGCTGCTGCGTGACCGAGCCGCGGCCGACCCGCTCGACTTTCAGCGAAGCATTACTGTCAGACGAAATCGTGGCCATTTTTAATTTATAATTTCGCCACCGCTGTCAGGCGGTCGTGAGGGATGTGGAGGAAAACCGTATCGCCGACCTTGTATTGCTGATAGGGGTCGAGAAAAAGACGTAGCGGCTGTTTCTGGACTAGCACCTGGCACTCCAAAAAATCTCCGGCGAAGCTAATGGAATCAATTTCACCGCGCAGGGTGTTTGGCTCCGTTGCCGATCCGTTACGGGCCACTTGAATTCCGGCAGGACGAACCGCCAAAAGGAGGCTATCCCCGGGTTTGAGATCATGAGCGATCAGACACTCGAGCGTCCCGATGACGCTATCGACTTTACCAGGCCTGGTCGCGGAAGAAGGCTCAACCACGCGGGCCTCGAGAAAGTTGCTCTTGCCCAGAAAGTCGGCTACGAACCGATCCTTCGGATTAAGATAGATTTCGCGCGGGGTTCCCTCTTGAATGATCCTTCCGAGGTTCAAAACCGCGATCCGATCGGACATGGATAGCGCTTCGATCTGGTCATGGGTCACGTAAAGAGTAGTGATATTTAGACGCGAGACAAGCTCCCGGATCTCAAAGCGCATCTCCTCGCGCAGCTTAGCGTCAAGATTGCTCAGAGGTTCATCCAATAGAAGAACCTTGGGTTCAGCTACGATGGCGCGCGCCAGAGCTACCCGCTGCTGCTGTCCGCCGCTCAACAAAGGCGCCGATCTGGTTTCCAAACCCTCGAGTTGAACCAGAGCGAGCGCCTTCATTACCCGATCCGCAACAGATTTCCTGGACGCGCGTCGCCGACCGTGGAGGAGTGGAAAGGCGACATTTTCGAAGACGGTCATGTGCGGCCAGATCGCGTAGGACTGAAAGACCATGCCGATGTCGCGGCGATGCGCTGGAATGAGGATTCTTTCCGCCCCTGAGAAAACCAACTCATCCCCCAGAATGATCTCGCCTCCATCCGGGTTTTCAAGTCCCGCAATGCATTGCAACGTGGTGGTCTTGCCGCAACCACTGGGACCGAGAAGAGTGTAAAACTCTCCGGAGCGGATTTCGAAACTGACGCCGTCGACAGCCCGAACTTCTCCTTTATCTGTCACGAAACTCTTTTTAAGATCGCGAATCGTCAGCATAGTCGGCGCAAGCTCTTGCAGACCAGGAATAGCTCCCTAATGTGATCGCAGTCTGCGATCGTCGAAAAAGGTGGGCGCAGTCCCAGGTTATCAGCTTCTTCAAACGGATTGATTCTTACCGAACGGCTCTTTGTTCTCTAAATGCTGGGACGTAGGTCCGGTTTGATACAGCGGGCCAATCTACGTACGGGACCGCCTAGACATAGGGGAGCACCTCTTCCATGCACCGTTTGAGTTGTCCCATCTGATCCCAACTGGTCAAGCGCATAGTGATCATCTTTACGCCCACATCGACGTACTGCCGTAGCCGGGCGATGCACTCCTTGGGTGAGCCGTAGGCAAGCCAGCTTTCCACGACCTCAGGCTTGAAATTGGTCATGTAATAGGCGTTGAGAAACCGCGTCGATTCCTCAAACGCCGCTTGCCGGTCTTCGTTGATGTTGATGTTGTAGTAAAGGGCAGTACTCAAGCTTTGCGGATCGCGGCCGTATTCGCGCATGTATCCCGAGATGGCATCCAAAGTGCCCCGGTATTCCGCCGCGTGTCCCTGTGCGGCCATATAGCCATCGGCGACCCGAGCAGTGCGCCGGCGCGCCCGTTCGATAAATTTGGGCATGCCTTTGTGCGAATGGGCAATCCAGATGGCCGGGCGCGGTTTCTGAGCCGGCTTTGGCTCCATGGTGACATCCTCAAAGTTGTAGTATTGTCCCTTGAAGCTCACGTGGTTTTCGGTCCAGAGGCGCTTGAAAATTTCGATCTGCTCTTCCATCCGGGGCGCCCTATCCTTGCGCTCCATGTTGAAAGTGCGCGCTTCTTTTCCTTGAGCATCGGCCGAGCCGAGACCGGTGCAGGCGACAAAAACCGTTCGTCCGCCGGAAATCAGGTCCAGGCTGGCCCACTGGCAGGCCAGGATAATCGGGTCTCTTAGAGCCATGCTGGCCATGCAGGCGGGACCCATTCTGACTTTTTTGGTCCGGGCGGCGACCGCCGATAACAATGCCACGGCCTCAAGCCGCGGCTTGGCCAGAATGCTATCTCCTACCCAGATCCAGTCGTAAACGCTCGAGTTGTCCGCGAGCTCGCTCATCTGCAGCATCTGATCAACCGTCGTCAATCCGATAACTACACCCCGATTCGCCAAAGTAAGTCCGAACTCGACTCTCTTCTCAGCCATGGTTATTGTACCTCCCTATGATCTCGGCTATCGGTTAGCCCTTAGCTATCTTTTTTGGTTCTGCCGCCGGCTTTGTCACCCGAACCGACGAACCCTCCATGGTCGCGATGTTTCCGCCGGAACTCGTCGATGCGGCTCCCAGGCGGCGTTGACACCCGACGGGCGGTAAGCTTCTCGCCGGTCTCAAAATGTCGACCCTGGATCGCCAGCGCCGCCTCTTCCTCAGCCTCTGCGCCCCACATGCCGAGGGAATAGCCATACCAGGGACTCCTCATCTCCAAAACCGGTAGTCCCAGTTCGTTCCATAACTCGCGGGCGCGTTCCATGTATTCTTTTGCCGGTAGCGATATAGGGGGAAAAGGTCCCTTGGCAGTCGCATCGATTAGCAGTGCCGAGTCGGTCTTATCGTAACGGCTGCCATCGGCTAAGAACCGCAGCGGCCCGTGGGGCAAAGGCCGAGGATGAATGATGCGCATATCCCGATGCGGTTGGCAACGATTCGCAATCGCCCAGTTGACGGCCATCGGGTCCTCTGCATCGATATCCTCGTCGACAGCAACAATAATTTTCGGCCGGGTTCGGGTTCCCAGCACGGCGTACATCGCCTCCCAGGGCTCGATATCGCTCGTTTTTTTCATACGAATGACGCCGTATTGTCGGTTCAACAGAGGCTCATAAAAAATCACGCGCTGCACCCCCTTAAAGCCGTGATGCTCGCGGAGGAGTTTTAGCGCGTTGGTCTCATGGGCTCTCTGTTTGGTTTTGCTACTCTCACTGGGAGTCAGCTGACTGATGATGGAGACCCAGATCGGCTCACGGCGATGCGTGATCGCGGTGACTTCGAAGTAGGGAGAAAATGTCCGCGGATCCGAGTAGCCGTGTGATTCTCCAAACGAGCCCTCAGGCTCCAGGGCATCGGTATGAATCAGTCCCTCGACGACGATCTCCGCGTCTGCCGGAACTTCCAAGTCGACAGTCTCGGCCTTTACCAGGGGTATGGGCGCCTCTACCAGGGCTCCTGCTATGGCCAATTCGTCCACTCCATAAGGAACTGTCTGGATGGCGGCGTAAGCTATCGCCACCGGGCCGCCGATAACCGCCGCGGCTTCCAGAGGCTTACCCCGGGCGTTAGCCTTGGCCCAGTTGCTTGATGTATTGTTGGTGTCGCCGATATAGAGTCCGGTTTGCAGTGGCCCCTTGATTTGAGCCCTGTACATGCCCATGTTGCGGGTTCCGGTGTCGGGATCCTTCGTGATCCAGCAGGCGGCTGTGAAGTAGGGAGCGTTGTCGAATCCCGGGGTTGAGATTGGGATCGGGAATTCTTCCAGCCCACCGTGTTCGAGCAGCCCTTTCCCCTTGTGGATAACCTCCTTTACCTTTCCTGTTTTAACCAATACCGGCTCGATGGGTTGCGACAATGCGCGATTCCAACGATTGACGATTTCGCCCGGCTCGCACTGAAGTCCCAGGGCATAGATCTCTTCCGATGCCGCTAGTCCTCCGACGAGAACCGGGATCTCGTAGCTACGACCCCGAACGTCGACAACCTTGTGGAAAAGAAATGCCCGCCGCCTCGACTCCGGGAGGCCCCGGAACTGCAAGCGCACGAGCGGGTGGAGTTCGGTGTCTTTGTTGACTACCCTTTCAACCCGAACCAGCAATCCCTTCTCTTCAAGCGCTTCAATGTGAGCCCGGAGATCACGGTAATAGCCTTTTTTCTCAGCCGTTGGAGATTCCAAAATTGCCACCTCGTCTATAGTCGTAAAAACTGACCAAGCAACATCGACATTAAACCGGCCTAAACCTGGGCATATTTATCCCAGATACGGGTTGCATATTTGATGCCCTCGATGAAATGGCCAACGGTGATAAATTCATTCGGTGCGTGGCCACGCCAGCTCGGCGGACCGATGCCGCTCGCAGCACCTTCTATGCCGAGCCGGCTCGCGAGCCAAGGGCCCTGCCTCCCCGAAGCTTCCCCGGTCGGCTTGATCATCGGCTCCATCTGATAGTTTTCCCGAGCCGCAGCGATGACTGTCTGAGCAATTTTGCTTCGGAAAGGGGTTCTGGACGGCTCAATAAATCCTAGGCATTTAACCTCGATATCCGAAAAGCCATGCCGGCTAAGGTGGCGCTTGGTTTTTGCCAAAATATCTTCCGGGCTCTGCTTGTGAACCAAACGAAAATCGATCTTGACGATCGCTTCCGAGGGCACGATGGTCTTCATACCCTCGCCCAGGTGTCCTGCTTTGAACCCGGAAATATTGCATGTGGGTTGAAAAAGCAGTCTCTCACTTGCCGCCATGCCGGTTACGCCGAGCAGAAACCGTTCGACGCCAAATTCCTCCAAGTGCGCCTTGTCGTCCCATCCGGAATCCTGCAGCAACTTTATTTCCTCTTCGCTCGGGGGTAGGATGTCATCATAAAAGCCGTCAATAAGAATGCGCTCGTCATCACCTTTCATTGAATTCAAAGCCCACACAAGTTTCCACGCGGGATTATCGACGAGCCGAGCCCGAGCGGAATGGAGGTCGCGTTTGGGACCTCGGCCTCTAAGTTCGATATAGAGCAGCCCGCTGGAGCCAAGCTGTATTCGGGGACGGCCGGAAGCATCGAATCCGCCATCGAAGGACAAGGCGCCGTCTGCCGCAAGTAACTCGCGATGCTTTTCGACAAACCCGGGCAGGCTCGGGCTGCCGATCTCTTCTTCGCCGTCAAAGATAAACTTGAGATTAAGGGGAACCTCTACTCCTCCCTTGACGAAAGCTTCCACAGCCTTGATGTGGCTTAACAAATTCCCCTTGCTGTCGGTTGATCCCCTGCCAACAATTTTGTCGCCGATCATTTTCGCTTCAAACGGCGGGTGTTCCCAGGCGTCTAATGGTTCAACCGGTTGGACATCGTAATGGTTATAGATGAGCAACGTCTTCTTGGCATTTGGCGACTTGTATTGCCCAAAGACCACCGGCTGCCCTTCGGTCGGCATGACAGATGCCTCGATGCCGACTTCTGCCATCCTTTTCCGAATCAGTTCAGCGCATTCCTGGACGCCACGGTTCTGGCTGGAAATGCTCGGTTGGCGCACCAACTCTCGCAACTCTTCAATAAAGCGCTGCCGATTGGATTCGATATATGAATTAATCACAGTTTGTTCGTTGGCCACGATTTCCCCCGTCGATTTTTGCCGGTAAAGTCATCCGCAAGAGCGTTGCCCAATATCAAGCTTGCGCTGTATGGCTGTCAACACTCGTCTGCACGCTGCCCGCAACGCGCCACAGGTATCATCGTCGCTCTTATAGTCCGAGCGCACGGATCGGTCAAGCATACGCTTCTCGATGGCTTCACGGCGCTGTTCTCCATCTCCTCAAGACCCAGCTGGTCAAGCACCCGCCGCAGTCGGCAACCGAAGGAGCGCGGGGTGGCGTTTTTACTGCATTGCCGTAGGGCTATGATTACTTTCTTCTCCCTTATATAATCACTTTGCGTAGGGCATCCTTTTCAACATGCGTTTGTGGTTTGTGCGCGATTAAAGCTCGAGCGACGATGAAGCAAACGAGGGTAACGGCAACGGGCTCCTTGGAACGTTTACGCGGCTTGCGGCATATGATCGGCAATACGCCGCTGCTAGCCGTTCATTATGCGTTTAGAGGCAGAAGACGTGTCATTTTTGCCAAGGCCGAACATTTCAACATGACCGGAAGCATCAAAGATCGAATGGCCTTCCATATTCTCAAAACCGCCTACGAAAAGGAGTTGATTGGGCCGGAACACACGATCGTTGAGGCCACCAGCGGGAACACGGGGATTTCTTTTGCCGCTATCGGTCGGGCGCTGGGCCATGAAGTCGTCGTCTTCATGCCGGACTGGATGAGCCAGGAGCGCGTATCGTTGATTAAAAGCTTGGGCGCTAAGATTGTCCCGGTCAGCCGCGCGGAAGGCGGGTTTTTGGCCAGCATCCGGATGACGGAAGAGCTTGCCCAAAGCGACAACAAGGTCTTTCTCCCCTGTCAGTTTTCAAACACTGCTAATATGGAAGCCCACGAGCAGACAACCGGACCGGAAATCTGGTGGCAACTCCGCTACGCTGACATTAGCCCGGACGCCTTTGTCGCCGGGGTTGGCACGGGAGGCACGATCATGGGGGTGGGACGCTTTCTGCGCCGGCACGATCCGACCATTCGGCTGTATCCGTTGGAGCCGGCAGAATCTCCAACCCTATCCACCGGTTGTAAGGCCGGTCAGCATCGCATCCAGGGTGTTTCCGACGAATTTATTCCGGCCATTCTCAACCTGGATTCACTTGATAAAGTGATCAGTGTCCACGACGGCGACGCGGTTCTTATGGCGCAAAGATTGGCGGCCCGTCTGGGACTTGCGGTCGGTATTTCGTCAGGCGCGAACTTTCTCGGCGCCGTAATGGTGCAAGAGGAGCTCGGCAATGATGCTGTGGTCACCACCGTCTTTCCCGACGACAACAAAAAATATCTGAGCACCGACCTTCTGAGAGACGAGCCAGTCACCGTAGGGTTTATTGCGCCTGAAGTAGAGCTGTTACACTACCATACGTTCAAAAGAGTCTGTAATACCTGCTTTGAAAGCGCCGCAGTTCCCATATAGCAAAACCTTGTTGTTCGATATGTTAGCGAAGTGAAAGCACGCACCGGAACCCGTTGGCGTACTAGCGATTTCGTGGAGTTCGCTTAACTTTCAAAATGGTGTCGCCACCAATCTCCCGGAAGGAATCCTACAGCCACTTCGCGAGTTCTGCGAGCGATCTCTCGATACTCATGCTATCGGTGAAAAAGCTTTCCTTCCATCGAAGAGCGTGAGCGATAGCGGCCAAGGGTTTCCAAATACGTTTGGTAGCCGGTCTCGTCGCGAAAGGTCTTCCGCCTTTGATCGCCCCGCACGATGATGTGATACAGAACTCCGGGAGCCAACAGTCGTGAAGGCCGCGCCATGGTGCTGCTCTAAAAGAGGTAAGTAAGAATTGTCAATGAGAGAAAGCCTGACGCCGACAAATTTGCAAAAGACGCCCCGGTTGTGAGACCCAAACTCAAGTCGCCAAAAAAACGGAAGAAACCCACATACAGCTACCGAATGAGATCGCTGTAAATTTGGGAGAGGTCTTCCGAGAAGTGATACGTGCGCGAAGAGATTCGCAGCGAAGTTGACTTACAGGGAATTGAGAAGACCAGGCTTACTTCTTGCCGGCTTTCTTCGCCGCCCAGTAAGCCTTCAATTTGGCCGACAACTTCGCTCTGTCTGCCGGGCTCATGGTCTTCTTCCGGGCCTTGGCAGCGGGTTTGACTGAAAGCGCCGCTGATTTAGCTCGTCGAAGGTTCGCCCATCTTGCTTTTTGAGTAGCCGCAATCTTCCTTTTCACCGAAGCGCTCATGGCCCCGTTTCTCTTTGGCGCAGCTCCCGATATAGCTGGCGCACTGAGGATAGCGCGGAGTTCTTTGTTGAGCTTCTCGATTTGTTCTTTAATCGCGGCAGCCCGTTTGAGTTGGGTAATTGTAAGGTCAAATAAATTCATGGCGCCAGTTAACATTCAAAGCTGGTGGAAATCAAGCGCTGGCCAGGTGCTACTTGCTGGCAATGATGAGATTGTTCTCTTCCGATTCTACGCCGATATCCTACCGGCTGAGACAAACTGATCGCAGGTTTTCAGGGAACTCTATCGGGGTAAGCCGCTCAGTCGAGATGGAAACCGAAAGAGGGTTTCCTTCCCACTTGATCACCCGAGCGTGAAGGACGGCACAGGGAAGAGTAATAGTAGCGCAAAAAATGATGGCGCGTCGCATGCGCAAGACTTTACGCGATGCGCTTTATCACTGGATAGGCTTAATGGGACAAAATGACCGTTGGAAAGGAACGTTTTTGATGCTGGACGTGAGACGGGTCCAATCCAATGCCAAGTCAAAGTTGAAGCGACATGAAAGCGACCCACGGCAAAGAAATCAAATGGACACTATCGGAAACGTAAAGCCAGGATTGAACGAGGCTAGTTCCCTACGTCGGGCTATGACGCTTCGATGTGCAAGGATCTTCAGATCGAGATCAAATAACGTGTAGGTTTGCCCACCATCTAATAGCCTCAGGAGTTCCGCTGCCACTAGACTTGCAGTGAAAACCCCCACAAAAGGAGCACCCACCGCTTTACCAGCTAGGAGGGTCACACCACACTCGTCTAGTCCTTTTGTAAGAAGATCTTGGTAGGCGGGTGCATTTAAACTCACCGGCGCGGCTTCGGTATGTGTATTCCAAATGTCCTTGGCACGGCGATTCCCTGGGAATGTATGGATTCGAACCGCACGGAAGTCCTTTGCACCACGCCCTAGACCGGCCTCGATGATGTAATCGAATCCAATATCTTCCAACGCTAGACGACCCAAAGCATTATCGATGCCGCAAAAAGCCACTGTTGGTTCTTCGGCTAGTCTTTTGAATGACCCGTCAAAGGGGCGCTCGATCAGCTTTGTGCGAAAGCCACGTTCTTCCAACCAATTCGCCATTGCACGTGTCTTTTTCATTCCCACCATGGATTGGCTTGAGAGGATTGAAGTACTTTCACTAGACGGGGTGATTGCATCAAAATCCTGCAACACTAGCTCCACATCAAAGGGCTTGGCGTACGGAAGCAACCCGAGTGTCCATAGGAACGCCTGCCCAAGATGTCCCAGGCCAATAATCCAAACACTCGACGGCAGGAACTTCAAAGGGGGGCCGTTTGATTCCGGTCGCTCCCAATCGAATTCGGACTCCGGGCGCCACAACGAAAGACCGACGCGCCGCTGCCCCGCCTCGGGTGTGTCGCGACGAAGGTAGAGGAACGCTTCGTTTATAGCGAGAGCTGCCGCAGCAATTCCAGACAGCACAAATTCCGCGCTCTCTGGCAAGGAATTTTCAGATGCAGGCACGAGTCCCGCACACCATCCGTCAAACGTAGTCCTTATGCTGAAAGCCTCACTGGTGTGGGTTGGTGGGCGACCACCAACCGCAATAACTGGTAACTCGGTGGAGAGATCGTCCACAATCGATACGCCCTGAGACTCCAGTTCGGAACGTACCATTGGCTTCATCAAAGGGAGGACTGACGCAACGTCTACCGTGCCAGCGACTTGCAGCCCACCTTGGAATACTCGCTTCCCAAGTTGGACTAGAGTAAAGAGCGTTGCCTGATGAGTTGAGGAATTTGTGATGCCCTGACCGACCCAGATTCCGATGCGATACCCAGAAAACATCTGCTGAGCTTCCTGGAAAGTGCGGGCTTCCCCGGTATCCATCACAAGCTTGATCAGTCGGTCCAGGCTTTCGGCGTCGATTATAGTCACAGATTTGCTAAACTGCGCTTTTTAGTAACCTTTAGAACTTTTGATACCTGCCTACCGCTGAAGGAATCCCACTGATGCTGTCCGCGATAATGATAAAGACCGATGCTCTTAAACTGTACGCGGCCCTGGGCATAGTTCGGAATAATGATCGCAAGATGCCCAGGAACAGCGATCATTGGATTCTCGCGATCCGAGAGGCTCTGACATGCACCGAAAGGGTGCGTATGCACATCCGCGACGACCACAAGACCCGCCTCAGCGCAAATGCGCCACAGCTCGGCGAAGTGACGTCCCCGGATGTGCACGTAGCCTGAAGCCAAACTTTCTGGATCAAGATCATCATAGAGCACGAAACGCTTAATGACCTTGATCCCGTTCTGTTCAGAGCCAAGCAGAAAAGCGCCACTCTCACGTTCAGTGTTGCCTCGCTGGCGCAATGCAACCAGCAATTCGGTCCAAAGATCACGGGGGCAATGAAGTTCAAGCTGCGACATAGTCGCGGGATTGCAAGATGTCATATACAATCTCCAGGTAATGTACGATGCCCTTTTCTGGATTCCAGATTTTGGAAGGGTGTTCGTTCCGCCAGTTATCGTGGCCTTCGATTGAAATTCGATCACATGGTAAGTAGAGCGCACTACCGTCCTTCCAGGACGTGCGGAAAACACTCTCGACCCGGCCGCTGCCTCGGGGCCAATTAACGAATGGTAACGGGGCGTTATTCGTGACATCCCACGGGCGAGCGGTTGGTGGTGATTTAGGGTAATTTGAGCACTCGAAGCGAAGGACGAATTCCCTGCCGTCACGTGCGGTGACACCGATTAACGCAATAGGCCATGCAATCAGAAGCAGTCGCCAGCGGCCACGTATCTCGCCAGCGAGGAACCTTCCAGACTCGATGTGAGCCCGGAAGGTTTTCTCATCGGGCGTCACGCTTATTACCTCATCCAACTGCCGTTGATGCGCTGGCTCGGGACGAGGTCGAACGCAATCCCGCAGGTAGGACAGGAAACAAGAGATCCTACATGCGTGTCGGGATCCGGTTGCACAGTCGAACCAGAAATCTGTAACACGTGTTCGGCGGCGTCCTCTTTGGATAATCCAAACTCTTGGGCTGCCCAAAGTTTGACGCGGCCGATGGTCGCTGCCGGTGTAAAGGAACGTTCTGCTGCGCGTCCGGCGAAGGAAACCTTTACCTCCACGTGGCGGCAACGGTGCACGTGCAAGCGGATGCCGTGCCGAACATCCAATGTACTGATGGCGATATCATCGCCGAGAGGTGCATCTGCATCTTCAGTAAAGACTGCGACTTCGCCGTTGAGTGGAATCTTCCGAATCGCTTCGCATTCCTTCTTGAGCCCGCCCACCGTGGTTCCAGGGTCGAGCTCAATGCGGAGCACGTCTGAAATTCCCTCTCCCTGAACAAAAACATTCACCTTGGTCATAACACCCTCCTTGAGTTGTTCCGAACGGCGACCAAATTCGCCGGTCTCACCACACTAATCGTTACCGTGCGGATAAACCGGAAATCGGGTTAGAACCTGTGGTTATGAGAGGTCAAGGGTGCCCTCCGGCACAGAGGGACAATACACAAAATGGGGGCAGCGGGGGCAGATGAAAGGATCGGGCTTGGGCGGGAAATGCCCTTTGCGGATAGAGGCCAAGGCGTCACCGGTTGCCTTCCGTCCAGCGTTCAATTTCTTCTCCTCTATCGTGATCCTTGTTACCGTCTTTGTCGTGAGGTGAATAGTCTCGATCTGAATCGGAGCACCGCCATAGTGTGCGCGTGCGGCAAGGTGATACAAAGCGTAAAGCGAATCATCCTCCTCGTTCGACTTAGGCTTCCCTGTTCTGATACGTCGCATGAGAAAGCTGCCGTTTGGGAAACGGACGACTTGATCCGGAGTGACACTGACCACCATATCCTGAAACTGGAGTTTGATGCCTTCAGCAAGAATTACTGTGACGCCCGTGGACAGCGCTCGAAAGTTCCGCAGAAGTTCTTGAGCGAGTTGTCGATACTCGGACTCATATGCATGGTCAACCGGACCTAATCGAGCCCACACTGCATCAAGCTGGGCCAATACATTAGGCATAGACGGTAGCGCCTTGCTCTGCTCCGCTTTAATCCAATCGATCACTTCATACACGCACTTATGTGCTTGCAGAAATGCGGCATCCCGTAGCCTTCCACTGACATTCATGAAGTGGGTATAGAAAGACCGGCGTGGGCAATCGTCAAAATACCGAAGCCTGCTCGCGTCAAAAGCTGGAGTACCAGGAAGGCGGAGTGGTACGAACGTGCTGTCCTCGACAGGCGTTTTTCTCGGCAGGAGTTCAGGATTCGCTATGGACAAAAGGGCAGATGAGATCGTCGCGACAAACGGTGACGGGTTAGTGCGGCGTGAATTGGTGTAGTTCCTTTTTTCAGGACGGTAGAGAGTTAAGTGTGATCGTGCGCGAGAGGCTGCGACGAAGAACAGACACTCCTCCTCCGATTCGTGTGCTGCTCGAACTTGGTCCTGACCACGCGGATGCTTACGATCCGCGATTAGGCCATCTGGCGGTGGGCATCGCGCTCCTCGGAATGAGAGAGGAAAGTAACTTACAGAAAGGGTAGGCAAGTGCACGGCTTCGAACTCAAGTCCCTTACTTCCGTGAATAGTGAGCATTCGGACAGCATCGATATGAATGGCCGAAGCAGGTATCTGTCGCAGATCGCGTTCGTCCCCGAGAAGAACCAATCTTAGCGCACGCTCAAGAACCCGGCGAATCGGTAGCCCCCGTCCAGCTACCGGCTGTTCCCTGATGAAGTTCATGAATTGCCAGAGAGCTATGCATTTCATCTGATCAGAAACTCGCCTACTGGTTATGACCGGCGCGAGGTAATCACTGCGTTCGAGCAAATAGTCACTTAGGACGGCCCAGGGGAAGGACTCTTTTTTTACCCCTTTTAAATCTCGGTCTAATGCAAGTAGACCGGCCTTGCCTCGGGCTGACAACGTCAGTTCATTAACGGCATGCGGAATGAAAGCCAACGCCTCTACATCCGCTTGTGCTCTTGCACGAAATACGGTCACGACGTCTTCCAGTGGAATTTTGTAAGAGGGAAAACAAGCGACACGCGTCAAACTGCTTCCTTGGGGATCTACTGCGAAAGACAAGACTGACATCATGTCTCGAACCTCATTTCGCTCGAAAAGGCTACCTAGATGTAGCACTGGAATTTCTCGCAGCTCCAGCTCTTCCGCGAGTTCAGCAAGCCTTGAGTTGGTTCTGCAAAGCACGGCTTGTTCCCTCAAGCCAACACCATTTCTTTCGAGCTCGCGGATCTTTGCTGCAAGAAGCGAAGCCTCGGTCTGAAAGTCAGGAGCGACTAGAATTTGCGGACCATGTCCTAGGTTTCCCCGCTTAGGTTCTAGCTTGAGAGGAGTGGCATTCTGGGAAGCTTTCATAGACTGGGCAAAGGTTGATAAGAGGCCAGTGATCTCTCTACCGGAGCGGTAATTCATTTGCAGGGCCTTGCGGATTGCACCTTTGAAATCATTGCCGAACTCGTTCATGTTGAGCGAAGAAGCTCCGCGAAACCGATAGATCGATTGCCGTGCATCGCCGACAACCCAAAGACGTTCCCCGTCCGCGGCGAGTGCCATAAGCATACGGGCACTCGCTCGATTAACGTCTTGATACTCGTCGACGAGAACGTGGCGGTGGCGCAACCGAGTGGCTGACCGAACGTCCGCGTTGCTCTCGAGCAGCAGCGTAGCCTTCATTACAAGATCACCAAAATCTACAAGCTTGTGTTCGCTAAGCGTCTTTTCGTAAGCCTCATACACACGAGCAACTTCCATCGCTTTTTCAGCCGCCTCCTGACTCTTTTCGTCCACCGCGGACGCGAGCATCGCAGCCGCGAGATCCTTGTATTTCTTAGGGCCGACCATCTCATCTTTGGCTCTGGAAATCGCGCCAAGCATGTCTTTCAGATGCACCGTCGGGTCCTGAAGGTTTCGGTAGTGATTGAGCGGAAGGGTAGGTAGTAGCTCCTCCAAGATCTCCACGGCATCGCTTCCGTCGAGCAATCGAATGTCAGGCGACAATCCAAAGTGCTGATGATTTTGCTTAAGTAATTCAAGACCAAACGCATGAAAGGTGCCGGTCCAAATGTTGGCGGCATCCTGGTGCGTAAATAGAACCACTCGCTCCGCGAGTTCCTGAGCCACCTTATTAGAATACGTCAGCGCTAGGATCGAAGCGGGGTCGGCGCCATTTTTGATCAGCCACACAATTCGGGAAACGAGCGTTCTTGTTTTTCCGGTTCCAGGACCAGCTTCGAGAAGGAGCGGCCCGTGCTCAACGTGAGCCGATTCTTCCTGAGATGAATCCAGAGAAAGGTCGATGTCTTCTATATCCGGCGTATCTTCGTTTGGATAAGCTGGGATCAAAAGTGTGTCAAGAAGTTGCTGACGAACCAAATCGATCGGCAACTTGAGGTTTCTCGCTATCTGCGATGCTCGCAAGCCTTGAGTCAAGTATAGTTCCCGGGCTAACTCTCGTGGAAGGAGCAGCTCCCGGGAAAACACATTGGCCTGCAACTCACGCCGTTCCCGGGCACCGTAATTCTCGACTCTTTGAAGCCCAATTGGCGCCGCACTCTCGGGAGCTGACCCATTCATGTCGCTACGCGAGCAAACGTATGCACCATCTGTGTCGTGCACGTACAGGTGTCCGAGTTCATGCGCGATCAGTACCGCTCGCTCTTCTGGCTCAACGTTGTCGACAAAATAGATGATACGAAACCGGCGATCCAGAACTGCCCTCGCGCCATGGAGGAGCGAGTCTCCTTCCGGTCTAGGATAAAGCTTATACTTTTGCGATCGTGCTGCAGCATCATTTAGTGATAGTCCGTCGTAATCAGTTCCGGATATGCCCAAGCACTCGGAATGTATAGATCTGGCCTTTCTTTTGACAATCTCAAACGAATTCACGACAAAGTTCCAAGCAAAATTCTAAGAGTAATCCCTTAGCAGCAGGGCTTTCTGGTCCTCGGTCAAGTTTGAGCTTCTCACCGCAGAGTCAAACGATTCCTTAGAAACGACGATAGGCTTATCCCTCGCCTTAAAGCTCTTCTCCATGGGAGCAGAGGCCGCCAACGAAAAATAGCGATCGAGTTCATCCTTCTGACGGTATAAGAGTTCCGCCAAGCGTTGGACAAGTTTCGTCGGAATATCCCGAATCTGTCGGTAAACGATCTTAGCGAGCAATGGAACGTCCACCCCGATTGTTGAAGCAACACGCTCGAACTCATCGGCGTCAAGCGATGCAAATGGGTCACTGAGTGCACTATGATTATCGCTACCATCACGACGTTCTTTGTCCAGCTCGTAGAGCAGACTTTGAAATTGGCTCTCCGTCTTCGAAAGTAGCACCTTGTTCACGGGGGTTTCGGCTATAGTTTGCTCGAGCGGCGAATTCAGTTTTGCCCATTCAATCGCGAACTCGGTAATCTCGTGGACAAATTGTGGATAACTTCTGCAGTACCGCTCAAGGATTTTGGGACTCGGCCGATCCGATTCCATGTGGAATGCAGTCAAGACCTCATCGAGACTTCTTAATTTGGTATTGGCTGACATGATCATTTCTCCTTACCACGCAATTTGGCCTCCGCGCGCCGCAAATAGGTGCGAACTGTACGCCGGTCTTTCTTGAGAAACCTTTCGATAGTAAACTCTTCCGGGTTGTCGGAGCCAATTTTCATATCGAGCTCATAGTGTAGAATCACAACGGCTTGTTCTTCCGGCGTAAGTTCCGTCCGTATCCGATCCCGCAGATTCGAATATCGCTGCTTAAGAGATTCCCGCTCTTCCTTCTCCTCTAACTTCTCATCCGGTCTCAAGGTTTCCGCGGCAATCGTTTCCTCATCGAAGCGCTCAAACTTCACATCGATCTTGTCGCTCTCAGACGAATCACTATCGCCTGATGAGTCATCCCTGTCATAATCTCCGACATCCTCTTTGCTAATGCTACCGCGGTTGTGCCGTAGGATCGCGCGTTGTGCGTCAATGCACAATTTCTCGAACGCTTTATTGAATCGCGCCTCGAAGAAGTCGGCCGCGTCGCCGTCCCGAAAGAGCTTCCCAAAGAGAAGTTGCATTGACTCGCTCACCAAATCCTCAAACGCCGCTTCGGCCAGCCATGGGACCTTTGCGCGGAGGAGCTTCTGGCAACGCAGCAGAAACGGACCCGACAACTCGTTAACAAATGCCCTATTCCCGTCCTTATTAGCTTGGCGCAAGCGATACACCAAGACTTCGGAGATCATGTAATTCGGGGCAGCAGTGTCTTGGATCTTGGCACGACTTATGATCTCGGTTTCCGAGAGGGCGTATGACCCCTGGATTGCAGCATCTATTTGTGCATCCCTGTAGTAGGATTTCCCGGCCTTAGTTTTCTTCGTCAATGAATCGATCATACCTACAAGGCTTGACACCCGACTTCGTCCGGGCTGCTTGCGTCCTATTAATCGTTTGCCCTTTTGAAAACCGGAAATTGGTCTAAGGTTACTCCAGCTTAGCTCAAGAGAGGGCGGCCTTGTCTATGTAACTTGCCACTTATTTAAAGTCCACGCTCTAATAATAAGATCTAGTCTGCTCTGGAAAAGTGGTAAGTACCGAAATCAACAGTAGTATTACGCGCAGTGGCGCATGCGGGAATAGGACCTGATCGCAACTCGCTCAGTCCTCGTCTTGTCTTCAAATCCGGCCGGGGGGCACAATACCAAATTTCTATAGGTCTCGTTTCAAAAGTCGCGCCTCTGCTGGGGTGCCTCCCAGAGTTTCTATTAACCACGGTGCTTTTGACAATTCTTTTGGTGGTGGAGTAGTGGTTGTCACAATGTACTGAAATAGCGGTTGAGTCCCAACCTGTTCCAGCCGCTGCGCAAGGCGGAAAAGTTTGTGGTAAAGACTTTGGCCCAGATCAGCTTCGCGCGGGCTATCATGCATCAAGAATGCTGGCACGTGTGTCACACCTTCAATGCTCATGCACAACACAGCTAAATCAAAAGCTAGGATTTTCAAGGAATCAATTGCCGCTGTCGATCTTTCGCCTCCCATTTCGACGGACAAATGCAAACCCGTGCCATCAAGCGATACTTTTCCTTGGGCGTTTTGTCCGACGATGTCACCGATGATGGCGTCAAAGATTTCCGAGAGGCGACGAAACACGACGGCTTGTGCGTCTCGATATTCTCCCGTTTGCTGTCGTTTTATAGCAATAGCGTCGGCCAGATTGGCTACGGTCGACTGCGCTTGCTCTTGTGTCGTGAGCAACGCATCCCATCGACCGACATCATCGATAAGGCGGCGTGCGTGAAACCAAGCGTCTGCCTGAGCATCTCGTGTTCCTTCAGCGACTTGCAAGCGCCCTCGTATTTCGTCCGCGCGCTTACGCGCAATCGCGATTTCAATTGTGATCCGGGCTATTCTTTCCTTATGCTCTTCGAGCCGATGTGATTCATCCTGAACTTCCTGACAACGCCTTTCCCAGCGCTCTCGCAGTTGCTCAGGATTTGGCAACTGGTCGGATAATTTACAACCTTCGGCGAGTGTCCGATTAATCGGTACTTCACATATCGGACAAATTGGATTCTGAGCCTCATGAATGGCGAATGAGGTGCCAGGCAATTCTCCCCTGATGCGGCTCAACATACGTTCAATCTCAGGAATGCGCGTCCCAACCTCAGTCAGATCATCGGCCAAATCATTAACTCGCTTCTGTGCGTCGTCGTTCGCGTTTCGAAGGTCATTAATGTCCGCTGAATCCACCGTAGAGTCTGGCGCAATCAACTTTGTAAGTTTCTCCTCCGCTGCTTTTCGTAAAGCGTCTACCGCTAGGCGTCCGGGAGGAACTTGATGTTTAAGTATCCCCAGTTCGGATAACAGTCGAGATTGGAGCTGCTCAGCTGCCCACTTACAGTGGTTCGCTTCCTGTTCTGCGTTCTGAAGCTCCGCTTCCAATTTGCGGATCTCTGCGCGAAGCCTGTGCTCTTCCGGAACGATGGCCTGAATTAGTGCGCGGAGAGCATCCAGTCTTTGTTCAAACGAAAGAGTCCGAGCCGGCGAGCCAGAATCAGAGGTAGAGGATCTCCAATCCAACACATGATCAAAACGGCATTCTTGATCTCTGGCAAGCCAGGCAAGGGCTATCAACCAAGCGTGTAGCGGCGAGTCTCCCGGAATCAGAGAAAGCACCTCTTTGGAAAGGATTGCCCCCTCAACGAATTCCAAGAACGGGTCCATGCCCGTCGGTTGAGAATCTGCTCCAATATCATCGAGAATGCCGTTGTGAATTGCGAAATGCTGGCGTCCCATACCGATGGGGCGACGAATCGCCCAAGTGGTCTCACCAACCCTCACTTCCGCACCGACCATGCCCCGCGGGAATGCAGTTGTAATGCGGTGTCGTTGCTCATCTGGTGCGAAATGATCCTCGCCTAGACAGTAGCGAAGTAGCCGACAGAAAAGAGTCTTACCACTACCGTGTCCCATCGTTGTCGTCGGTTGTCTTACGACGTGATCCCCAGGATCTGGAGACCAGATAATGTTGAGACCCGGTCGAAGTTTGATTTCACGGAGGATCGTGCCAGGCTCGCTCCACAGCACAAACCTGCGAATCCAGAGACGGGGTTCGGTACGCCCGCGCTCCGGTTGAAAATGCAACCCAGCCTTTGCCAATAGATTAAGCTGCATCGGCGTCAATCCACTTCCGATGGATCTCTGGAAGTTTTTTAATGACCTCGCCTGTGCCACGACGCTTCAAGACACTTAACACCACTTGGGCACGACCGTCCGGCCAACCTTGCGTCTGAATCACTTCTAAGCCGTTTCCAGGAGCCCATGTCCTGGTGACGAGGTCTTCAACAAGTAGGCCATTACCACGCAAATGAGTTACTGCATCGCCCCAAGCGCGATCTGCAGACGGTATTAGTACCGAAACACCAGACGGTAGAGGTTCGGCCTCTTTTCCGACAAGTCGTCTCCATGTTTTGATCTCGGCCGCTCTCAGGGAGGGCGTGAGCAGTCGGGGCTCTGCGGCAAGGAGTGCCGCTAACCGCACATAGCGTACAGGTGCCGAGGTGCCTATCGCTTTCAGAATCGCGGCAAGAATTGTTCCTATCTCCGCGCCTTGATCTGTTCCCGGTCGCGCCCATGCACCGTCCGGTAGAAGAGTCGGATCTACTACTGGAACTGGTTCGCGTTCAAACAGATCCTCGCGACCATCCTCGCCAATTGATTTTTTGCCGCGCTTTTTCTCGACAGACACGACGGCAGTTTGAGCGGCCGCACGCTCGCGGTTGATTTGCAGTAAACGCTTTAGAAGTTCTTTGCGGGTGTCGGGGTGGATAGTATACCGGACACGGTCATTTTCGGAGAGGTATTCGAGCTCATAAAATTCGTGGCGCAGCTCAATGGCGGGACTGTAGTCGCTGGGCTGATGCCAGCCGTAAGCAGAGAGAATTGCTTCGTCCATCTCACGGTGGAGAGAGCGGAGTTGAAGGAGGGCTTGATAACCGACCTCGGCTTCTTCCGGCTTGCGGCTGACCTTAGCGACAAGGTTAGCCGTGAGGTTACGAGCGTGAAAGAGATTATAAATGTCGGTCAGACCGAGCCAGAGGCGGTGCATGAGGGCGCGCCGGTGTTCGTGGTATCGCTCACCGATGCTCGCCAGGTGGAGATCCGGCGTCCCCCACAGCCCTTCTGGAAACGGGAAGGACTCGAAGCACTTCGACGGCGAATAGCGCAGGTCCTGTTTCAGCGCACCGCTATACTTGCGCGCCCAGACTTCGTGTATCGTGGACTGGACAACAGCGTAGAGGTCCCAGCGATCTGTGCTGAAGACGTAGAGAGCATCTGTGAAAACATAATTGGTGGGTGTGGCGGAAAAACTGAGGTGTTTAGTAGTGCGCGCAGCGACGAAGCAGCGAGACATACTGCGAATCTTAAAGTAAAGATCCATTCTTGGTCGCTCGTATTGCCACCATGGAAGATGCGCAACCCGTTGATTAGTGAGCCGCTCTTGCTTTACGTGGTTCACGACGCGGTCGAATGCCTCGCCGAACTTTTCAGCCTTTTCCAAAGGCCAATCGAGAAAGTTTATAATCTGCCGTCCTGGCGCTTGATCGGGTTGATTATTGATCTCGTGTCCGTTTATGACCGGAGAGATGACTTCGCGCAGGCGTGGATTACGTACCTTCATCGCCCCGGCTTTCTCATGCGAAAGCATAAACCCGTCTCCGAGGAATATGGAGCCTTGGAAAACGCGATCTGCGTTCTCGTGAAGTGGCAGTGAATCGCCCGCGTCGCGGTTGTCCTCGAAGAAGGCGCTGATAACAGGCACTTCCTTGCCATCGAGGAAGCACTTCCCATTCCAGTCGCCTTTGTGAATAGCTACAAGGGAGACGAATACGTTAGCGCGACCGGGCCATTTGATGGCGCGCACAGCGGAGTTGATAGAGCCACCCTGGGCAAGAATCTGTTCGAGACCGTCCTTCCGGATGTCGCCGTCTTTGATGGAGTTGGTAGTTATGAAAGCGGTAAAACCACCCGGCCGGAGCAAACTGTAAATGCGGCGAACGAAGTACACAACAAGGTCGCTTAGACCTGCAGGTGCAAATTCCCATTTCACGTAATGACCGAAAGCATGTCCGAAAGTACCACTAAGATCCTGGCCTCCGAGGTATGGTGGGTTGCCGAGAATGCAGTCAAACCCGCCACGCTCGATGATCTCAGGAAATTCCAGAAACCAGTGAAAGAAGCGCTTCTCGAAGGCTGTGGCCCAGGCTGTCGCAGTCGCTTGACCTTGTGGGTGACGCTGGCCGGATAGATAGAGGCGAAACTCCGCATCGGTTATGAGCTTAGATCGGTTCTCTGACGTCTTCTTGAGATAAAATTGGGCGATGGGAATGCAGGCGATCTGGCTAAGTATCCACGCATCCTGAGTTCGGGTGAAGTCGAGGTACCCGCGTTTTTTAGACTCGATTTCATGGGGCGTACGCTCCGGTAATGCAGAAATGACCCGCCACTTGCGAAGTATTTCTTCGAGGTGCTTTTGAATTTCGGGACCGAGGTTGAGCTGGGTTTGATTTTCGGCAGTCCGGTCCGCCTTATTACGCTTTCGGAACGAAGCCGCAATCTCCTTGTCATCTCCCGGCATGGTGACAAAAGCTTCATCAGGCACGCCTCGTTCCAGTTCGTCACGCCGGGCGAAACCCACGATGGCGTTTCCACACTTGATATGGTGGTCGAGGAAATTCAGAGGCTCACCGGGATTGTGAGCTTCGAGCCAAAGAGCAACCTTGCAGAGTTCTACAGCGAGCGGATTAACGTCCACGCCATAGATACATTCCCGGATCACGTCGCGAACCGCCGCGCGGAAAGCAACCGGAGACGGCTGTTCTTCGCGGGTGCGCACAATCGCCAACTCACTGGCAATACGGCGTGCAGCTGCCAGCAGAATGTGACCGGAACCGGATGAGATATCGGCTATACGCAAAGAAAGAAGCGCCCTTTGCGGGTCAGGCTCCAAGAGTTTCTCAGCAATTAGATGATCGAGCGAATTCTTCAGTAGCGGCTGGACAAGGTCGTCCGCCGTATAGTGACTTTGTGTATCGTCGCTCCCGGGCTTAAGCGCAAATGTCGGTTTTTCAAATGACGTCTCAAAAACCGGTTCATATTTCAGCAGTCCTTCATATACCGAACCAAGCTCTTCGACGTTGAGAGCAGCGTAGTTGACCCGGATAACCTGGCCAGTGTCGGGATGAATATAAATACCGAGGGAGCGAAGGCACCCGAGGAGGATGTCGTTACCAACTAAACACTTGGTGATCGGCCCAATGGCCGCTGCACTGAAGAGATCACCCCCAAGCGGCGCGATTCCCAGCTTGTGGCCTGGTCCGTCCGATTCAAACAGGCGGAAGCAACTCAATAACGCGAGCCACAAATCTTTCTGACGGCGATCCGCCAAGTAGCGCTTTTCCGAGAGCCGACGCAATCGCTGCAGACTATAGTAGAGATAGTAGAGGTCACGCTTGATTGCGGAAGGCGCGAGCGGGTACACAAGGTCGCGCTCCTCGATGACCAAGAGAAAAAGAATACGGTAGATCAACCGCAACAGGTATTGATAATAGGCGCCAGGTTTGAGATTCCCTGAAGCAACCTCATTCCTAAGAGTGTCGTTCGCGGGATCAGCCAGAAACCCGTTGGCAAACCCAAGAATAGCCTCCTCGACAGCGCGACTGAGACCAGCGCGGATGCGCGCTCCCGAATCGAGAGAATCCTGATGATAGCGCTCGATGATGCTTTCTTCCGCTGTTTCCTGGGACCCGGGCAGGCGCGTAGCATGAATGAGTCGGAAGAGAACAGCGAAGTCGGCGAATAGGCCGTCGGTAAAAATGCGGTCGACATCGAACTCTAAGTATGTGAGCTTCACCAAGCGCGAGCTATCGCGCAGGAGCCGCAATACCCGGCCATTGCTGACCAAGCCATAGAGCTCGTCCGAAAGGTTCAAATATTCTTGAACCATTGCGTGGGCGGACATGCGCAGGACCGCCTTCTCTGGTTTTCGATCCAGACCTGCGGCTTCGCGATATCCAATGACGTGCAGAGCAGTATTCCCACGATTAACGACCCGGTGAGAGATAGGATAGTTCTTACCATTCACTTCGGCGCCACGCGCCTGATATTCCAGTTGATATCCAAGCAGACCGAGAAGAGGGACGATCCAAAGATTACGTGTTTCAGTTGTAGCTGGCGAGTCAGATTTCAGCGAATCGAGTTTACGTTGAAACGCCTGCCAGTAGTGCTGCGCGTCGGCCCAAGCGCGGAGGATTTCGTCCTTTACCTTGGCGGATGGTTCCAAGCCGAACTGTGCTGGGCTCTGCCACTGCGCATCGTCGAGCCGGTCGAGAATATCCGGCGAGAGAATACCACCTTCGATGCGAATGCTCGGATAGTTCACTTACAATCCTCAGGGTTGTGCAGCATCGGGAAGTAGAATGTACACTCCGAGGATATCCATCGGTAGGACAGGATAAACAACTTGAAAATGCTTGCTGTCCATTAGCGCGCTGAAGCGTTCGTGCGCTTCGACGAGTTTTTTCGAACGTTCTTCGGCTAAGCCGTCGAATTCCGGCTTGACTGAGTCTAGTATCGTTAGCTCGTTATCGAGAAAACCCGACCGCGCTTGGATGGTGAGGTCGGAAGTAGCCCTCGCCGAGGCCAGCAACGCTTTGGCCTGGGCGTGGTCGAGAAACTCCTTCTGTTGCGGCGTGCCACGCCACCCCCAGAGAATCATCTCCTCGGCGACAACCTGATGGTTAGCTCTCCGCTCTTCGATCACGTTACGGCACCGGAAAAGAAGGAGCGTGGTCTTTGTCGCCACCTGCCGCGTGCGGATGACCGACGTCCTGGCGGCGCGTTTGTCCACGCGAGCAAGAGTATTCGCCATCACTAACTGGCAGAGTTGTTCGACGAACCGGTTGTTTCGCCCCAGATAGTAGTAGCCCTCGGGCGTCGGCGACTCGAAGCTTATTCGAACCGTTTGCCCAGCCGGGAGCAAATCGCGAAGTTGTGGCGGCAGATTGCCCGTAACGATTCGATATCCTTTAGTGTCCTTTGTTACCTGGACACCGAGAAGGTTGTTCAACCCTGAGACAACGAACTCTTGCACCGCTTTTGGATCCCCGATAGCTTCGTCCACATCGCGCAGGTCAGTTTCGATCTCCTCTGCCTTAATGGCGTTTTGAGCGAAGATGCTGCGCGAGGCTTTTTCACGTTCCGCAGCTTCCTCGACTTTGCGCGTCACGTTTGCTTTTAATTTCGCAGCCTCATCGAACTCATCGAAATCGAACTCGATCTGCCTCTTGTCCCCCCGCTTCGAAATCTTTCTGTCCGGATTGAGAAGAAGGGCTTGGGTAATCGTGTCGATAATACTCTGCGAGTCCTCCGGAAAAGGCACGTTGATGCCGGTGGCCCGCTTGATCTCGCGCACCTTGCGCAAAAGAACATCGAGGACGATGCCATCAATGGGATTATCGGCGCCATAAAGGAGGCACGCTTTTACTTCCGGAGCCAGTTGCCCAAACCGATCTACCCTCCCCTCGCGCTGCTCAAGGCGGTTGGGATTCCAGGGTAAATCGTAATGTAGAACGCCTGTGAAGAACTTTTGGAGGTTGATGCCTTCGCTGAGACAGTCGGTAGCGATCATGACACGCGGCAGCGATACATCTATTTCTTCGATCCGCTGTTTGCGCATCTCATCGGGTAGCTCACTGGTAATGACGTGGAATTGAACTTTGGAAAATTTTTTCTTGAGTAGCTGGGCCAATTGCTGGCCGACGTAATTAGCCGTCGCAATATAGCGGCAGAAGACGACCGGGTTGAACCCGTTTGATAGCCAATCTTCTAAAATGGCCTCTGCGGAAGCGAGTTTCTGATCGTCCTTAGGATTCGAAAGTTTGGCGAGCTGATCGGAAAAGGCCCGGAGCTGGTGACGCTGATAACTCGACCAATCATTACGCTCAACCACCTGCGTCGGGGTATTGTCTCCTTCAAAACCATAGTCCAAATCGCGCACTGGATTTTCATCCGCGTCAAGATCGGCCGGAACGGGTCCGGCAGCGGAATCATCGGCGACGGACGAGGCAAGATCGGTGAGCCTGGTATTCAGCATTTCGATCCCGGCGGCGGGACTCGACATGACGCCACGAAGCAAGCCAAGCGCGGTCCAATATTGCACTCTGCGCTGTCCGTCGCGTTTCGCGTCTGGTGAAATCAGCTTTTTGGCGAAGTCGAGGATCTGCTCGAAAAACCGGCCGTATCCCGGGGAGATGTCATAGGGCCACTCGAACGCCTCCCGCTTGGGGAAAGGCGTATCTTCCCCCATCCATTTTTCCACGTCGGCTCGCTTGCGCTGAACAAAGAATCTGGCCAGTTCGCGGCGCTGTGGTTGTGTGGAGTTTGGCAGATCCACGTTTTCAAACTCAGGCTTGATCAGGCCAAGCAATGAATGAAACTCCTCAGGCTTGCCGCTGTGCGGAGTCGCGGTCAAGAGAATGATCTGCTGGCTGGGCTTCTGCGCGATGCGGCTAATAAGGTGATAGCGTTGCTGCTGGGTGGTTGACGCGCCTGCTGGTCTGGCACAGGTATGAACCTCGTCCACAATCAGCAATTCAGGACATTGCTCGACAAAAACATCGCGGCGAGTCTCCGATTTGATGAAGTCGATGCTGATGACCTGATACGGATAGTAGTCATAAACGCTGGTGTCGCCCTGGATCTGCCGGTCGAGACGGGCCTGTGTATTCGACCTGATGATCACGGCTTCAAGATCGAGTTTGTCGCGAATCTCATCCTGCCACTGTTCACAAAGGTGGGGCAGGCAGACGACAGCGAAGCGCTTGATTTTCCGCCGCTCCAGAAGCTCCCGGACAATCAGAAGCGCCTCCACCGTTTTACCGACGCCGACATCGTCCGCGACGAGCAGGCGGACCCGTTCCTGCCGCAAGGCCATGATAAGCGGCACCATCTGATAGGAACGAGGACGGAAAGAGAGCTTCGCCAGCGCACGAAAAGGTCCGGCGCCGTTACGAAACGCTAGACGCGCCGAGTCATAGAGCAAGCGAGCTGTGCTTATATCGCCGAGGTCTTCGTTTGTAGGCGGCGGAAACGATGCATCGACCGGAGTATCCGACTCGATTTCCAGCGGCAAGTAGATGCCGGCGATTTCGTCTTCCCATCCACCCAGCGGTTTGACCACAAGAAGATCGGGGTCGTCTGACGGGAGAACTATCCAATCGCGACCACGCAGCGTAACGAGTTTTCCAGGTTGAAGTGAAGCGGTCATCGGACTCTTCGGAAAATATCAGGACGCGCGGCGATTTTTTCGGCGAGATTGTCTTTGTAATGATAGACCCACACCTCATCGCCCTTGGCGATGATCGCCTGGCGAATTTCATCGTCAGCTTCGGCGACGGCAGGCTCATCGTGCGGCGTTCCATCACAGAAGACCCACACGCGAGGCTCATAATAAAAGTCCGGCTGACAGTAGAGCCCATCAACTCGCTTCTGGGCGGCGTCAGGCAATCGAAACCCGTTCTGATACAGGTAATCGATGAACTTCCGCTCAGTCGTGGAATTCGGATCGATGCCGCGCAATAACGTGAGGTATTGGTCGTCATACCCTTTGAAGTGCGGATTGGACTGGATTTCTATCGTGCAGATCAGCAATTTTTCGAGCGCGTCTTTAATCAAGTGCCGATCGATAATCATATGATCGCGCTGGTTATAGTAGCTTAGAAGATCGTTGTAAGAAGCCGGCCCTTTGTACTCTGGGTCGTCGAAACGACAAAGACTGATCGCCAGCTCGACCACTTCATGGAACACGTTTATGTCCTCGACAAATTGGGAGAGAATCCCGAGGCTTCCCTCAGCCGCTTCGTAGAGTAGAATGTTGGGCGCCTCTGGATCTCCGACTGTCACGACTCCAATTTCGTTAGGTTCCACCTGAAACACGCTTTCGATTGCCCGTTTTAAAGCATGCTGCAGGGTTATCACACCATCATGTTTCAACCCGAGCGGCTCGATCGGCTCGATGTGAAGCGCATCGGCCAAATTCGAAGTCCATAGCTTGACCAGTCGATAATCTTCTTTCGCGTTTTTCTCGGGTTCGGGTATTGAGTTCCGCCAATTTCCAGAAATCATTCCCATTGGGAACCCATCACCGTCGCGTTGGGAACGCCATTTATAGTTCACATGAACTAGTCGGGCCGCCGGAACGTACCGAAGATTCAAAAGCGCGTTCTCGCTGGTACGGGCAACCGCCTTCTTTACCCGTTCAAAATTGCCACCATCGACGGAAAAGTAAGTCTTTATATCAAAGCCGCGCGAGACCCGTTCCTCCTCCTCACAGGAAATGCGATCAACTTCCTCGGCCCGAGACTCCGCCATTTCGATAAGATAGTGCAGATGCTCCTTATTCGCGTTGTCCGCGAGACTAACACCCGAAAAGGGACAGATTTCCAGATCCTTTTGGTCCTTCGTCAGGAAGTAACCCGCCTTTTTACTGATCTTCGCCTCTTCGAGAGCGGAATCCGCGTCCTGCACTACAAGCTGGCAGACCCGATACTTTCGTCCGTTGTGATAAATGACATTGAGCGGACCGAACTCACGAAGAGCAATGGGACGCGGCCGTGACACAAACTCGCCGGAAGAATCACTCGTTGGTAGAAAGACACGGATTGGAAGCCGGGTAAAGTTGTATCCCGGCAAAAAACCTTCGGATGCTAGATAGCGGTAGGGATAAAACTCGGATAATTCAGACGATCTTCCGAAAAGATCGTTTCTAAGAAGGTTCAGCTGTCGTATCGCCTGGCGCTCAAAGTTCTGCTCTTTGCGCAGTTCTTCGCCGTTCAGTCTACCGCCACCTATTCTTTGCGTTGATCTAGCAAGAAGCTGCTTCGCCGAGCGATAGAGTCGGCGCCAACGTACAAGAGCTTCATCCAAATGATTAGCGACGTTCGACAGGTTTTGTTCGATCCATTGATCCGAATACCATGATCCAGCAGTTTTCTGCAGATCTCCCTCAAAATCGTGGATAGCTCGTTTCAGTGTCATCTTGAGACTGTTGAACGTGCTCGGTGAAATATCGAGGCCCGATCGAACCTCAGGTGAAATCGGCCATTGATCGTTGTCGTCCATAACCAGATGCATGATTGACGGCTTGGCCCCGCCAATCTCATCTAGGCCCGGGAGTCCAATCTCAGACGCTACAAGCGCATTTAAATGAGACAAGAGCAGCTCTCGGTTGCAAAGATCCAGCTTGGGCGCCATCACGGCGCCCTTAAACAGAGCCGCCTGCTCGTTGAAATAATGGCGGTCGTGCGGGGAATAGCTCGAGCAGTAGGTAAAAACTAGCGCTGCTTGGCCGCTTCGTCCCGCGCGTCCCGAGCGTTGCGCGTAGTTTGCGGGGTTGGGTGGCACATTTCGCATATGAACGACACTCAGATTACGAATGTCGATACCCAACTCCATCGTGGGTGAACAGAATAGCGAGCTGATCTCACCTTTGCGGAACTCATCTTCTCGCTGAATACGGTCGTCAGTCCCAAGTTGGCCGGTATGATCCGCGCCAACCAGCCGTTTCATCTTGGCAAAATCACGCTGATATAGATCCTGAAAAAACTTGTTCGGCTTCGGCGCCTGTTCCTTGTACGCGCGCTGCTTGACGACATCAGCCTTTACGGTCTCTCCATCACCGACTTTCCAAATGATTTTTTCCAGGCGGAGGCGATAGATCGGCACTTCATCGTTTTCCTGGCTCCTGGCCGTTTGCGATTTCAGGTAGTCCGCCTGCTCCAACATCGCCATAATCTGGAGAATGAAGTCGCGATATTTGTCTTTCTTCAGATCGATATCGATGCCATGTTGCCGGACATATTGCTTGACAAATTTTCCAAGCGAACTCGAAGGCCCCATACTTTTGGAATACAGGCCAGCGGTCCGATTAAGAGGTTCATAACGAATATAGTAGGGCTCGCGAATCTCTTCGTTACTGTCGAGGGTCCATGGCGGACGCAGTTTCTCGCGGAACTGCTTCTCGTTTTCCTTTATGCGCGATTGAGTGAGATAATTTTCGCTGTGGATCGCGTACTCCAGCCGAAAGAAATCTAAAATCGTACAGATGAACTCCTTGCGATCGGAATGATTTAGATCGCCTAAAAGTGGGGCGCCTTTCCAGAATTCATCTGCCGCCGCAATCTCATCCAAATCCGCGTATTCGATGCTGAGGAGAGCGCATTGCTCCATGTTAGGAAGTACGACGCGCCAACTGCGTCTCAAGTCCGCAACGACGCGGTACAGGAGATAGTCCTGAAAGCACTGTTCATAATTGCGTCGCACGGTGGCAAGCGCCGGCTCCTCGTTCGTATTTGCGAACCAGAGGAAAGGAAGTCCCAGGGCCTTAAATACAGCTTCGCCGATGGTTGTGTATGTCAGTACGCCCTTTGGCGCTTGCACCAGCGCCTTATGAATGCCGGCACGTAACCTGACAACCTGAACAAAGTCATTGAAATGACCGGATTGCAGTGCAGCGTCCTGCCTATTGTCGGTGAAGCTCAAAAGCTTCTGATCCTCTTGTTTGAAACCTGCATCGGAAAGTTGATTGAGAATGGAGAAAGCCGCAATAGTAGTTGAGGTGCTGCGTCCTTCGCTGCCTAGTTTCGTGAGCTTCGTCCCTTCCCTGGTCTTTGTATCAAAGAACACGCCAGCCGTCGGATCGAAAAGAAGAGGCGCCTTCATGAACCAGCCCCACTGCGTCATCGGCGTCTTTTCCGAGCAGTTTCCAAACTCATTGAAATACAGCCTGGACGGGAAAAAGACTTCTTTGTCCTTACGTGGGGCCAAACCGTTCTTCGTCTTCCGAAGCCAGCTCTCAGGAAGCATCTCGCTATCGTCCAACGGATCCCAAATATCCTCGCCGATGATCAAATACCCGTCGTTTACCTCAGCCTCGTCTTCGGTGTTGTCCTGAAAGTCTCGAGGTTCGAGCCGGTCCCCTAGGCGGGACACGCAGACGAAAGCGTAACCGCTAGCACGACTAAACACGTTCATGAAGATGGGCTTCTTCTCTAATTGATCTTCCTTGTAGACCCCCGGTTCTAAGGTGATAAATCGATCATTGTCCTGATCGAGTGTCGTGTAAACGGAACCGGTCTGCGAGATGAATTGGTGAAACTTAAACGGAAGTATTGTGTACACTTCCCCCGTTTCCTGAAGCCGTTCGTTTATCGTATTGATCCATTGCAGCAATTGTTCGAGGAAATCACGGCAAACGTTCTTGGGTTGACCAGAGTCCACCGCCAGATCGGCCACAATGTCGGCAAAACGTTTAGGTGTGCCCCGAACTAAAACTCCATCACTCACATCCAGAGCGATTTTGTTTTCTAGCCAGACAGCAACCGGGTGATTCTTGAGCTGTTCGATGCCCTCTGTGACGTTCACACCGGCAGATATCGCCACGCGTAATTCTGCCTCTCCCGGAGTCATCCCGTTGAACAAGAAAGAACGGGTGAGCGTTTCGTTGATGACCTGGTCCGCGCTGAACGGTTTGCCAAAAAGTTTTGTCGCTACGTTGGCAACCTCCGCACGTTGCGTGGTTGGCGTCCCGACAGAAATCATCGTAGCTGATGTGCCAATACACACGACCGGCAGCGTACAAAGGGAACGTATGCGGCGGATGAGTAGGGCAATGTCCGCGCCCTGCCGCCCTCGATAGGTGTGCAGTTCGTCAAAAACAAGAAAGCGCAGATTTTCGTATATGCCGTCCCGAATTGACCGCTCGCGAATGCGGGTCAAAAGAAGCTCTAGCATCATGTAGTTAGTGAGAAGGATCTGCGGTGGATCTTCGCGCATCTTTTGTCGGGCTTCTTCTTTCTCCTGTCCCGTATATTGCCCGAAGGATATCGGAAACTCCTTTCCCGTCGCATTCTCGTAGTTTTCCTTGTAGCGGCTGAACTCTTCTGATTGTGAGTTGATCAGTGCGTTCATCGGATAAACCACGACGGCGGTTACGCCTTTCGCGCCAGGCTGGGAAAGCAAGTGATGGAATATAGATCCAATATAAGTGAGGGATTTTCCCGAGCCCGTGCCAGATGTCACGATGAAGTCCTTGCCAGTGGTCCCTAGTTGTATTGCTTCGACTTGATGCCGGTAGAGTTTGTAACCTTTGAAGATATCGCGGATATCGGCATGTAAAATCCTCTTGGCTACGAGATCATCGACTGTGCCTGAGATTTCGAAAGCTGGATTGAACTGAAGCAGCGGTTCGGGCCAGAGCTTGCCTTTACTTAGCTCAGTTTCGACAACTTCCCGGATTTTCGGGTCCTGAATCTTGAGGAAGCTACGAATGTAGTTCTCGTAGTCAGAAACGATACGGGAATGGGTTTGGAAAACATCCATGACAACTGTCGAGAAACATTGTGATTAGCGTTTGCGCTCGGAGAACCGGCAGGGTCGAAGTCGCCATATCCCGGTTCGACGCTCAGACAATACTAGTCGAAATGGTGGGTAGATGCCAAGAGCGGGCAGCACGGAGCCGGGGGGCTTGGGAAAGGATACAGGATAAGGGGTGATTTAAGAGGGACGGCGGTCCACAGAGCAGCAAGAAAAGCGCAAAGACCGAAGATCTAGGCAACAGAAAAGAACGTGGGAGTAAAAACCATAAATTGGTGTCGGCTTTAACGATTGTGGAGCCGATGACTGGCCGGCCAGATGCAGCGCTATCTAACTTTGGGGGCTTTTTCTGGGCCGTCCGAAGAGCTTTCTGTCACGAGGGGCATCAGCACAAACGAAGTCTCTAGTTTTTTGATTTTGGGTTCGGAAAAGATTCTATCAGGGATTCATTCTGCTCCACTGAGCTTACCACCAAGCCGTATGGGTTCTGCTGCGTTCTTTCCACGTAGCGGAGGGTAACACGATACTGGTAGGGCTTTCTTTCGGTCTCGGTCCGACCAACATTCGAATGCCGTTCAAAAAGCTCAAAACGTTCAACCGCTGCGCTCCGTTCAAGCCGTTCAACTTACCACGGCTTCGGTTTATATAGTTCGAGGTCCAGATTTCACCTCGGGTTGCCTGGTTTTCAGGGCAAGGAGAAACCCTAAGGCAAGCCGGGAATTTGATAAGCTTCTATTTCCACAACCTTAGGTGGTTAATTTGCACCCGACGGAGATGGTGGGGGCTACCTGATTCATGCGTGTACAATTTCACGGTTACAGCGAAAAGTTACGTTTCGGTTAAGAGTTCTCTGAGAACTACGCATCCCTTGATATTGGGCCGATCGGTGTTAAGCTGAAGCTTAGCTGTTATTCTTATATGTCGCGCGTGAAGAAAATATTATTCGTCGGGTCGGTTTTGTTGAGCCTCGAATTTCTGTCCCTGGGCTTTTTCATTTACCGGACTTTTGCCTGCAGCAATCAACATGTTTCGCCTCTGCTAACGGCGAACCCGCCGGTTGATGCCAGTCCCGTTCGATTAGATGCGCCGGCCAAAACTGATGGCAGCTTCGTTCTTGAGACGTATGACGACCCGACGCCCCGCTCACGAGGTTTTTTAACCACAATTGAACCCGCGCAAGTGTTTCTCCGAAACTTTGTCGTCGTTCCGTTTTCTTTCAGGATCATTTTAACACCCAAAGTT
>JBGPIK010000013.1:0-38445 GCA_041484845.1 Binatia bacterium | reverse complement strand
GTTGCTGCGTCAGGCTTTCGCCCATTGCGCAATATTCCCCACTGCTGCCTCCCGTAGGAGTCTGGACCGTGTCTCAGTTCCAGTGTGGCTGATCATCCTCTCAGACCAGCTAACCATCTTTGCCTTGGTAGGCCGTTACCCTACCAACTAGCTAATGGTACGCAGGCCCATCTCTAAGTGATAGCTTGCATGCAGAGGCTACCTTTGACCCCTGTCCCCGAAGGAACCGTGGTCTTATCCGGTATTAGCCCATCTTTCGACGAGTTATCCCAGTCTTAGAGGCAGGTTACCCACGTGTTACTCACCCGTGCGCCACTTTACTCAGGGCCGAAGCCCCTTTCTCGTTCGACTTGCATGTGTTAGGCACGCCGCCAGCGTTCGTTCTGAGCCAGGATCAAACTCTCCAGTTAAAACTTTCAATCCACCTTTAGGTGGAGGATTGACTGTCGAGTTACGATAGCTGTGCTCAAATGGCTTTTACGGAAACCCTAAACCGTCACTGCTTATAAATGGCAGTAGCTACTATTTAGTTTTCAAAGACCAGATAGGTCGCTCGGAAACGAGCAAAGTAAGGTTATAGGTAAAACGAAGAAGCTTGTCAAGCCAGCCCCAAAAAATTATTCACGAACTCCGTTTCGCCCGCGCAATACGATTTTTTCCCACCTCCACCACTTCATGTTGCGACGCTCGAAATTCAAAATTTATGTCGCTGATCGGCTGACCGTCGATTTTTACCGCGCCTTGAGCAATAAGTCTACGGGCATCACTGCCGGACTTGGCAAACTCGAGATCGACCAGGAGCCGGCAAATCCAAATCGCTTCCGGCGCATCGAATTGTTTCTTGATGTCAATCGGCAGTGCTCTTTTCTGATGGCGGGCTTCGAAATACTCGAGCGCGGCCTGAGCCGCAGCCGGACCGTGGTAGCGCGCGACCAACTCCTCCGCCAACGACTTTTTCGCGTCCATAGGATGCAGAGTCCCCTTCTCCACTTCCCCATGCAGCGCTTTTATCCGCGTGAGATCCTTGTTGCTGAGCAACTCGTAATAACGCCACATGAGTTCATCGGAGATCGACATCAACTTGCCATAGATCTCCTCGGGCGGCTCGTTGATGCCGATATAGTTATTTAAAGACTTACTCATCTTTTGTACGCCGTCCGTATATCCTTCCAGCAGTGGCATGGTTAGGACCACTTGTGGCTCCTGCCCGTATTCGCGTTGAAGCTCTCGCCCCATGAGCAGGTTAAACCGCTGATCCGTCCCGCCCAGCTCGACATCAGCCTCCAAAACTACCGAATCGTAACCCTGGATGAGAGGGTAAAGAAACTCGTGAATGCTGATCGACTGCTGGCTCTGATAGCGTTGCTTAAAATCCTCTCGCTCCAACATTCGCGCCACCGTATATTTTGCGCTCAATTCAATGAGCGAAACCGCATCCAGTTTTTCCATCCACCGATGGTTGAATTCAACGCGCGTTTTGTCGGGATCGAGAATTTTAAAGATTTGTTCTTTGTAGGTCTCGGCATTTTTGACCACCTCCGCGCGTGTTAAAGGCTTGCGCGTCTCGGATTTTCCCGAAGGGTCCCCAATCATTCCGGTAAAATCGCCAATTAAGAAAATGACCTCATGCCCGAGAACTTGAAAGTGCTTCATTTTTTGAATCAAAACGGTGTGCCCCAAATGAAGATCCGGCGCGGTCGGGTCAAATCCCGCTTTGACGCGCAGCGGGCGGCCTTTCTTTAGCTTGCGGATCAGTTCCTCTTCCGGTACCACCTCAACGGCGCCACGCTTAATCACTTCCAGTTGTTCGCTGATACCCTTAAAGTTCACGCCTCATTCTCCCCTTGAAGGCGCAGCCGGCGGATCGAGTGAGCCTTGCCGCTCTCATTGTCAATCTCGATGATCACGCCCTGAAGCACGATATTATCCTGCGCGACTTCAAACTTTCGCGGGAGCTGACTCAAAAAACCGTTGATCACCACCTCCTTTTCTATTCCAATGATAGAATCGAAGGGGCCGCACATTCCAATATCCGTGATATAGGCCGTACCGTTCGGCAACACCCGTTCATCGGCGGTTTGGATGTGTGTATGCGTGCCGTAAACGGCGGACGCCCTGCCGTCGAGGTACCATCCCATGGCGTTCTTCTCAGAGGTGGCTTCCGCGTGCATATCGACAATGATTACGCGAGAATGCTGACCGTGTTCCTGGAGAATCCGATCCACGCAGCGAAACGGATCATCCACATGATTCGGCATAAAGACTCTGCCCTGAACGTTGATGATCAAGGCCTTTATGCCGTTCTTTTGCCACTCACACCACCCGCGCCCAGGCGCGCCCTCAGGGTAATTGGCCGGCCGCAGCAGATAAGAATGGTCGTCAAGATAAGTAAAAATTTCTTTTTTTTTCCAAATGTGATTTCCCGACGTAAGCACGTGAAGGCCGCTCGAAAAAAGCTCTTCAGCGCTCTTGACGTCCACTCCCATTCCCCCCGCGGCATTTTCTGCGTTGCCGATCGCAAGATCGACGCTCTCTTTTTTTATCAGGCCGGGAACCAGCTCGCGTATAGCTCTGCGCGCCGGGCGACCCACAATGTCCCCGAGGATCAAAATTCGCATCTGTCTATCAAGTCCCTTACTTGGCGTAATCGACCGCACGCACCTCGCGAATCACGGTAACCTTAATCTGCCCCGGGTACGTCATATCATTTTCAATCTTACGCGCGATCTCACGAGCCAAGCGCGCAGCCTCATCGTCCGAAACCAGTTCGTGTTGCACGATAATCCGAATCTCGCGGCCGGCCTGAACGGCGTACGACTTCTCGACCCCCTTGAACGAATTCGTGATGCGTTCGAGGTCCTCCAACCGACGCACATAGCTTTCCATCATCTCGCGGCGAGCCCCCGGCCGCGCTCCGGACAGCGCATCGGCGGCGTCGACCAGTGGAGCCAGAATGGTTTCGGCTTTTACGTCCTCGTGATGGGCGGCGATCGCATTGACGATTTTGGGCGATTCACCATATTTGCGCGCCAGTTCCGCGCCGATAATCGCATGCGACCCCTCCACTTCGTGGTCCACCGCCTTACCTATATCGTGCAGCAACGCTGCCCGTCGCGCCTGCTTCTCATTTAAACCCAATTCCGCAGCCATCATGCCGCAGATAAACGCCGCTTCGATAGAATGCAGCAACACATTTTGCGCATAGCTGTAGCGGTACTTTAGCCGACCCAGCAATTTGATCAGTTCCGGGTGCACACCATGAACGCCGACGTCAAAAATCGCTTTCTGGCCGGCTTCGCGAATGGCTTCGTCAATCTCTTGCTCTGACTTGCGCACCACTTCCTCTATCCTACCGGGATGGATGCGCCCGTCTGAAATTAGCTTTTCCAGAGACAGCCGCGCGATCTCGCGGCGAATGGGATTGTGCCCGGAAATGACCACGGTTTCCGGAGTATCATCGACAATAAGATCAATCCCCGTAGCGGCTTCAAGAGCGCGGATATTACGCCCTTCGCGGCCAATGATCTTTCCCTTAAGCTCATCGTTCGGCAGCGGAACCACGGTCACGGAGCGCTCGGCGACAAAATCCCCCGCGAGCCGTTCAATGGCTAACGCGATGATCTTCTGGCTCTTTCGAGCGGATTCTTCCTTTGCTTCCTCTTCGATGACGCGGATTCGTTTAGCTGATTCGTGCTTCGCCTCTTCGGTCATTTGATCGATGAGGCTCCTTTTCGCTTCCTCGCGGGTCATCCCGGCCACCCGTTCCAATTGCCTCCGGGCGTCATCAACATGACGTTCCGACTCCGCAGCTTTGTCTTCGATGGCCTTTTCTTTGGCCTTTAACGTGCCCTCCCGTTTGCTTAGTTCGCTTTCGCGCTTATCGATAGACTCAACCCGTTTATCTATACTTTCATCTCTGGTAATCAACCGCTTTTCTTGGCTTTGCAATTCGCGACGTAGCTCACGTACCTCCTTCTCGAACTCCAGTTTTTCCTTGATGATAGAGTCCTTAGCTTGAATCTCGGCCTCTTTCTTGATTGCATTCGCATCTTTTTTCGCTTCTTCAATGATACGGCTCGCAGCGTTTTTCGCCAGATCCAGTTGCATCTGGCGCTGCCGGCTCCGGATCCAAAAAACGAGGCAGGCTAGTAGTACACCGACCAACACTCCGGCCATACCGAAAAGTATGTTCGAATCCAAAAGCAACACCTCCTTTCCACTCAAATTAGGAAACTG
Organism: Binatia bacterium; assembly: GCA_041484845.1. Classification (GTDB taxonomy): domain Bacteria; phylum Desulfobacterota; class Binatia; order UBA9968; family UBA9968; genus JBGPIK01. The sequence continues at coordinate 34,209 of JBGPIK010000013.1, read as the reverse complement.
CAATTGATTGCGCCGTGCCGCAATCGATCACCCTTTTCTCGGTGATAACGTGATGAACCTTTTCATCCCACGTGTCCGTGGGAACCTCGTCTACCATTTGAAAGTCATAACCAAGCCCTACGAAAACGGTCCCCTTGCTCAATTGTTTGAGGAGTCGGTCGTACCAGCCGATCCCGCGCCCTAAACGATTTCCGTGACAATCAAATATGAGCCCGGGAACAAAAACCACCATTTTTTCAAGCTCTTGATTTAAAGGGTGTATGGAACCCGTGGGCTCGCTAATTCCCAAACGCCCACTGTCCAGATCCGTTGCCGAATGAATCTCAGCCATCGCGACCGAATTCGCGGCGGACAGTTTGGGATAAAAAACTCTTTTCCCGCTCGCCAACGCGTCATCCCGGATCTCTTCCGTGGGAACTTCGTTTTGAATTGGGCTATACAGGATAACGGCGCGAGCGGTTCGATAGGGCGTAAATTCAAGCGCTCTCGCTTGAATCACACCCCCCAATGAAAAGCAACGTGCTCTCACTAGCGAGCTGCGCTGAGTCAATGCAGCAGCGCGCAAGGCACGCTTTTTCTCCCCGACTGAGCTTCCCGACATAGCAGATGACGTCGGCGGACGGAGAAACGAAGAAAATAACAAAAAGGGAGGAGGTCAGACTAAAAATCCGACCTTCGCGTCAGAAAAGTTGGTCCCCTGGACAGCCGCTTTCTACCGAGTTCCAAATCAGGAGCCATCGTGATTTTACCCAACCAAATTTCGACATACTTTTCTAGAGGTTCTGTAAGGGGTCGCCAAACTTTTAAACTTCTCACGGACGCAAGAAACCAACAAATGAGTTTCTCTATTAATGCTTCTCCCCAAGTCTTCATCTTCCCAGGCCACCTCTTTAAGGGTGTCCCCCGCGTTATGCCGTTTCAATGGCGCAACTTGAACCTGCTTACCAGGTGGGGGCTATGTCGCCGATCGAGTCTTCCCCGCGGTGGAGGCCTGACGCACTACGGCAAGTGACAGCTCCCATTATTTTCTCGTTGGTTCCAAGTTGCCTCCGCTGATGACGAACACAGCAGGGGAAACGGTTCACCTCAAAGCGTTAACCCTCCTCGGTCAATGTTGCTGACAACCTTTTGGACAGTTGGTTCAGTCTGCTCAAAATCGTCTCGTGCGCATCCTTAAGCCGATGGTACTCATCGGCGATATTTAGCGCCGTTAACATGGCGATGTTCGCCTTGGCCACGGGTTTGGATGAACGCATGAGTTCTTGCATCTTTTCATCAACATAGCCCGCGACCTTCAACATGTAACCTTCTTCAGCGTCGCTACTGATGGTGATCTTTTGACCTAGAATTTCGACATCCAACGCCTTTTTCATCCACTCTTCCTACCTTATTCCGGAAGATCCAGGCTCGCGAAATGGCCTATGATTTTGTCCAATCGATCCCGAAGCTCGACGCGTTCGTGCTCATATTGCCGTAACTGCCCCTTTAAATGATGCCACTCACTTTCTTTCTGCTGAAGTTTTTTCTCGATCGTTTCCTTTTCCTTTTTTACACGCTCGTGTTTTTCAATCAGTCGATTTATCTTAGCTTCGAGTTGTTCGATACTGTCTTGAGCCATGATAACTACACCATAAACTTCAAGGTGGAGTTTAGTTTTAACCCCTTTCCTTGTCAAGCTGATATTCTGCGCTCATCCCGCACAGGCTGTGCACGACAGAACACCGGCAAATACAAAAGAGCGGCTCTACGTCTTGGTTGATGGGTATCGCTAGCGGCGCATCTTTTCCGACTAGGTGGTAATTGAGCGAGTCTTTATGGGCGGGCAATAAGGGAGCGAACGTCTTGCACCATCAATTTGGGATCGGGAGCTGCCCCATGATAGGCGAAGCGCATCACTCCCGACTGATCGATGACGGCGGTTAAGGCCGTATGATCAACCAAGCCGCGCGCTCTACGAGTGACCTTAACACCAAAATTGTTCCACACCCGTGCGAGGGATGATTCATCACCCGTGAGAAACGCCCAATTGGATAAATCCGCGTGGTAGCGTCTTGCGTAGGCCGCCAGGACCTTGGGAACATCGACTTCCGGATCGGTTGTGACCATAAGCAGAAAAACCGCGCTGCGCTCGGCCGCATTGAGATTCGTTTGCACGCTGCGCAGCGCGGCCGTCATGAGAGGGCAGACATCGGGGCAGGTGGTATAGGCAAAATCGGCGATGATTATTTTGCCTTTTATCAAGTCCAGATTAAATTGACGCCCACTTTGGTCGGTCAAAGAGAAGTTGCGGATCGGTATCCGTACTTCACTCCGCTGCGCTGTGTTGCCGTGTTGAGCGTCATGCGCGGCGGCGCCCGGAGAGACCGGACGGAGTCCAACGATAAACAAAGCGCAGGTCAGCACGCTCGCTGCAATACGAATAAAAAGTGGGTTCAACGCCTCTTTTCCTCCCGCGGCTGATCGTCATCAAAAACCACTTCCCAGGGAATGTTGCAGTGCGCTACCACTAAAGCATCAAAGCGCTCCCACCACTGGATATCTCGCCCTTCGCGGCTCAAAAACCGGACCATATAGACCAAATCGGAAATTTCCGATGGACGTAGGGCCGGCTCAAAGGCAGGCATGATTCCTTGGCCTTCCGCGATTGCCTGGCGTATTTGATTGACGCTTTTGCGTTCTACAGTTTGGCGAAAATCAGTAAGCTGGACCGGCAATGAGGCAGCCACCGGACCGTCGCCTCGTCCCGATGGACCGTGGCACCCCATACAACGCTGCGCGTAAAGCGTATCCATTCGCTCATTGCGCCCGCAACTACAAAGCGCAAGCAAAACAAAACCCGCGATTTTAGTAACTTTTAGCAACGACACTGGGTTAACCCGTACCATAGGACTTTCTCCGTTCCAACTGCGCCTGACGTAAATCCGTTGACACGAATAAATAATTCGTGTTACGAAAGAATTGTCGGTAAACAAGAATGAACCACCTTTCACGGTTTGGCGTATCGTTAGAAGAAGACCTGCTAACGGCATTTGATCAGAGCATTGGCAGCCTCGGATATCAGAACCGTTCCGAGGCGATACGCGATCTCATTCGTGACCACCTGATCCAAAAAAAAGTGGGTCAGGGAAACACTGAGGTCATTGGAGTGGTTACACTTGTCTATGATCATAGAGTTCATCGCCTAAGCGATGTTCTAGCGGATACGCAGCACAAGGCGGACGTTGCGGTGAATGCAAGCCTGCACATCCATTTAGACGAGCACAATTGCTTGGAAGTGATCGTCATTCGAGGCCGCGCAGACAAAGTACACGAGGTCGGGGGAAAACTCATCGCTACTAAGGGGGTACAAAACGGCAAGCTGGTAATAACAACTGCGGAAATGAAGCACTAAAATTTTTTTACGCGGGGGGTAGCACGAATCTAAAATTCGTATTATCCGGCCGCGCGGTTACACCCCGGGAGAACTCGCCGATGCCGTTGAATTCGTGTGGCCGGCACAAAATGTCGACGGGAAACAAACCATCCAATAATAATGTTGAGGAGACGTAAACGGGTGAACGAAATTGCAAGTAAAGAAAACACGCTCAAACGCCGGACGATTTTTTCCATTGTTTGCGGCGCTCATTTCATTAATCACTTCCAATCGGCCATGCTTGGAGTGATCTACCCGCTCATGATGAACGAATTGGGGATGGGCTACTTGGCGATCGCTTCGTTCGCCGCGGTTTATAACACTTTGGGTAGCGTTCTTCAGGCGCTATACGGCTTCGTCGTGCCCTACGTCGGGCGCGGCGTGATTCTCGGCGCCGGCAACTGCGTTCTTGGAATCTCGGTGATAGCCAGCGGCTTCGCGTCTAACTATCAGCACTTCTTTACCACTCGATTGTTCGGTGGCGTCGGTTCCAGCCCGCAGCATCCGATCGGCTCAAGCATGCTTGCAAGTCACTTCGCCACTGGCCGCGGACGCGCCTTGGCTTTTCATTCCACCGCCGGACAAATGGGCGCCTTAGTGGCGCCGCTGCTGGCCGCGGTAGCCATTACGTGGCTTGGATGGCGGGGAGTCTTTTGGACAGTTGGCGCTGTGGCGACTGCCATGGGAATGATTTGCTTCGTGTTTCGCGATGACTTGCGCACCGCGCCTTCCGGCCCGCCGAAATCGCGCTTGGCGCCGCTTGGATGGCAAGCCTACAAGGCGTGCTTAAAAAACAAGAGTGTCCTTTTGGTATCGCTGGTTCTTATGGCCGGCGCAGCCGGGCGCGGTCAAGATATCAACGAAGTCTACATCATTCCCCACTTCGTACGTGATTTTCATCTCACGATCACCTACGGAGCGTTTCTCTTTACCTTTATACAAGTGGGCAGCTTGATTGGCCCGTTCATCTGGGGTTGGATCTCGGATCGCTGCAATCGAAAGTTAGTGATTCAAGCATCGCTCCTGATGTCGGCGCTTTGCACATTGTGGCTCGCGTGGCAAGACACTGTTTCTGCCGGACTCTTCGTCAACCTCGTCGTTTACGGCGCGGCGGTCGCCTCGCGGCAGACTCTGACTCAGGCCCTGCTTAGCGATCTGGTCGGCGAGGACCTCTTTGATGCCGCGTTCAGCCTCTATTATTTTATCGGTTTTCTATCGATTCCGTTCTGGACCGTCATCACGGGAGGGGTCATGACCCATTTTGGATTTGGTCCGGCGTTTAGCGTCATATCAACTTCGTATCTCCTGGCGATGAGTCTGCTTTTGCTTTTGCGCATGCCTGAAAGAGAAGCGAGTAAAGTTAATGCGTAATGGCGGACTTGCTGCGATGCAATATTCGATGGCACAAACCAGAGAGAGGCACAAGCGTGTTTAATTTTAGTTTCAATCTTCATCAAAGGCGGACCGGTAATGACGCCGCGGCGGCGGCTACGGACGCAACACAACACGACGGGCGAAATGAGAGAAACACCAACCCGACGATAAGAGAGGTTTGAGATGGCAAACACTTCACATTCTCACCATCGCCAAGATCACCACGATTGGGATTCTCGTGAATATGTTTCGAATTGGGCGAAAGGCCAGGATCGCAAAGAGAGAGATCGACAGGAACCTTTTCGTGTACTCGCGGATACCATCCCCTTTGATCAAGAGCTTCCGATCAGAATCTTGGATCTCGGAGCCGGTTACGGAGCGTTGACGAAATTTTTGCTTGAACGTTTTCCCAAAACCACCGCCATCTGCCAGGACGGTTCGGATGAAATGGCGAAGCTCGGCGGTGAGCGTATGAAAGATCTCTCCGGCAGGTTCGAATATGTTCTCGGCGATTTCGGCCGAAATGGTTGGAGCAAAGTCGTACCGGGGCACTTTGAGGCGATCGTATCCTCGATCGCGATCCACAACGTTCATAGCCCGAACATCATTCGCGGTATCTATAAGGATATCTTTCCACTCGTCAAACCAGGTGGCTGCTTCTTGAATTTCGACCGCATGCAACCGCCGCTCGAAGATCAACTGAACTGGTTACGAGGCGCGGGTTTTAAGAACGTGAAGTGTTTTTGGAGAAATGACCGTCGCGCGGTCTTCGGCGGATTTGCTGGATGAAATTTGTAAAATCCATGAGATGGCCGGCAATCTTCGCCATGACGCTCTGTTTGGCAGCCTGTGGCGGGCAGGAAGAGAGGCGACCGGCCAAAGCGGCAGAGAAACTTCAAGTTGTCACGACTGTCGCGCCGGTCACCAGCATCGTTGAAAACGTTGGCGGCGATAAAATTGCCATTGCAGGGATAATCCCCGAAGGGATCAATTCACACACTTTTGAACCCATCCCATCGGATAGCAAGTTGCTCAGCAACGCCGATCTGGTGATCTTCAACGGGCTCGATTTAGAGACTCCGACCTTAAATTTGGCTCAGGCCAATTTGAAGCCAGGCGCAGTGATTTTTATCCTCGGCGACAAAGCGATTTCGCAAACCGACTACATCTACGACTTCAGCTTTCCAAAAGCACAGGGCCATCCGAATCCGCACCTATGGCTCAATCCCGAGTATGCGATGCGCTACGCGACGTTGGTGCGCGACGAATTGACGCGTCTTGATCCGAAGAACAAAGCGGCTTATGAGCGGAACGGCGCACAATTTCTCCAACGACTGCAAGCGCTCGATCAAGCGATCAAGCAAGACAGTCAAACCATTCCTGCCCATAACCGCCGCTTGCTCACCTATCACGATTCGTGGCCTTATTTTGCCCGACGCTATGGATTTCAGGTCATCGGCGCCGCTCAACCGTCGGATTTTTCCGACCCCAGCCCGCGCGAAGTTGCCCGCCTCATCGACCAGATACGCAAGGAGAAAGTTCCCGCCGTTTTTGGCTCGGAGGTTTTTCCCAGTCCGGTGCTTGAGCAGATCGCGCGAGAAGGAAAAAGCCGCTATATAGACAAACTACGAGACGATGAATTGCCCGGCAAACCGGGCGATCCAAAGCATTCGTATATCGGCATGATGGTTGAGAATATGTCCATCATGTTTGAGGCGCTGGGTGGTTCGGTTGACGCGCTGAAGAAAAACGATCCTACGCCCGTCTCGGGTGCTCACGCCGATTATCGAAGAAGGAATTAGGTAAACCACCCTCATGAAAAGTGCGCACGATCATCGGCCCGGCGATCCGCATACCCTCCATCCGCCCGGCATCGAGGAACCCACCGCGAGCCGTTTCACCGGCGTTCCGCTGGTGGAATTGGTGAACGTCAGCAACCGCTATGGCAAAATGCCGGTGTTGCAAGACGTGTCGCTCAAGATCTGGCCCGGGCAATTCTTGGCCATTGTCGGACCCAATGGCGGCGGCAAGACCACGCTCTTGCGCACAATACTTGGGATGATTCCTACAACGGATGGAAAGATTCTTCTGCGCGGCCACCCTCGAATTGGCTACGTGCCGCAGTTGGAAACCATCGATTGGAATTTTCCTATCACCGTCGAGGAAGTGATCTCGATGGGATTCTATCATCGAAACTCTTGGTTCCGCGGCATCGCTCTATCTGAAAAGAAGAAACTCCAGGCGGTTATGGAAAGGCTGAATTTGATCGGGCTTGGCGATCGCCACATTCGCGAGCTTTCCGGCGGCCAGCAGCAAGCGGTTTTCATCGGCCGGGCTCTGATAGGCGAGCCGGAGCTGATCCTGCTCGATGAGCCGACCTCGGGACTCGACATCCGCTCGCGGGATGATGTGATTCATTTTCTGCACGAGGTCAATCATCAAGGGGTTGCCATTGTAATCACTGCGCATGATTTGAATTGGGTCGCCGCCCACCTGCCTTGGGCTATTTGTCTAAACCGCCGATTAATCGCCGAAGGCTGTCCCGACAAAATCTTTAACGCCGCTGTGCTCAAAGAAACGTACACCGGCGATTTGGTTGTCTTTCATCATGACGGCATGCTCGTCATTGGCGAACGACCCCACGCCCCACACCCTTAGCCATGTTGTTTCCGTTCCAGTACGAATTCTTTCGCAATGGCTTCTTCGCCGCAGTGTTGGTCGGCGCCTTGTGCGGCTTCATTGGCGTTTATGTCGTATTGCGCCGTATGAGCTATATCGGCCACGGACTATCGCATGCGATTTTCGGCGGCGCGGTGCTAAGCTACGTCATGAATGTGAATTTTTTTATCGGCGCTGGCCTATGGGCACTGCTGGCCGGGTGGCTGATTCATCTGATTAGCCACCGGAGGTGGGTCGGCGCCGACGCCGCCATCGGCGTCGTAACCACGTCCAGTTTCGCTCTTGGCGTTGCAATCGTCTCAACCCGGCGGAGCTTTACAAGAAATATTGAAGCCGCGCTTTTCGGCAATATACTCGGGATCACCCCGACCGATCTGTGGGTAGTGCTGCTTATTTGTCTGATCGTCTTCGGCGTTCTCTTGATGATTCGGCGGCAGCTGCTTTTCGCCACTTTCGACCCGGAAGTCGCCTCCGCGTACGGCGTTGCTACCGGTAAGATCGATCTCTTGTTCGTCATGCTCTTGGCCGTTACGGTTCTCGCCGCAACCCAAATTCTCGGCGTCACGCTTGTCGCGGCAGCCATGGTGATTCCACCCGTCATTGCGCGCTATCTTAGCCAACGCTTCAGTACCCTGCTGATTGTGTCCCCGCTCCTGGGCGCATTTTGCGGCGCGGCCGGAATGTTCATGAGCTTTTATTTCGATATGTCTTCGGCCGCCACTATCGTTTTGACGTCGACTTTTCTCTTTTTCCTGATTGAGGTTTGGTCCTGGTCGCGACGGCGTGAACGCAACCGCCCCATGCGTTCATCGTCTTGACGTCGTCACCCATCTGCTATAATAGTTTTGTACCCTCCATGTTTAATTCGTTGCGAAAACGTTCGGCAACCCGCCGTTGCGCTTCTATCGTTATATCCTTCCTATTTTTGATTTTTCTCGTTGGCACTCAACCTCACCGGGTACACCATCTTTTTGAGACGCTAAGCTACGTTTATCCTCCTATCGTCTTTGCTGCAGACGACTTGGATCACGATCATACCCCCTACGTTCCGGCCCAGAGCGGCTGCGTTATTCAAACAACCGCACAAAACTCTCACATGGGCCAGCCTGAGCTGAGCCAAATTCCTTTCATTGAATCGGCGTTTGGACCTATCACTCCGGCGCTGACTCAGCCAATCCACTATTTTTCTTTCGCTCCATTTCTACGGCGAGCGCCTCCCGGCGACGCTCTTTTTTCTTAGCTCCTAAACCATAGCTTTCTCGTTTCGCCCCGGACCCTGTTTACGGGTCGATGGCTTTCGTTTTTCTTTCAAGGAGAAATTTATGAAGAGGCGCGCCGCAATCCTTCTATCTTTCCTTTGGACTCTGCTTTGGGCCGTCGGATCGGCTCACGCTCACGGTGTGATCGGCAAGGCGTTTATTCCTTCGACTCTTACACTGGACGATCCATTTCCGTCCGACGAAATAGATCTGTTCACCTTCAATCGTGCCCCGCGAGATAGTGATGGGAGCCAAACGAGTTTTGGTTTCGAATTCGGAAAACGTCTGACTCCTGACTTTGCCATCGGTATCGGCTGGCAATATATTTTATTCGATCCGCGAGAATCCGGCGCTCGCAACACATCTGGCGCTGGCAATCCTGAGTTTTCCCTCAAGTATGCTTTGTTCAGAAGCCCCCCACATGAAACCATATTCAGCGTGGGCTTGGGTATTGAAGCCGGTGGAGTTGGACCCAATCGGGTGGCGGAAAGGGTCACGACCATTTCTCCGGCTCTCTTTTTCGGTAAGGGGTTTGGCGATTTGCCCGATTCTCTGCCTTATTTAAAACCCTTTGCCATTACCGGCTCATTGGCCGCTAATAATCCAGCCAACCGTGTAACGGGCAGCGGTGATGACAAAGAACATAATCCGACCACCATTGAATACGGCCTGGCGGTCATCTATAGCATTCCCTATTTGCAATCTTTCGTTAAGGACATTGGGATCGGTGCGCCATTTGATCGTGTGTTTCCTCTAGTTGAATTTAACTTTTCAACGAATGTCTCCAAACCCAACAGCGGTCAAACCACCGCCTTTGCCAACCCCGGTCTCACTTGGGCGGGCCGGTATGTGCAATTGGGTCTGGAAGCGCAAGTGCCCATGAATAATGCATCGGGTAAAAACGTCGGAGTTAGGGGATTGATTCACGTTTTCATCGACGATATCTGGCCGAACATTTTTACGTGGACGCCGTGCGGAGTTATCGGACCAACACCTGTACCTAAATGAAACGATCATCCCATAAACAGTTAAGTGGTCTGCTAGCCTGGATAATCGCCGTCGGTGTTACGTCATTCGCCGAGGGCCATGCTTTTCCAATCCGATCGGACCCGAGAGTGGGTTGGACTATCGCGAGCTCGCCGTCCAAAGTTACCATTTGGTTCGATGGGGGGCTGGAGCCCGCCTTCAGCACGATCGCCGTCTACAATTCAGCCAAGCGACAGGTGGACAAAGGCAATGGCCGGGTGAGCGGCACGGACGCCAGTGTTCTCGAGGTCGATCTACCCGCTTTGGCACCCGGTACTTATCGAGTTTACTGGCGGGTGTTGGCGAAAGATACGCACGTCACCGAAGGAGATTTCACATTTACAATAGCGGGCAAAGCTCCGTGACGTGACGACAAGGGTTACCGTGGAACAGGGGTGCCCCACAATACGGCGAAAAAAGAGAAAACGATGCTCCAGTTAGAACCTTTCGCCTCAGGGATCGGGTACGCTGGCTCAGCTCTCTTGCTCGGCGTCCTTGTTACAGCCGCTTTTCTCGTACCTGGAAGCGAACCGAAGGAGCTAAGAAGAACCCTTTTGGCCTGGGCCATGTCCATGCTGCTGCTTTTTTTGAGCATGGCGGTGATCTCGCTGCTAATCCAGGGCGCGAAGCTTCGCCCTGGCGCCCTCCCGTCGCTGGATATTGTGCTTCGTTATGTGACGATGACTCAGAGTGGCAAGGTCTGGCTCTTGCGCGAAATCTATGGTGTGGCATTGGTGCTGGTACTCTTTCGGCTGATGAGACATGATGCCGGCGTGACCGCAGTCCGTATCGTGTCTTTTCTGACCCTCCTACTGATCGCCGGTCGAAGTTTTGCCAGCCACGCGATTGCGGTTAAACATGATACGTCCTTCGCCGTTATGGCTGACGCAACTCACCTCATTGCTGGTGGCCTTTGGGGCGGCGGTCTCGTGGCCCTGGTTTGGACTCTCCACTACGGAATGAAAGTGCTGACCCTGCCTTTGGCCTGGGCCGCGGAGACGGTCCGCCGCTTCTCCCGACTCGCATTTGTCAGCGTAATGATGCTTTTGATCACCGGCCTGTACCAGAGCTGGATTCAGGTTGGCAATTTGACGATCCTTTTCGCTACCGCCTACGGCCGCGTGCTCGCCTTAAAGATCTTGCTGTTTCTGGCCATGTTGAGCTTAGGCGCGTTGAATTTTTTGTCGACCGGGCCGCGACTCGTGTTGGCAAGTCAAGTGGAAAACAAGACCGACTCTCTCTTGCGCATGGCTCTCATCAGAATCGGCGCAGAGAGCTTTTTGGCCTTGCTCGTATTTTTGGTCACCGGTTTTCTTACGGCGCTTCCGCCGGGTGTTCACGCCGTACATCAAGCCGCCCTTACTAACGTTTCGCCTGCGTCGCCTGGTGCAAGCTCCATCGCACTGGCGGAAGGCGCCGCCGTTAAGATTCTGTCCCCTACGCCAGGACAGGTCTTCGCAAATGATCGCGTGCTACTGAGCTTTCATTTGACCAAAGGAAAACGGGGCGACCACGTCCACGCCTACATCGACGGCGAATTAATGGGTATGTTTATAAGCAACGACGGAACCTTGAACGGCATTAGGCCTGGGCGCCACGTTTTAGAACTTCGCGTAGTCGCAGAAGACCATCAGACCGAACTCGATGCCAGTGATCGAATTCAGTTTACGGTGAAATCAATAGAGAAGGAGAAGCCGTGAGAAGATTGCTATTTGCCATTGTTGCGACGATGGGGATTTTTTCTACGCGCTGGATCATCGCGGCGCAAGAGAGCCAACATCCTATGAAGGGCATGGACATGAAACATTCCGAGAACGCGCCCGTCACCGCGACTCTGGCACCGGCCGAAGGCGCGAACATAAAGATCATTTCACCTAAAGCCAACCAAGTCATCAGGGGCGATAAGATGCCGCTACAGTTCAAACTCACCAAAGGGAAACGCGGCGAGCATGTTCACGCGTATATTGATGGTGAAATGGTAGGTATGTTTAAAACGGAGAAAGGAACCTTGAACGGCATCAAGCCTGGGCGACACACACTCGAGCTCAGAGTCGTCACGGCGGACCACAATACCGAGCTCGATGCAACCGACAAAATTGCCTTCACGGTCAAATAAGAAAACGGCCTTTCTAACGTGACTAAAGGCGGAGATTATAACGATTGACCAAGGCTATTCAACACGGCTCCAAAGTGCTCGTTCGATATCTGACAGTGGCTAGCGATGGATTTATTTTTGTGGTTAGTTGATTGCACGCGGTGGTTTGCGAATTACGTTGCCTCCACGGGAGGGAAGTAACAAGGATAACAGCCAATGAAAGTCTCTCATCGAGTAGGGTCTCGCAGCGATCAGCGGACCTTTTATCTTCGGACTATTCCCATAAGTGGACGTTGATGGCTCTAAACAAATCGCGGAGAAAGGCTGACTCAGGTGATGCGCCCATGCGCAAAAAATATTATTCTCGCCGCTCTAGCGGTATTAGTGCTTTCGGTTCCATCTGTATTTCTCCTCATGGCCGAGCGGCGGGCGCCGGTAAACGAGCAACAAATCCTCATAAAGTATCTCAAAGCGCTCTACGCGCGGGATTTTAAACAGGCCTATCGCTTAGTCTCATCACAGGACCGGGAACTGAAAACCGAAGAAGTCTACATCAAGGAACAGGGCGCATTCAGCGGCTTTACCGCGGAGGTGGCGCAGAAGCTTTCGAACTGGATCGAGGCGCGGACCGTTGAGCGGCGGGCGGAAGGCGATCGCATGCACATTAAGCTAAATTTAACGCTGCCCGATGCCAACGCGGTCGCCCCATTGCTTCTCGGCTGGGATGAAGAGCAGCTGAACAAGCTCCCCCATAACGAGCAAAAAAAACTTCTCGCGTCGCTGGAAACGCTTAAGCAGAGTGACAATCTAAGAATGATCAAGGGGAACGAAGAGTTCGTTCTCGTCAAAGAAGGGACAGGTTGGAAGGTTTTTCTTGACTGGGCGGCAGGCGTGCGCGTCACCTTTGATACACTCGTTCCTCAAGGCATTGGCGTGGAAGCGCAGCCGACCATCCGTGAAACGGTCGTCCACCCTGGTGATCTCTTCACCGTCGATTTTCGCGTCAAGAACCGAACCGCAAAGGATCTGTTCGCCCGAATCGCCCATCATGTCGAACCGGAATCACTGGCGGACCATCTGGATCTGGTCGAATGCGCGCTGCTCTTCCCGGTGCGAATACCGCCACATCAAGAGCAAACTTATACCAGCAGGTACCTACTCCGCGGCGACCTGCCGGAGGGCGTCAAGGAACTAAAGGTGACCTATGAGTTCAAATTGGGGCGTTAGCCGGGTCGCGCCGATTTTACTGCTCATAAGCATGGCCGGATCTCCGGCGTTTGCCCATCTTCCCATTCCACCGAAACAGGGAGAGATCGGTAGAAAGGCTGTCCAAGAAAGCGTACCGAATTTCACTTTGATCGATCAGGACGGCAAACCTTTTCAATTTGCCGACGCGCACGGCAAGTTGATACTGGTTACTTTTATATTTACCACTTGCCCAGATGTATGCCCTTTGCTCACGGGGAAGTTCGCCGCCCTCCAGCGGCAGCTAGCAGCAACCAAGCGCAACCATTACCTGCTGCTGAGCGTGACCACTGACCCGCAAACGGATACCAGCGCGGTTTTGAAACAGTATGCCGCGCGTTACAAGCCGGATTACCGGCACTGGCTTTTTCTCACCGGCTTGCGACCGCAACTGGCGAAGGTATGGAAGGCATTCGGCGTGACAGTGGAAAAATCCGGCGCCGGGCAGATTCGACACACCGCGTTAACGACGCTGGTCGACCGGCGCGGCGTACGTCGCTTCGATTATTACACCGACCGATGGTCGGAAAAAGAAATCCTCACAGACTTGGCATCGCTCGATGCCTTACCCTCGCGATGAAAACCCGGCATCTCCTGATTCTCGCATTGGCGTTTCTATCGGTCGCAGCACCGACGCTTTCAGCGGGTGAAGAGCAAGGAGTTTTCGAAGTGCGCATTAAAGATCACCGCGAGGCGATTGGGGACTTTTCCAAGCTGATTCTCAATTTCGATGCGATCCTGGTGAGTCCCAAACCCGGAATTAAGTTCTGGCAAACCGGGTGGAAAAGCATCCCACCAGGTATCCCTTCTCTCGATCTGACGAAATATACCGGCAAGCAAAGCGTGATTGTTTTTCGCGGTTCGGTCGCGGCAGGATCTTTCGATGGAATTCATCTAAAGATTAAAACCATCGAAGCTACGCTCAAAAAGAATTCGCGGAGCACAAACATCAAAAATAAAATCGGCCCAATTAAACTCTCCTTTGAAACCAGCTCACGCGCCGATACTTTAATTGTTCTCGATCTCGCTGTCCTCGACATGTCCGACCATCCGCCTGCGGGCTACGAACTGAACCTCAAGGGCTATGAGCTCTATACAAACGGCAAATTAGTCGATAAAGTTCCCCCGGGATAAGATTAACTGCGCAAATTCCACATTCCATTTGCAATTTTCGGCGGACCCAATAACGGGAACAATGGATTCTGGAAACCCCGCTGAACATGCTCCCTCCAGATTTGTGGCATTGCTTGAGCGTCAATCGTTTTCAGCTAATCGCGATTACCGAGAATCTATTTCATTGCCTGTCAGTTATTTACGGGAAAAATTTTGTGTGACAAGTTTTGCAGGCGGGTTCAATCGGCTTGTAGTGCCCATTTTTGTGACAGGCCTTACAAGCCACATTTTCATGAGTATCATCAAGTCGGAATCTGGCATTCACATTATGCTTAAAGAGCAGGTTGCCGCCGGTCCAACCATTGGGGGCATGACATTTCTTGCATTCTGAGCCGAGTTGCGTTGCGTGCGGGTCCTCATGACAAGAATCGCACCGAGTCTGATACCGCTTCAGTAAGTCAGTGTTCACCGCTCTAACCAGTTTTTGATTATGGCAACTAACACACTTGATCTCCGCGTGCCTGCCCAAAAGAGGAAATTGGGCGCCGGTATTATGGTCAAATTTCAATTCTTTTTTCGGAAAACCCGCCAGGCTGTGGCAGGTAACACATAAGGAACCCATTATTGTGTCGTAATCTCCCTTATGGGGATCTCCGTGACATGAATCGCAATTGGAGAACTTAAGTCCTCGCAAAACAGCAAATCCGAGAGCGGTGCGATCCGGCGGGGGCTTGTGGCACTTGATGCACTCGACCTTTGTGTGGCCGCCCGTCAATTTAAATCTGGAGTTCTTATTGTGGTCAAATAACAACGCCTTGCCTTGCCAAGAATTGGGCGTGTGGCACGTCGTACAGGTCTTGTCCAGTTTTCCTCGGTGCGGATCGGTGTGACACGCGATGCAGTCGGTCCTAAGCCCACGGAAAAGGGCGTTGGCCAAGACAGCGCTTGCCGGCCGCGGCTTGTGGCACTTGGCACATTCGACCTTGGCGTGGCTACCGGACAGTTGAAACTTCACGTCGCTGTTGTGGTCGAATAACAATGCCTTGCCCTGCCAAGAGCTGGGCGCATGGCACGTGGTGCACGTGTTGCCGAATTGATCCTGATGGGGGTCTTTGTGGCAAGAGGCGCAATTCTTGTCGAGCCCCCGAAAAACAGCGCTTGCCAGGATTTGGCCCTGCCGCGGTTTGTGGCACTTGGCACATTCGACCTTTGCGTGGCTACCGGACAGTTGAAACTTCACATCTCTATTGTGGTCAAAGGTCAATCCCTTTCCACGCCAGGTGCCGGGCGTGTGGCATGTGGCGCAGGTGTTGCTGTATTGACCCTGATGGGGGTCTTTGTGGCAAGAGGCGCAAATCTTGTCGAGCCCCCGAAAAACAGCGCTCGCCAAGATTTGGCCGTGCCGCGGTTTGTGGCACTTGGCGCATTCGACCTTTGCGTGGTTTCCTATAAGCGTAAACTTTGAGTCTTTGTCATGATCGAACTTCAATTCCTTACCCTGCCAACCCAGGGGGGTGTGGCAGGCTTCGCACTTCGTGCCCACTTGCGATTCATGGGGATCCTTATGACAGTCTGAACACAGAGAAAATTTGATCTCCGTGTAGTGAGCAACATCGTGCTCGAAGGGTCTTGTGGTGTGGCACTTGTCGCATTTCAGTTCAAGGTGCTTGCCCTGAAGTTTAAAGGCGGCACGGTTATGGTCAAACTTTTTTTCCTCCAGCGGGACGATCGACTGTGAAGAAGCCGGATGTTCTTTATGACAACTCCGGCACGGCTCTTTAAAGGTGCCGTGATAGCCAATTTTGTTCTCCATGCGTCGTTGGATGGTCTTATGGCAGGTGAGACATTTTTCATTCGGGAGATCCCCAGTATAATCATGACATTTTATACAGTTATCCGAAAGTTCGTCTCTTTGGTGAGCCTTAGAAAGTTTATTCGGCGTGATCATGACGTCGAATTTTTTGGGGATGGGTATTTGTTGAGCCAGGAGATAGCCCTCTGCTCCCACACCGCACATGAGCAAGGTGGATATCAGAATCCATATCCCCCGCGTCATAGATTAGTGTTCCTTCGTTATCTCAGCAATAAGAACGGATTTGTCGGGTGATTTTATGCCCTGATCGAGTTTCAGGGTGAGAGCGTGGTGATGTTCGACGTACCTCCTGGGCACCCATCCATGGAAAATCCCCCCCAATCCGATGCGGGTCGACGGATGGATGAACGAGAGATAAAGATGGCCGCCCAACGAGCCCAAGGCGGCGAAGAAAAGAGCGACGTGAAAATACCAGCTAATGAGTATTGTGCCGCGAAACCACATCAGAACGCCGCTCATTAAAAAACCAAAAAAATATCCGATTACGAGTAGCATATTCATCTTCTGACCCGGATTGAACTTGCCGGCATCCGGGACTTTGATCTTGGAGTCGAACATGACCAGCGCTGACAAGTACATCCATCTCAAATCATCCTTGGTCCAGGTGAGCATCTGGCGCAGATTTACAAGGTGAAACTTGAAACCGACGAAGAAGAACGTGATTACAAGTCCAACGACCCACATCGTGGCGGTGACTTTGTGGAAAAGCCTAAGAGAATTGACGATTCCCGGATCCAGCTGATTGAATTTGGAAAGCAATATAAGGCTGCCGCTCATGAGCAGGAAAAGAAACGGCAGGCCTTGGACCCAGTGATAAATAATCTCCTGCTTCTGAAATCGCTTGATGCGCTCATGGCTCTTGACGCCTGCGGTGTTGTGGGACGTCGGAAATTTATACTCCATTGCCCACCGTGGAACACCTTCGTGCAGGCCGAGCGTCTCGCCGTCGGACAATCGATCGACTTTGTAAACCACGCCCTTGATCTCGTACGGCAACGTTTCCCGTACGCCGGCAACGGTTTTGTAGTAGTTGATGGCGCCCGCTGCGCCCGAGCAGAGCTGCACCCGCTCCAGGTTGATTTTGAATCCCCACGCCAAGAGCGCCTGTAATACTTCCCAGCGGGTATCAAAATCGTTTTTTTGGGCGCCAATCACGTCGTGGATAAATACGCGGAGGGGGCTCGACGCCGTCACCTTCGGATCGGGTTGCCGCAGTGATCCGATCACCGCGTCTCGAGGATTCGCAAAGAACTTCTGCCCCGCCGACAAATGGCCGACCCGTTCGTTCAACGCCTTAAGATCCAACTTAGTGATGTAGACTTTTCCATGCACGACCAGGCGTGCTGGAACCGGCCATTGGGTTTGATTGCGCAAGACGAGCGGCACCTCCCTGATGGTTTTCAAGTTGGCTGTGATGTCCTCGCCGATTCGACCTTCGTCCAGCGTACACGCCTGCACCAGACGACCGTCTTGGTAAATCAGCGCGACACCAAGGCCCTCGCATGTGGGTTCGGCGACGTAGTTCACGTTGCTCCGGCCCAACTCCTGTCGGCAGGTATCGTCGAAATGGATCAACTGCGCCTCTTCGTAGATCGATCGCGGGATCAACGTCTGCGCGGGTCGCTCGACGATTCGCGAGGCTTTCGCCGGACGGCCGCCTGTTCTCTGCGTCGGGGAGTCGGGGCTCTGGATGTTTGGATATCGCTCTTCCAATTCCCGAAGCGCCCGCATCCGTCGGTCATAATCACCGCCGGAGACGGCGCGGTCGTCCAGCACGTAGCCGCGGTGGTCATGGTAATGGATCGCCTCCCGCAGCGTGGCCACAGCTTGCCCTACTTGAGCCTCAGTATTAATGGCATCGATCGTTACGTCTGGCTGAAACTCCGAGTGATCGCTACCCACGGTCTCATTAGAATGCGCCGGCGTCAAAAACGCTAAAGATACTTTTGGGCTAAGACTGCGCTTATTATTGGACACTGACAATTTATCCTCCTCCCGGATAACTTTTGGGCCCGTGGTCCTGCCCGTGGCAAACGAGATAGCATTGTCCCCGCCCCGGTCCCAAAGAAATAAATTGAAGCCGCTTCTGGCTACTCGACGGGCTCACCACGGCTTTGCCTGTTCGGTCCCGAAGCATAAAATTGATCAGGCCGACGTTCGCCGTCGACCCATGGGCGTCATGGCACACGGCGCACGACGCACGCTGTTCGACGACATGCAACCTGTGTTGAAAGGTGTTAGCGGTATCGTTGATTAAATAGGTGCGGTCGTGGCATTTATAGCAAATCGCGTAGTTTGCAGCCGACTCCGCGGTGGGGTCATTGGTCTGGTAGTTGGCGGCGAGAATCGGCCAGTAAATTGATCCGTGGCCTCCTCGAGGCTGCGTCCCGCCTGACGTCCACGCATCGTTATTGTGGCAATCGGTGCAGTAGATGATGCTCGCCGTCGTATAGCCCGGCACCAGACCTCCCATGGTGGCTTTTCTGCCGATCGCTGCCACCGGGTGGTAAGAAGCATTACTGAGACTGATCTTTAGGCGGATGTTTCGACCTGGGTCGCTCCGGACAATTCCGGTGGTGGTCTGGTCAGTGATCCCGTGACACTTCAGACAAACCTCGTATTCATACGTCGCTGGGTTGACGGTCCCCCCAGAGATATTGATTCCTTTCACTCCGCTGAGTCGGCCCGGCGCCAAAGGAGGCGTTGCGGCTGTTGCCGATACCTGGTGGGGGTTATGGCAATCGGCGCAGGTTACGTGGCGCGCCATCGTATTGGGATCTTCTTTCGGGTCATGGGTCCAATTGGTCGCGGAAATGGGATGCGCGCTGAGCTTCAGAAACTCGCCTTGGAGGTTCTTGGCGGCTACCGTGCCGCTATGGCAGATAAGGCAGACCGTTGTCTCCTGCGCATTGGCCAGCAGCCGTGGCGGGCGCGGAGCGGAGTGATTTTGGTGGCAATTCTCACAGCCGTTTTCCGCTACGCTCGCATACGGGCTGCGGGTCCACGGTTTAGTGCCCGTGCCGTTCCATATCGCAGTGGAGCTAGAGTGCGTCGAGCGGCTCCAGTTTGTCTCGCTGTGACACGCCGTGCAAAGCGCAGCATAGCGGTCGTCAACGCGCAAGAAACTGCGGTTGACGCTAATATGGGGATCATGGCAAGCGGTACACTGAAGCTGACCGGTTTCATCAAGTCGGATCTGGTTCGTCAGAACGCTTGGATCCAAAAGTTGCCCTTGCTTGGAAGCGAGCGTGGTATCATAGACGAAGGAGACAGGATGATCATCCGATAGATCTGTGCCGAGCGAAGACTTTCCAGTAAGCGGACCCAGAGACACGGCACCCCCGCCCGGTGCGACGCGCAACGCCCCCAGAGCCGTTGTTCCATCATGGCAGGAAAGACACAGGCGCGAAGCGCCGGTGGGCTGATTGATCTGGGCAGCTAGGGTCGAACTCTGGTAAAGTGTGTACGTTGTCGGTGGAAGGTCGCGGTTCCAAAGGGCGCGCGCGGGAGCGGCGTTATGAGGCGTGTGGCAGAAGACGCAAATTTCCGTAGTATTCGTGGCCTTGAAAGTGCCGGGACCCGTAGCTGAAAGGTTGTGCAGCGTGCTCGCGATCTGCGCGTGAACGATGGAAACAGCGCCGATCAAAACGCAAAAGACGATGATCCCTCTAACGTAGCTAATCATTGGTTTCACCCGGCAAGTATTCGAATATCTGGATGCGCTGGTTATAGGAGTCGGCGACGTAGATATGGTCATCGCTACCGACGAAGACTCCCCCCGGCAACCAAAAATGACCCGGGCCGAGCCCATTTTGACCGAAGGTTAGCAAGTAACGGCCCTGACGGTCGAAAATCTGCACGCCGTCGAAAAGGGTGTCGGCAATATAGACATGACCCGCGCTGTCAAGCCCCACACCCTTGGGTCCGGCGAAATCACCGGAAGTATCGCCGTGCCGCCCGAACTTCCCGGAAAAGCTTCCTTCAGGAGCGAAAATTTGCAAACGAAAATTCAATGCATCGGTGACATAAAGGTTGCCGGTCCGGTCCACAGCCACGTGCGTCGGGAAATTAAATTCGCCATTTGCAGAGCCGCGCGCGCCTATCAGTCCGGCCGGCTTTCCATCTCCGGAGAAGATCCACACCCGATGCGCGCCGCTATCGGCAACATAGAGACGATCCCGTATCGGGTCGTAGGCTACGCCGGTGGGACGGAGAAAATTCGTTCCCGTAATTGTCTGGACGAGATTTCCCTCGGCGTTATAAACGAAGACTTTACCGAGATAAGAATCAGCCAGGTAAACTCGCCCTTTTGTTCCCGGAGCTACGGCAACCGGCGAGATCAGCTCTTGATCACCGGCACTGCGAATTTTAGTAAAGCGTTGCGCTTCGGGATTAAGAATCCAAAATGCCTGCGCCCCAGGGTCGGCGACGTAAAGAGTCTTGCCCAGCGCGGCCACGCCCGTAGGACGGATAAACCAATTTTCTTCAGCGCCAAACACGATCTCCACAACTCGCTTCCAAAAAGATGGCCGTATGCCGAGGTCTTCAGGCTTCGATACAATCTGAAGAAAGCGGATGCGCGGCTGGTTAGGAGGCTGTGGCCATACGAGTGACTCTTTGCCCATACCGGACTCAGCCGACGAATTAATCCCCTGCGGCTCGCAAGCCGCGAGATATAGGCTGACCAACAGAAGGCCCCTGGCCATTAACTTTACTGACAGCATGGCCCTCCTAGAAACGACGTATGATGCTGAGGAGCCCATGGAAATTCATCTGCCGTCTCTCTCCATAGCTTCGGTCCAATAATTCGATCGTGGGCATTATTTCGAGTTTCCGGTAGTACCATCGGAGCCGTAAGCCTGCCTGCCGGGTTCGTTCATTCTCGCTGGTGTTGTCATTCAGTATGCTAAATACGGCAAAAAGATCGCCAACGATATTCGGCGTTGGGCTGTAGCTCAATGTGGCAGTACCCATCGCGTTCAAAGTCCTTCGGCGGGGCAGGGTAAAAGTCGTAAAAGCCTCATCGGCGTTGAACATCAGGGTCAAGTCCGAACGGATTGCAACTCCTAGATTCTGATTGAATCGAATCCCCCGGTACTTCGTGCGTGTCGATGCGTATCCTTGTCCTTCGCCTAGAAATCTGGAATGCCAGCGTTGGCTGTCGAAACGAAACTCGATTCCAAGACTGTCTGACCTTTCGTCGTTGAGGAAACGGCTGTCGCTACCGGAGACCAGAGTTTGGTTGGTCTGAGAATGCGTGAAATATGGCCGGATCCAGCCGTAGTCCAGACTGAGATTCGCGTGCCAGGCGGACGTGGTAAATGCCAGGGGAGAAGAAGGAAGGCTAAAGCGATAATCCACCGCAATCGCGTCGCCAGGATTGATGCCTGGTGTCAATCCGAAACATGGGAGCGGCTTGATCTCGGTGAAATTGCCGACGGTTTGCAGCACATAATCCCGTCCGGCAACCAGTGGAATCGACGAATCGACTGGCGGAATGCAGCCGGCGGGCAAAGGGCCCGTAGCGGTCTTTGTGACCACCACCGAGGTGAGGTTCACGAAAGGATTGGTCAATGGAATGGGGAGCGCAAAAGGTGACGGCGCCGTGTGTGTTTCTTGGGGCGCGAAACCCTCCGAACCGCTAAACTTATCTGACTCGTATGACAATCCTCCGCCCAAACTTGCATTGAGCTGACCGTCCAGCGGCAGACGTTTCGTGTAGGTGAAATTAAGATTGTTCCGAATCATTTCTTTCGAACCTGCCGAGAACGTCTGGTAATTATTTTCTGTTTCAAAAGTCGTCACCAGATTGCGATACAGGTGGTGCTCTAAACCAAACGCCAAATCATGGTCGAATGCGGAGCCGTCCTGGGCCTTCGTGTCGGTGAAGGCATAGCGATAGTTGGTCAGAAAATTCTCTTGATGTTCGATCCGCAGCAACTCGTTAACATTTAAAGTCGTAAGATTAGTGAAGCCGGTCTGGGCCATAAAACGGATGTGCGAATCCCACCTTCGGTTTAATTCCGGCCCAAAATCCATGCTGTAACTGAGCGCCGCATCGTGTCTGCGGGAACTGAAGTTTGGGCCAACCGCGGGTGAACCAAAGCTTGAGTTGGAAAGGTTCTGGTCGTCGGTCAACTCATAGTGCAGATCCAATTCACTGTTGAGCCAACCGCGCAATCCTTCATAGGTAAGCACGTTGCGCAGATTTTTTTGGCTGCTACCGGCGCCACCGAAAATAAATCCTTGGGACTCTTCGTCCCGGTACTCCCTGCGAAACCTCAGGCTTGATGGGATGTACAATGCATCAGCGACGAGCGTTCCGCCCAAGTTTTCATTGAGGATTTGGGTCACCCCGGGCACCTCGCGTGAATAGAAGTTTTGCGACCGATTGGTAAAAAGGGTGAAAGAAAACGGCTTCTGGGGAAGAATATTGGCGGAAAAATCATAACCCAAAAGTGCGCCGCGTTGATTGTCGCCTGTGGCCCAGCTGTTGTAATAGCCGTAGGATCCCCCGAATCTAAGATTGACTAGCCGGGGGTCAAGGATGACCCCGCTATTGCGCAGCGTTAGAATCTCCCTCTGGAGCAGGCTGTTGCGAAGATCGTCGTGCAGGTACTCAGTCACGCTCTCCAAACTCCCTTGCCGTTCACCCAGTTGCAACCACTGCGCCCAAGTCAAGCCCGGTAAAAAACAAATCGCCAAGGCCGCCAAAAGGGCCGTGACCCGCCAATCATTCAGGCCCCCCGTCACCGTCCCACGTGACACTGGTTGCAGGTGTCTAAAGTTACGCCCCATGCTCTTTTTCCGTTGTGACACACACCGCAAGACTTGCCTTGTTTAATCAACTCCATGGAAACCTGATTCGTGCCCGACTTCATCCGGAAAGGCGCGGGGTGGCACGCATAGCACTTGTAGCGGACCTGGTGCACCCAGTGGGGAAATACCGCTGGCGGATTTCCCCCTTCGCCGCTGCTGCGCTTGAAGACCACATCACCCTCGATAGCCAGAGCAACGCCCAGAAGAACAGTTGCCATGACCAGCGAGGATCCTACGAATATTAACCAAAGACGGTGGACCGGTGACCGATAACGCATCTCGATCATCTGTCTTCGCTCCTCCGTCCTTTTCGTTTTTTTCACTTTCCTTCTCCTGCGGCTGGATGGCATCTGACGCAGGCCGTCGTAGGAAAGGCCACCGTTCCATGGCAAACTCCACAGGACTCGCCGGCGTTGATCTTGGCCATGGTCATAACCTCCGGCTCTCCCTGCTGTTTCAACGGGTAGATCGACGGATGGCAATTTCCGCAAGAAAGCCACTGGGTATGCGTGTTGTGAGGAAACACAGCGGTATAGAGCTTATTTGACGATGTAGCCAGTTCCAGATCCAGATCCAACGGCGCCTGTTCTGGATCCTTGGGGTCGATCCCCGGCCGCGGCGCGATGATTTTAGCTTTTATACCGGCGGTCCAATCAAGACTGTTGCCCGCTCCCTTTGGGAGCAGTTTGGCCACTTCAACCCAACTCTTGGCCTTCTCGGCAGGAGGGATGGTTCCTTCTCCTCCTTTTCCAGAATCCTTTTCTGTAAGCAGTCGTTTCGCTTCCGCGAGCTCCGCTTTGAGCTTGTCATTTTCCCGTACGATATCCTCGCGCACCTTCCGTTTTGGTGGTGGCGCCTTCACGTCGTCAAAGAAAGTAGTCACGATCTTATCTTGGATCTCAGAACTACACCCCGGTAAGGCGGCGGCCAGATAACAAATAAGCGACAGTGGGAGGGCTAGTCTTAGGCTTGTGCGAAGCAGCAGCTCAATTGCGTGAATCATGCGTGCCTTTAGTCGCGGCAAGCTTCTTAGTCTCATTTTCGCCGAAGCGTCGTGGTTGATTTTGAAACGTGCCCGTCGTGAAAAAAGGGTTTTTCCACGGGCAAACACTGGGCTAGTCGTCTGATCGACTCCCCAGCGCAGGGAATGGCCGGCAAAATGTCGGCCATTCCAATATAGTCCCTACATATTGTGGCAACTCGAGCAGATCGCCCCGCCCACGTTGCTGATTCGCAGAAACGGCATAACGGCCGTGTTGTGCGGATCATGACACGATTGACACTGCACATATTGAAGGTTGTTGGAGGAGGTTACGTACCAGACCCCCGTTCCGCCATCGGACGCCACATAGCTACTGAATCCCGCCTTGGCCGCAGGTAGCGGTACTCCGAGCGGATGGTTCTTCTCCATGTGAGTAGGATCCATGTAGGCTTTGCTCGTGCTGGCAAGCTTTCCGGCAGTCGTGTTGGTGCCGGTTACAGTAAAGGTGGCCGGCCCGGAGGCGGTACCGTTGTAGTAAACCAGGACACTGCCTAACGCGACGGTTCCGTCGTGGCAACTCATGCACGCGCGGCTACCCTCCAGCGCCGGGAGGGTGAGATTCGTTGGCAGCGTCGTACCGCGGACCGTCGTCGCTGGAGCCCACGTTAAGGTTGACGTCGTCAACGTGTGGTTCCATAGCGGCGCCGCGCCTCCTGGAGTGCCGCTATGAGTGGTGTGGCAGAAGACGCAGGTATCATTAACAACAGGCGACGTCGCTGTAATGGCAGCCGTGCTGCCAGTGTGAAGATCGTGCTTTGTATTCAGCAGCGGCCCGGCATTGCCGACACCGACTTGCGCCAAGAGCAGGATCGCTGCAAAAACCAAGATCTTTTTCATTTGACTATACCTCCTTGCTATAAGCGGCCTGACCAGCTTCAAAGCTGTCCGGCCATATCGCTGATGAGTGAGCTGGCATCGATAAGCTACCAAACGTTACGGTCCATCCGGCATAATCCAGTGAAGAAAGGGAGAATCCTCCATTTAATTTTTGTCTCCTTATTTTTCTGGCGCCATCGCCTCTTTAACGAAACTATCGTCAGCAGTAGTATTGATGAGCCGGTAGATATCCACTCTCTTGCCGAGGTAGTTGGAAACGTAGATCTGATTTTGTTTGTCGATCGCTATAGCCGTTGGATTGAGAAGGAGTCCCGGATATAGCCCGGTTCCGGCAAAGGTCAGGAGCAATTCACCCTGCTGATTAAAGATCTGGACATTGCTGTAATGGGAATCCAACACATAGACGTTGCCATAGCTATCCAGCGCCACGGCCTTCGGACGAGCAAATTCACCGACGGTATCACCTGCACGTCCGAACTTCCTTATGAATTTTCCGTCGGGACCGAAAACCTGAACCCTAAAATTGGCCGTATCCGCTACATAGAGGCGCCCCTGAGAATCCACCGCGGCAAACGTCGGGAAATTGAACTCCCCGTCGCCGTCGCCGCGATGGCCTATTTCGCTAAGAAAATTCCCGTCGAGGTCGAAGACTTTGACCTGGTGCGCCTTCTCGTCATTCTGGCCCGTATCGACCACGTAGAGCCGGCGGCGCTTCTTATCGATTGCTAAACCTGTCGCTCGAAGCAAGTGGTTTTTGCCAATGCTGCGCAAGAATTTCCCGCTCCTGTCGTAGACTTTAACCGAAAGGCTGCCGCTATCCGTAACATAGACATTTTCCTGCTCATCAAGGGCAATGCCGATCGGCCTGCCCAATCCGAAGCGTTCGTCGTTGCCGATAAACTTGAGCGTCTTACCATACAGGTCGAAGACAAAGACTACGTTCCAGGCAAAATCCGCAACGTAAATCCGCTGGCCATCGTCTGAGACCGCAATACCCATTGGTTGATGGAGACCGGGGGACGCCTCTTTTCCGACCACGGCTTCGAGCACCGAAGTTCCGCCAAGTTCATCCTTACCTTGCAAGCTGCGCTCATACTTGATCCTCGGCTTATCGGGAGGGTCGGGCCAGAACATTTCAATGGGCTTGGCCTTTTCCGTCGTGGCGCAGGCAGCGAGCATGACCAGTAATCCCGAGGCGAGGGCAGTGAATGTATTTCTCATCATAGTCTTTTTCGTCAACGCAGCTATATGTTTGTAACTTAGAACATCGTGCACTTACTCAATCGAAAATTTGCGATCGGCTTGAGGATGTCCTTGGCCTATGAATGATAGCCGCCCAACGCCTTGCCTTAACAGCTCCGTATGGACAGTTTTTTGAGATATAAGGGGCTATTGATCGATTAGCCCTTTTGGACAGTCGATCGGCTTACGCGGGCGCGCCGCCGGATCCTGAACAACCCGGCGTCTTCGGAAATAGACCTTTTTGGAGGGCGAAAACGGCGGCTTGCACCCGGTTTCGCAGGTGCAGCTTCCCGAGAATATTCTTGAGGTGATTCTTCACCGTAGTTGGTTCGACACCGAGCTTGACGCTGATCTCTTTATTGGTTAGCCCGTCGACCACGAGGCGCAGGACCTCTGTTTCCCTGGGACTCAACTTCTCTTCCCAATCGTCGGCTGGAGTTTGCACGCGCGTTTCCCGCACCGCAAATTCAGCCAATATTTTCGTCGCCGTCAAACGGGAAATAGGCGCCTCGCCATGAAAGACGCCTTGGAGCATAGAACTCAGCTCGTCGGGCTCGACTTTTTTTAGAAGATATCCGCTGGCGCCAGATTTGATGGCGTCGAATAGATCCTTATCTTCTTCCGAGACGGTAAGGATGACGACTTTGGTAGAAGGAAGGGACTCACAGATTAGCCGGGTTGCCTCCAGCCCGCCAATACCGGGCATGTGAATGTCCATCAGAACAAGATCAGGCTTGAGCTCGGCGGCTTTTTTAAGCGCCTCCCGGCCGTCACGGGCCTCTCCGACAACCCGAAACGCCGGCTCGGTCGCGAGGAGCGCAGCCAATCCTTTTCTGAAGAGGGCGTGATCATCCACCAACAGCAAGCGGATAGGCGTCATAAGATCGTTCTTCCAGGGGTAAATAGACGACGACCCTTGTTCCACGGCCGGGAGCGCTCTCAACCCTAAGTGTCCCGGAAACCCCTTCCGCCCGCTCCCGCATGATCTGGAGACCGAAGTGGAGATTCTTGTCCATCCCTCGATCAACCGTAAACCCCCGACCGTCATCTTCGATGGTGATTCTTGCGAAGTTGCCGTCGCGTTCAAACTTCACGATACTCCTCGTTGCGTGCGCATGTTTAGAGATGTTGGAGAGCGCCTCGTGAATGATCCGAACCAGTTGGATTTCTGCGTGTGGTGCAAGTTGAACATCCTCAGGGTTGGCAACCACAAGATCCACAGGAATTCCTTTGATCGCGCTAAATTTAAGGAGATACTGAGGAAGGGTGCGAACTAGGTCAAGGGTTTCGGAAGCCGACGCGCGCAACCCGAATATGGATTCCCGAACATCCTCGTAAGCCCGGTTGACGATGTCGCGCATGTCTCTTATCATGTTTCTTGCTTCGGCGGTCTTTGTAATCGGGAGACTGCACTCTGCTTTGATCAGCTCCAGGTGAAGTACGGCGAGGTCTTGGGATAGACTGTCGTGGAGTTCCTGAGCTAATCTTCCGCGTTCCTCCAGCGTGGCCATCCCCCTGAGTCTCTCTTCGTTATCCGTCAGCTTATCGAGCATAAGGTTGAAAGTATGGCTCAGTTGGCCAATCTCATCGTTTGAGGAGACAGCGACTTTGTTACTCAGATTTCCTCTGGCGATCTCGGAGGCGCTTTGTACAAGCGAATGGAGAGGCCAAGTAATCAAACGTCGGACCATGAAGTTGGCGCCTACAATCAAAAATATGCCCAAAACGACAAATGCACCGTAAATGCCGAGCATGATCCCCAGCGTCTTCCGATCTTTGCCGAGTCTTTGCTCCTCGTGGTCCTCGTGCGCCGTGCTCAAACGCTCTGTGATGGACTCAATTCTCTGCTCGGCGTCTCTTAGCGCATTGAGGTCCGCCATGTTGATCGGTTCGCTGTGAAGCCCGGAAGAGGGCTGGGTTCGTCTTGTGATCCTTTGTGTAATTTCGGTGACCTCAGCGATTATTTTGTCGATTTGCTTAATGTTATCGGGTTTTGCATCGGTCTCACGGTAACGCTGAAAATCAGCATCGAGTTTGGAAAAAAAACTCTTGCGATACTCTTCCGAAAAATGTTTTGGCTGAAGGTTGGCCCTAACGTAGGCCGAGATGAACTCGTGAAGGGTGCTGTGAATACGACGGGCCACGTCAACTTGCTGGCTTTCTTTCTCGATATCCTCCAAACCAAGCAAAATTGACCGCAGCAAATGAAGCGAGGATCCCCCGACCAGTAGGACCAAAGACAGCAGTGTGCCAAAGACAACGCCGAGCTTCCAACCGATCCGGCCTGAGAATTCGCCGATGTCAAAATGACTTTGTTTGTTAATCGTTGTCATATCGCGGTGGATCCCTCGACCCATGAAATATTCAGCGCAAAAAAACATGGCTGTAATCTGCCCAGGGACGCCTGAGCGAGCGATACGCAGGATTTATGCCTAGTTCCTCACGTTTTATTATTCAATAAACGTGCAACACGGTAAGAAACGAGTTTTCTAAATCTAGAATGAAATTTTAGCAATTTCCCAGAGCGCCTAAATGTCCAATTCGTTTGAAACTTCAAGTATGTCATGGTGTCACGAGGTCTTCATTGCGCCAATATAACGTCTTCGCTGAAAGCGTAATTGCTCAATGTGCTCTTGTGACAGTCCGAGTCCGGAGCTCAAGGAATACCAGTCACTTGGCAGAGTAGGAAAATCCATACACATTTATAGGACGCCACATTCTCAAACTTAGGCACCTCTGTACAGTTTTCGTCTCTTGGTCACTTCTCCCGTATCACCGTCAACAGCTGAAATTCTGTCTCCGCATTTGTTATTAAGTGGCACTAATCTCTCCAGAGTATGCCCTCTACACAAAAGGTGAATTAATGGATAGAATCATGTCGGTTCTTGCCATCTCGTCATGAATCCTGCAAAAAATAATTTTCTGCTTTTGGCGCTGAGTGTCATCGGCCTCGGAATTGTGCTGGGCACTTTCTTGTGGATAAAGCTGCAATCGCGCGACCGATATCGGCTATCGGAAGCGCAATCGCTTGAGGGTTTGAATGAATACGGCCCAGTCCCGGAGTTTTCACTCACCGAGCGGAACGGCAAAACCGCCAATTTGGCGGGGCTACGGGGCAAGGTCTGGATCGCAGATTTCATCTATACCACCTGCACGGACACCTGCCCGATGCAGAGTGCGGAAATGGCGAGGCTACAGGAACATTGGAACAACCGGCGCGACATCAGGCTAGTTTCTTTTTCAGTCGATCCCGAGCAAGACACGCCGCAGGTACTTACTCGCTATGCTGAACATTTCAAAGCCGACGCTGATCGCTGGCTGTTTTTGACCGGCAACAAAGAACAAATCTTGCGGCTGGTCCAAGAAGGCTTTCGCCTGAGCGCGACTCCCGCGCGTACCGGCGGCGCTGACGAGGATGTGATTCTCCATAGCCCGTGGTTTGTCTTAATCGACAGAGCGGCGCAGATCCGGGGATATTACGATAGCCGTGATACGGAAGCGTTACAGCGCTTGAATAAAGATGTCGTCACTCTACTTAGCAACAGGAAGGAGTAGTCTAAATGGCTCAGGCGATCAAACAAAAGAAACCCATCACTAAACCATCCGCCCGGCAAGCTCTGGTGCGAAAAACCCCAAACTGGCCGTTATTTGGTTTGGCACTGATCGGCATGGCTCTGTCCGCATATCTTACCTATTCGGCGTGGGAAGGAAGTAAGGTGGCAGGGTGCCCGGTGGGAGGAGGCTGCGAAGTGGTGTTGAATAGCCGCTGGTCTATGCTGTTCGGAATGCCGACGTCTTTGTGGGGATTTCTCACCTACGCCGCACTGGCGACCGTTGCCTGGAACAAGCGCGCCGACAGCCAGTGGAAATTCGCCTGGGTCATTTCTCTCTTCGGGCTCTTCTACAGCATTTACTTGACATCGGTGGCGTTCATCGCGCTCCAGGCTACGTGCCCTTATTGTTTAAGCTCCCTGACATTAATGACCGTTATATTCGTTACCGTCACATTGCAGCGCCCGGCCAATCTGCCGCGGTTTTCCTGGGGACCTTGGCTGGCCAAAAGTGTCGGCAGCGGCATTGTTATTGTTCTTGCGCTGCATCTTTACTACGCTGGGTTCTGGGGCGATGCTCCGCGACCGGAGGATCCATGGGTCCAGGGTTTAGCCGAGCATCTGACCCGCTCCAGTGCCAAATTCTACGGTTCGTATTGGTGTCCCCATTGTGCCGAGCAAAAGGAAATGTTTGGCGGCTCGGTGAAGCGGCTACCTTACGTAGAATGCAGCCCGGGTGGTCCGTCAGCGCCGCAAGCCGCAGAGTGTAATGCAAAAAATGTTCAGAGTTATCCCACTTGGATCATCAATGGCGAGCGTTACGTCGGCACACAGTCCTTGGAAGCCCTGGCAGAAGCCAGTAAATACAGCTCTAAGGGAGCAACTCCATGAAGCGATCCATTCCTTTAGAGAGGACAGTTTTCGTTAGCGCCGTGTTTTGCACCGCGATTCTTCTCTTCCACACAACGGTTCAGGCGGACCCGTCTAAATATCCTCAATTCGCGCAGCAAAAGCTCGCGGACAACATTACGCCGGTTTTTATTGCCGTCGACGAGCTTGTTAAGGAAATCACTGCGGTGGAAAAACCCTTAATTATCGACGTGCGCACAGAAGAAGAATATCGTGAGGTACATATTCTTGGGGCTGTTTCCTCGCCCCTGGCTGAATTCAGCGCTCATCTGCAAAATATTCCCACGGATCGGCCGGTCGTTTTGTATTGAGCTTGCCCTCATCACCTGGCCAGTTTGGCTTACGGCATTCTCTATGAAAAGGGTTATCGCAATATGAAAGTTCTTGATGAGGGTATCGTGGATTGGTACGAAAAACGCTACCCCATGGAAGGAACCCGAGTCCCGTAATCTATGGTCGGCAGAGATGCGGTCATCCTGCTAAGCGGCGGAGTTGATTCTGCCACGGCGGGCATGATGGCAAAACAAAACGGCTTCCAACTCCATGCGCTGACGCTGCGCTATGGACAACGCCATAACCGAGAACTCGAGGCCGCCAAAAAAGTAGCCGGTTTCCTCAGCGCAAAACAATTGATTATAGACTTCGACCTGCGCGTCATCGGCGGATCGGCGCTGACCGATCAAATCGAAGTTCCCAAGGGACGCGCGCCGGAGGAAATCGCGCGCGGTATCCCGGTCACTTATGTTCCGGCGCGGAACACGATTTTCCTGTCATTCGCATTGGCATTGGCGGAGCGCATCGAAGCTGCCGATATTTTTTTTGGCGCCAATCAACTCGATTACAGCGGCTATCCCGACTGCCGTGAGGAGTACATTCGCGCGTTCGAATACATGGCAAATCTCGCCACCAAGGCAGGCGTGGAAGGGAGAAACCGGCTAAAAATTCGTGCTCCCTTGATTCGCATGACGAAGGCGGAGATTATTAAGGCAGGCGTTGAGTTAGGAATGGATTACTCGATCACCTGGAGCTGCTACGATCCGACTTCCGATGCTCGCGCCTGCGGTCTGTGTGATAGTTGCCAGCTTCGGCTGAAAGGATTTGAGGAAGCGGGGCTCACGGATCCGATTCGATACGCCACCCGTTGACGTCAAATAAGCCATGCTTCCTGAACCGTTCACGCCCCGGTTTCTGAGCCAATTAGAAACCCTCAGGCTGCGCACGCGAAAAGAGTTTCTCGGCAGCCATCCGGGAAGCTACTCTTCGCCGCGCCGCGGTACCAGCCTGGAATTCGCCGATTATCGGCGCTATTCACCGGGCGACGACCTGCGCTACCTCGATTGGGGGATTTACGCGCGCACGGATCGACTCTACATCAAGATTTTTCGCGAAGAAGTCGATCTTTTCGCTTATGTGTTCATTGACGCGAGCGCGTCCATGGCCTTTCCATCCGCGGAAACCAAGTTTATGCCGGCCACGCATATCGGCTTGGCGCTTTCCTACGTCGTATTGGCAAACCACGATCACGTGAAGCTGCACTTATTGCAGGGCGAATCGGCCAGCCCGCCATCACCTTTTTATCGCGGGCGCCGCCGCATGACGGATTGCGTTAAGTTCGCCACATCACTGGCGCCGCGAGGTCCGCTCGACTTGGCGGCGGCTTTAAGGGAATATCTAAAAAAACTACGGCGACCGGGAAAGGCGATCCTGATCTCCGACTTCCTAATGCCGGTGCAGACCTACCAGGAAGGACTGAATCTGCTACGCGCTCTCAACCTCGACATCGCGGCAATTCAGGTGCTAACCAGGCAGGAAGTTGAACCGCCCTTCGCTAAGGGTAGTTTAAATTTGGTGGACAGTGAAACAAATAGCGAAGTTCGCATTCAGTGGAACGCAAAAACTCGCCAGGAGTATCAAGCAAAATTAGCGTACCATAATTCGGAACTGCGCAGTTTTTGTCATCAAAGCGGCATCCATTACTCTCTTTATATTAACGACCGCGACCTTGGCGACTTTGTCTTCGCCACCCTGCCCGCCATCGGTTTGTTTAAGTAAGTTGCGCCATGGAGTTTCTCAACCCTGTAGCTCTGTATGGTGTCTTGGCGCTACCGCTGCTGCTGATCCCGTACTTGATTCGACGCAGGCCGCGGCGGGTTATTTTTTCCAGTCTGCTACTGTTCGCGGAAATGGGCGAGCGGGCAAGCGGCAGACCTTGGGGTCGGCTGCGCTTACCGCTGATCTTTTTCCTCCAACTTGTGCTTCTGACGCTCCTCATTTTTTCATTGAGCGAACCCGTCTTTTCGATCCGTCCACGCCGCATGGCCATCGCCCTTGACAACTCGGCGAGTATGCAAACGTTGGAGAACGGCAAAACGCGCTTCCAGCTTGCGCAAGAACGGGCCCGGGATCTACTCACCGAGGTGGGCGTAACCGGCATGATCGATATTTATTTGACGACGCCGCGTCTGGAGAAAGTTCGCGGCACCACACGTGGTGTGGATGACGCTGCTGGACTCATCGCCGGCCTCGAACCTTACGATCTTGGCGACCCCCCAATCGACTACGACACGGTTTTAAATCAACTGGCGATACGGCAAAATTACGATCGTGTCTACCTCATCACCGATCATCCCGTGAGCGGCCAGGGAGAGAAGCTAAGGGCTATTTCAGTAGGGACGCCCCAAGACAATCTCGCGATTACTTCTTTTCAACTCGGCCACGCTTCCCTGGCCAGCGGGCAGCTGAGCGCTACGGCCGAAGTGACCAATTACTCAGCCAAGGACGCGAAAATTAAAGTTGTGTTGAGCGGCGGCGGAGCCGTGCTCGCCAGCCACGAACTCGCGATTGGGGCCGGCAAGACCGCTGCGGCATTTTTTGAAGGGTTGCCGCGACGGTCCCACTACGAGGCTGAAATCGCTGAGCGTGACGCCCTGCTCATTGACAATCGCCGGTTTGCTGTCCCGCCGCCGGCGCAAATCTTACGGATTCTTGGTGTTTCGCCGCGCCCTCAAGCTTTATCCAGCCTGCGAGCCATTGCGGGCGTAAGTTTGGACATTGTCTCCCCCGGCGACTATCAAAACGCCGAACAAACCGGTTACGACCTGGAAATATTTCATTTCGCGGCGCCCGCAGAGCCGCCGCAAACGTCGGCGCTTTTCGTGCTTCCGCCAGACAACACTCTCGTTGGCCTAGGTAAGCCGCTAAGCAGACCGCTGGTGTCGAATTGGCGCGAGCCCCATCCGCTCACTCGATACGTAAATTTTTCTTTGCTTCGGCCTCCGTACGCGCGGCCACTCAACCCACACGTCGCCGGGGAAAGGATTGTGGAGAGCCCGGAAGGCCCCCTCGTTTTTGCGGCGCAACGTCAGGGTATACGTTACTTAGTTTTGGGATTCGACCCTTTTCCTTACCTCGGGCGAGACAATCTGCCGATGTCGGTTTTTACTTTGAATTTGCTGGACTGGTTTATTGAAACCGCAGGCGCTCGGGGCAAAGGCACCGGTGAAACGCTTACATTTAGCGCGGCCCGTCAAGGGGATCTGGTCGTCAGTCCAAGAGGCGACAAATTCTCGTTAAAATCCGCCGCGACTTCTTTCACCGACACTTTTTACCAGGGCGTCTATCAAGTGAATCTTGGTCGCGAGAAAGAACTCTTCGCTGTGAACCTGCAGGACTCGAACGAATCGAATCTCCGCCGGCCCACAACGATTGATCTCCACGATACGGCTGGCGTTAT